>CP030759.1:2400000-2700000 GCA_003290465.1 Candidatus Sumerlaea chitinivorans
GCGTGATCTCCATCCCCCGCAGCGAGCGCATCGCCACGATCTGATTAAGCGCGCCTTTCAGCTCGCGGACGTTTGACGTGATCCGTTCGGCGAGCAGCGTCACGACCTCCGGCGGCACTTCCAAATTCGCCGTTTCGATCTCGCGGTTCAGAATCGCGATACGCGTCTCGAGATCGGGGGGCGCAATGTCCACGATCACGCCCGCACCAAAACGCGAAAGCAGCCGATTCTCCAAACGCGCAATGTCCTTCGGCGGACGATCGCTCGTGATCACAATTTGCTTCTTCGCTTGGAAGAGTGCGTTGAAAATGTGGAAGAACTCTTCTTGCGCACGCTCCTTGCCCGCGAGGAATTGCACGTCGTCCACGATGAGCAGGTCCACCGATTTGTAGCGGGAGCGGAACTGCGCAATCGTGTTGGTCTGGATGGCCTCGACGACCTCAGCCGTGAAGTCCTCGGAGTTCGTATAAATGATCCGTACATTTGGATTCTGCCGCAAAATGTAGTTCGCGATCGCGTTTGCGAGGTGCGTCTTGCCAAGCCCCACATCCGAGTAAATGAACAACGGGTTGTAGGCCTGCGCCGGTGCCCGAGCCACCGCCAAGGCCGTCGCGTAGGCAAAGTTGTTGTTCGCCCCAATCACAAAGTGCTCGAAGTCGTACTCGGGCACAATTTGGAGGATGGGCGTCGCGGGCACGGCTGCTTGCACAGGCCCAGCAGCGGCCACCGTTTGCGGAATGTTCGCGGAAATAAAGCGATACTCCTCGAGTGCGCGGGCCTGATCACCTAAGGACGCGTAAAGCTCCGCACGCTGCACCCGCGCGGACATGCGAAGTGGCGTCTCGTTGATAACCTCATCCAATACCGCGAGCGCTCGTTCCTTTTGCTCCGCAGCGATCAAGCGCTTGGCAAATTCCTCGAGTTCAACCCATGCGGCTTCGCGATCGCCACTGGCCATGAGCACTGTTGTCAATGCCCGCACCGCAGTTTCATCCATGGGCGCGAGCGCAACTGTTTCGCGCGCGAGTTCGATCGCGTCGGTGAGTTGCCCAAGTTGCTGCAGGAGATCCACAAGCGCCACTCGCTCCACGAGCGCATCGGCCTCGCGTCCAAGACTTTCCAAAATACGGATCAGCAAGCGGTGCCCCTGCACATTCTCCGGGTTCGTGAGCACCAGCCGACGTGCGGTCGCGAGGGCGGTTTCCAGCTCTCCTTGCTCCGCATGGGCCTCGGCAAGCTCCAGCAGGCGCAGCTCGAGCTTGTCCGTCGCGCCCGTTTCCTCGTGCAGCGCCACAAGCTCCTGAAGCGCCCGGGCATTGCGTGGGGAGATTTCCAAAATGCGCTCGAGAGCCGCTTCCACTTTCGGTGCTTGTTTCACCTGACGGTGCGCCGCGGCTTTGGCAAAGAGGCGTTCGAGCGCAGCAGGAATGTCGGTAGCCTCTAAGCAGAGTGCGATGGCTTCATCGCGAAGACTATCGTCCAGGGGATCGGCCTCGATAAGCTCGTCGTAGATTGCGAGCGCCTGCGGCAATTCTCCGCGCTCGCGATGCATCTCGATCCGCTGACGTCCACGTCGTTTCGCCTCCTCGAAATCCCCCGATGCCAACGCCACCGCCATGAGATCGCTCAGCAAATCCAAGTTTCCGGGATGCTTGCCGAGGCCAGATTCGAGCAGCGTTCGCGCTGCCTCGTAATCTTGTTTTGCCATGAGCTGCTTGGCAAAGCTCAATGTCGTGGCCAAAGCACGTTCACTTTGCCCGGCATCATATTGAGCGGCGATCAAACGGCGCCAAAGCGTGGCGTTCTCGCCTTCGAGCTTGAGGGCGCGTTCGAGCGCTTTGATTTCCGCTGAGTAATCCCCTCGGCTTCGCGCTGTGTCCGCTCGCTGGAGCGCCGTCGCAACTTCAAACTGGCGACGCTCTTGGTCCGCACGCGCCGCATCCCCCATCTGCTCATAAATTTCTGCCCGGATCTTTCGCGGCTCAAGGCGCGCCGGCATCAACGCGAGACATTCACTCAGCACCCGCAGAGCTTCCTCGAATTGACCTTGCTTCGCGTGCAGGCGGGCAACCGCCTCGAGCTCTTCAACACCACGCTCGACCTCGCCCAAAGCCACGAGCGTCTCGGCCATCCGCATCCGCGCGAGCGCATCATCGGGTGCAAGCGCCACCGCCTCTTCTTCTGCGGCCAGCGCTTGCTCGCCCTGCCCAGTACGCGAATAGAGTTCGGCGAGCCCGTGAAGTTCCACAACTGCCTTATCGGTGGCATTTGTGCGTTTCAACAAGTCAATGAGTGCGCGACGCAGCTCCGCGTCGTCCGGCTTCGCTGCAATGGCTCGCCTCAACGCCAACTCAGCGAGATCAACGGCTCCTGACTGGGTATGGATTGCGGCCAAGCGCTGCAGTAGCTCGACCAAGAGCCGAGTATCTCCGCGCTGCTCCGCGATGCGCACCAATCCCTCGACGGGCGCCGCGGCACCCGGATCCAAAGTCACGGCCCACTCAAATCTTCGCTCGGCCCGTTCGTAGTCTTGCGCCTGCAGCGCGCGGTTCGCCTGCTCAAGAATGAGACTCATGGCCTTCTCTGTCAGGCCAGCCTGCACCAGAAATGCGGCATAGCTTTCCGCGAGGGCTTCATCCTTCGGAGAAAGCGCAAGCACCTGCTCGAACACCTGCACAGCTTCTTTGGTGTTTTTCTGAGCAAGCAAGATGGCAGCCAGCTCACGCCCTACTGCAATTGCGGCCGGCAAGTCGCTCTCGCGCAGGAGAAGCTCGAAGAGCGTCCGCGTGAGCTCCACGTTCCGCGGATCGCGCGCCCGCCCTTGCTCAAGTAACTCGCGCGCTTCCGCGATGCGCTTCTCGGCAATCAAAAGGCGGGCAAGGTGATGGGTAGCGCGGCTCGCATCTTCCACATTGCCGGCCTGAGCTTCGCATTCGATGAGCTGACGCAAAAGCTCCACATTCTTTTGGTCGTAGTTGAGGGCTTCACGCAACATTGCGGCCGCACGGGCCCAATCCCCCTGCTCGCGGTAGGTCCCAGCCTGCCGCAAGAGGCTCCGCAGATAAAACTGGTTGAGCTCCTCCTGCGCCTTATCCGATTCACCTAACTTCTCATAAACCTCAGCGCGCAGACGCCGCGCGCTCAGACGCTCCGGGGCAAGTTCGATAAGCTGATTCAATGCCTCAAGGGCAGGACGGTACTTTTTATCCTCGGCGAGGAAGGTGGCGAGCGCCTCCAATTGCAATGCCGCTGCATCCACCTCTCCAACTGCCAGCAATTGCTCGATGTATTGCTGACGAACTGCAGGATCTGTGGGAGCCATTTCCACAGCGCGCTGATAGGCAGCAAGCGCCTCCGACACTCGCCCAGCTTGCTTATGGATCGCACCGATCTGCTGGAGGGTTCGCACTGCGTCCGCGGGTCGCTCCTGACTCACGTAGGCGTCAACCAGTGAACTCAGGACGGCTACACTCTCCGGCAAAACCTTTGCCGCACGGCGCAGGATCGTGACCGCTTTCTTCGCTTGCCCTGCTTGCTGGTATAGTCGGGCAAGCGCCACGGCATAAGTCTCAAACTGTGCAAAATTCTTCTGTTGTTCGTAAAGGGCGACGAGCTCCTCGAACACCCGTTCATCGTTGGGTCGCCGTTCGGCAAGCTCCAGCAAGGCCCGCTCCGCAACGTCAAGCTGGTTCGCTGCCCGATGTTGCTTAGCTAATGCAAGCAGGCGCTCATCCGCTTCCTCCGCGCGCCCGATTTCCCGGAGGAAAGTCACGTACTTGAGTACCAGCTCAGCATTATCTGGATCGCACGCGACAATCTGGCTATAGACCTCAGCGGCTTCGTCGTTCCGGTCGAGAATCTGAAGCAGTTCCACAAGGTACTGCCCACGTTCCACCGCCTTTGAGTTTTCCCCCATTTGACGCAACAGGTCGAACAGCGCACGGTTCGTCGCAACGTCGTCCGGCGATTTCGCAAGAGCCTGCTCCAAAGTGGCTTGCGCCTTCGCCAGAAAGCCACGCTTTTGCTGGATCGCGGCAAGATCGCGGGCAACCCGACACGCTTCGGCCGCGTTCCCCCGACTAAACTCGCATGCCACAAGCTGCGCCAGAAGCTCCTCATTTTCAGGATCTTTTTCCAGCGCGGAACGTACAACCCCCGCTTCCGCTTCATATGCGCCTTGAGCGTGATGGAGCCGCGCAAGTTCCAGCCGACTCGCTTGCGCCTTCACCGCGTTGCCCACACGCTCGTAGAGCTGAATGAGGCGCTCGAGTCCCGCGACGTTATCGGGGCGAAGCGCAGTCAAGCGCTCGAGCGTCGCAATAGCCTCCCCATACGCCTGTCTCGCTTCGTAGGCATTCGCCAAACGCAGCAGTGTGTCCGCATAAAGCGTCTGCTCCCCTTGCCCATAGTAATATTTCGCAAGCGCTTCGATCGCCGGAATAAACATGGCATCCAACGCAAGAGCTCGGTTGAGCAATTCGAGAGTGGTTTGCGCATCGCCACGCTCCACCGCCACGTTCACCAGCTTCATGAGCTCCTGTAGGGCTTGATCGCGTCGCCCCACTTGATTGAGCACTTCCACAAGCAGCAAGTGGAGTTCGCGCGCCTCGGGAGCCACAGCACACACCGACCGCACGCCTTGCTCGGCCTCCTCGTTACCTCCCGCAGCAAGCCACTCTTCGCACGCAAGACGCGCCTGCTCGGTGGCAAGTTGGATCCTGTCGACAGCAGCTAATGCGCGAGCGTATTTCATGCGCAATTCCGGCGTGGGCGGAACATGCGAAACTGCCCGCTCATAAAACTCGACCGCTCGAGCGGGTTTCGTGCCCACCGTTGCGTCAGCCAGCGCCTCGAACTCCGCGGCGGCCTCTTGGCGCGCCCGCAAGTTGCCACTCTCTCCCCACTTCTCCAGCGTCGCAGCACGCGCCACACGCAACTCAGTCGGATCTTTCGCAAAAGCTTGGGCTTGGTCGTAGACGCGCACAGCATGCGCAAAATCGCCCCGCGCCGCAAGCACCTCTGCAAGTTTGCCGTACGTTGCGAGCGCTTTACCCTGGTTTCCCGCTCCCTGATATGCCTCGGCCAGCAACTCTAAAGCTGTAAGATTCTCGGGTGCCGCTGCAAGGAGCTCCTCGAGCTCTTGAATCGCGCGTTTCCAATTGCGCGCTTCCATGGAGGCCCGGGCTGCACGCACACGGAGCCCGATCGCCTCCTCCTGCATCCCCAGATCATGGAAGAGGGCACTCAGCTTTTCGGCGGCTTCGTCTGTGAGTGGGACTGCGTCCAGAATTTTGCGCAGTACAGTTCCCGCCTCCTCGCGCCGCTCGTTCGCAATGAGCCATTCCACCGTCTCAAAAACTTTTGGGATCCAATTCCCGCCTGCATCCGCCAGAATTGCGAACTCAGCAAAACGCACGCGCAGCCCCACGTCCTCCGGCGCACACTGGATAGCCAATTCGAGACTCGTGGCCGCGCGGTTAAAATCCGCCTCGTGGATGGCGGCCTGTGCACGCTCGGAAAGGAAGACCGCCGCCTGCTCCGGCTGCCCCATCTGCTCGTAGGCCTGCAAGATGTGGGGCACGACATCCACCACGTCCAACTTCAGCGCATCCACGCGCTTATAGTTGTCCACCGCAGCCGCAAAATCTCCGACCGCTTCGTAGAGGTCCGCCGCACTCATGAGTTCTTCGAGGGCGCGATCCACCTCACCTTGCTCAGCAAGCAATTGGCCAAAGAGTGCGTGCGCCTGCGCATTCCCCGGGTCCAGCTCAGCCCACTTCTCCGCATGCTCGAAGGCCGCGCTTCGCTCACCGCGCTCCGCGTAAAGGCAGGCTAATTCCCCGTGAATGCGCGCAAGCTCCTCCGTGTTGCCCGTGGCGGTGTAAACCTGCACAAGACCTTTGAGTGCCCGCTCTTCCCGAGGGGCAATCTCCACGATTTCGCGAAACGTCTTCCCCGCCTCTTCGTACGCCTCCAGCGCCAAGAAGTTTTTTCCTATCTCGAGCTGTTTCTCCACGTACTCGGGATCAATGGGAAGCTCGACCTTCAGGCCGAACTTCTCCACCAGTTCCTTGAGTGCATCCTCGAGTGGGATCTCACGCGATAGCGCGTAGAGATCCACCAACGTGCCGCCGCTTGCCCCTTTGCACAGGCCGTACATGCATCGGAAGGTGCGCTTGCCTTTATCTATGATGAGCGTGCGAAAGACCGTCTCTCGGTGAATCGGGCAAAAGCCGCGGATCGTTTCCGCGCTCTCTTGCAATTTGTCTGGCCGGTAACCAATCAGTTCCAGTAGCTGGCGGATATCCAGCTGACTGTTGACCTCAGCGATAACCTTTTCCGAGTAAGGGCTCATTTCCGTGCACTGCGCTGGATTCGAGTTCGCGCAATGGAATCAAAGGCCAAGGCTACGCAATGTCAATCAGCCATTGCCGTGCACCGGCGAAAAAGCATCCTGCCCGGTGCTGGATGCGTTTCACTCTTGCGGTCACGCTCCTCCTTCGACGTAATGCGCCCCTTAGTGGAAGCGAATCACCAGCACGAAACCATCGCCAACCCCACTCGCTCGCCGAGACCATGCTCGGGGCAGGGCGTTTGCGCGTGCCCAAGTCGACAACTGGATCTTTTTGCTCTCATCCAGTGGCTCTTGGTTGTGCTTGCTGCATTCAGTTTCGCCTTTACCCCGTTGCGGGCATCCCAGGACGAATGGTGGCACCTCAAGGCGGGAAAGTGGATCGTCGAGAACGGCCGCCTGCCCTACTACGACATCTTTACGTACACAGGCGAGAAGCTCCGCTGGCACAACCACGAGTGGCTGGCGCAGGTGCTCTTTTACAAGATTTACGCGTGGGGTGAAGAACGCGTCATCGGGGGGCTGAGAGCTCTTATTACCTTTAAAGCCGTCGTCGTAGCGCTGACGTTTGGCCTTGTGGCATTCTTGGCTTGGCGGCGAGCTGGCTCGGCGCACCTTGCTTTTCTCGTGGCCTTAGTCGCGGCGGACGTGGCGCGCCGCACGATTTACCCGCGCCCGCCGATTCTCTCCTATTTGCTCCTCGCTGTTTTTCTCCTAATTCTATACGAATGGCGCGCGGGGCGCTTCCGCCGTCGCTGGCTTTTGCTCCTGCCACCCCTCACCATTCTCTGGGCAAATCTTCACGGCATGGTGCCGTTAGCAGTGGCTGCAACCGGGGCTTTTGCCGCGGGTGAATTCCTCGAGCTGTGTGCACGCGCCTACGTTGCCCACCGCCGTCACATCCCGCGCGGTGCTCTTCGTCGCTTCTTACGTCCGCACCTTGGCCGCCTCCGCTTTTTGGCGGGGCTCACCCTCGCGGTTCTCGTTGCAGCGTGCCTGAATCCCTCGGGACCTCACGTGTTCTTTCTCGGGCGCAAATTCACGGCCGACCCTATTCTTCAGCGCGTCATTGCGGAGATGCTGCCCACCCCCTTCTTGTTTTCGAAGGTTTCGGTCGGCGCAAGGGAGCAATGGATGTTTGTTCCGCTCTACGTGTCGTTTTGGCTGAGCCTTCTCGCGCTGGCTGTGCTATTAGCGGCACGGCGCGGACGTCTTCGCTGCGGCGCGGATTACGTGCTTGGGGCGTTCTTCACGTGGCAGGCGGTAGCTCACGTGCGCCTACTCCCACTGTATGCCGTGACCGTCATGCCGATTCTCGCTACGCTCCTTGCCGACGCGACCCAACACTGGCGGGTCCAACGCCCGTTCACGATGCGCATCGGCCCGGCCATGCTAACAGTCGGCATCTTTCTATGGTATGTGTTCGGCGTGGCCGAGCCGCCTCCGCAGACGTTTTTCCGCCGAAACCTCGCGCTTCTCGCTGGAAAAGATAAAGAACCTGCCGACTACCCCGATGCTCTCTACAAATACATTCTGCGGGTGGGGTTCCCTGACCGCATGTTTAGCGAAATCAATTACTGCGGCTACGCCATCTGGTGGCTAAGCCCCGAGACGCACAAGTTGTTCACTGACAACCGTTTCGACCTCTTTGGAAGCCGCTACTATATTGAAGAAGCGACCGTCGTGAACGCACTGGAAAGCTCTCAGACGCTTGCGGGGCGCGGCTGGCGCGAGATTCTGGACGCCTATGGCGTGAATTTTATCGTGATCTCGCGCTCCGCTCCTCTCAATCGCGCTCTCAAGCAAAGCGGCGCGTGGGATCACGTCTACTACCACATTCCGCCGTTTGCCTCTCCTTCGAGTGGCTTCAATATCTGGTTGCGTCGCGACCCTCGCTGGGCACCAATAGCCCAACGTGCTCGCGAAATCTTTCGACAGGAGATGCCTGGATTGCCGGCGCCAGAGGAGCTTGACGCTCTACTTGAGCGCAACAAGGACCTCACTTCTGCGCGTCCGGAAATCCAAACCCCTTAACAACACATGCGGATCGCGAGGCAAGGTAGCTTCGTCATCCGTATTAGACACGTGAGGACTCCATGCCAGAAATTCGTTTGAACAAACCGCTTTACGAGGAACCCTCCCAGAGCGGAAGCGCACCTGCGAAACAGCCGCGCGCTCCGAGACCGAATACCTTTGCTCGGTTGGGAGCCATCATCATTGACGTGCTCCTGCTACACTTTGTCATGCTTTTGGTCATCCGGCTCGTGCCGACGCAAATTGCGGCGCTCGGCTATGCGGCGCCTTGGGTTGGGCTTCTTGTGGGCTGGCTCTACTTCGGTATCTGCTCGAGCGAGCTAACGCGCGGCCAATCGTTGGGCAAGCTTCTCATGCAGTTGCGCGTCGTGGACGTCACGGGTCCCGAGCTCTCCATTGCCCGGGCATTCCAGCGGGCGCTCGCTTTGATGTGGCCTCTTCCGCTTGTTGCTCTTTCGAGTTTTGCATTGGAAAAGCTCGATCGACCTGATGCATTTACAGCGTGGCCTGTGGTGGCGGTGGCACTCCGCGCTTTGGCGATCGGATGGTACTTAGGGAATGTCTTCTTCAGCGCCCTCGAGCCCTACGGCCGCGCGTGGTACGATCGGCTCGCCGGTTCCGTCGTGATCACAACGGACTGCGACCCCGCAGCGTTAGGGGAATTCATGCGTGGCGCCCGCGAGCCACTTCCTGCCGAAAAGCTGCGCCGACCCCACATCTTCCTATGGGGAACGCTCGCTGCCTTTACGGTTTTTGTGGTCTTCCTTGGGGTCCAGCAGTATCGCGACTTTCAGAGTCGTCCTGAGGAAGAACGCGCCCAGCTTCTTGCCCAAAAAGCTGCCCTCTACATCGAAGGGTTTGGCCAACCCGTCCCGTTGGGACCCACCCGCGACGAGGATGGCACCGCCCGCGACACACAAACCTCAGGGGCCCACTATCAGTATCGTCGCTACGGCGTCTTCACGGTAGATGAGCTGCGAAAAAATCCTAAGATCGAGCGCGCTGCTGAAGCAATCGCCGAAGCAACCGCAAAGGAGATCGAAAAAGCACTCGCGCGCGAGAAGGATTTGCCACCCAACATTCCACCCGCGCTGCGGTTTGATGTGGGGTTTGCGATGCAATGCGATCTTTTCTTCGCGTGGGATGCAATCGAGGTCTACCGCGTGAGTCATAAACTGGAGCTCACTCCAATCGTCAACCGCGTGCGCAGCAAGACTTCGCCTCAGGCTCAGTCGGCGCCCCAGCCTTCCACTTTGGCATCAGACCGCCCAACAACTTCGGAAGCTTCCGGCAAAGAGCAAGAGGCGAAGGAGATCTCTCAGACGCAAGCGACAGACCACCCATCTACACCCACAGCCTCAGACAAACCCACGAGCCCACCGGGGCAATAATCGAATGAATCTAAAAACTGAGCAAGTGCGGAAGTTGAGCTTTCAACCAGCCGCTTTCGCGCTTCACCCACCGGCCCTACGAGCTTCGAGCAAGCGCTTTGCGCTTGCTCGCGTGAGAAGCGTAAGTCATTACCATTCAGCTTCAGGCAGCAAACGGTCTCAGGATCCATGGTTGCGATGAGTGCCAAAACGAAAGGCGGTAGGGTTCGTGGAGTTTTGGCCCTGCTGTGCGCCACGCTTTTCTGGGGAACGTCCGTCGTGGTCGCGCGGGTGGTCCTTCGCGAGACAACCCCGCGGGTCGTTTCCCTCGTAGGAGCGGTGGCCTGCATGATCACTCTGCTTGTCCCCCTTGCCCTTTTCCGCAGGCACCTCCTGCGCATCGAGCGCCGCGACTGGTGGCGTTTTGCACTTTTGGGCGCGCTTGGCTTCGCTTTGGGGAGCCTATTCATCAATGTGGCGATCCAGCGCACGAATGCCGCCACCGCTGCCACCTTGCAGTACCTTTGTCCTGCGATCACCTACGCTTGGGGGTTAGCGCGCCGCAGCGAACGTTTTGACTGGTGGAAAGTGCTGGCGGTCGGCCTCTCGATCGTGGGATGCACGCTTACGACCGGCGTACTGACCGGTAGCTTTTTGTTCGACCCATGGGGCGTCCTCGCGGGCGTAGCCTCAGCGACCACATTTGCGTTTATCACCATTTTTGGCAAAACCTTTGCGCCCCGTTACAATCCACTCGCTTATAGTGGCTACGTGTTTCTGGCCATGTCCGTGGCTCTGGCGAGCATCACGCCCCTGCGCGATCTTGTGGCGCTCACGGAATCACCAAAACTTTTCGCACTCGTAGTCGCCAATTCAGTGTTCTTCGGCGCGGTGCCGACCGTCCTCTATTTCGAGTCTCTCAAATGGATCAGCGCCACGGCCGTGACGATTGTGCTCTCGTTCGAGATTGTGGTGGTCTCGGTGCTCGGATGGCTTTATCTGGGCGAGCATCTAAGCATTGCGCAAATGATCGGCGCCGTGATGGTCATCAGCGCCGTCATTCTGATCGAGCGCTCAGCAGAGGAGTCCAATGCCAGCTCATCCCACGATCCGGTTGCCACGGCTTAGTCGTTCAAGCTCCAATCGGTTGGGGTGAACACCAGCCGTGGATGGCGCTCATAGATGAATCGCCGCTCAACGCTTCCAAAGCGTTGCGCAAGGAAATACACCAAAGCCCTTTCGGGCAAAGGATAACTACTCAGCTCAGCCGGATACGTCTGCGGCACTGCGGCAAAGTCGTCGAGGTACTCGCGTAAGTAATCCACAACCCGCAGCTCATTTGCGTCCTGATCAAGTTTCACCCGACGCGGGTCGTAACAGAACCGATTGGCTGCCGAGTCCAACTGCTCTTCCAGATTGGTTGGTTGATAGAAACGTTGCGCGAGAAGCGGCCCACCCCTTGCCGCCGGACAGATCGCGAACCACACGCGCGGATCGTGAAACCCCGCCAACTTTCTTTCTATTTCTTCCAAAGTCACGTCCCGCCCTGCCAATCCATGCGGCAAACTCTTCCAATCAGGAATGGCGCGAATCGAATTCGAGGGATATTCGCTGGTCGCATGCCCTGAGATCGGGTAACGGCTCGCCACCGTCTCAAGCACGAAGGCATTGTAAGTATTGATCCAGAACGCTTTGCGGTCTGCCTCGAATGAGGAGGAAAGATAGGACAGCGGAACGTGCGCAAGGCCCTTGAGATAATTCTTCCACGTTCCGCTATTGCGCAGCGCTGCGTAGCGGACGCGCGAATCCACAACCTCGCGCATTCCTTCAAAATGGCGTTCCACCACAACGTAACTCTGAAGAATCTCGTTGAAGGGTCGGTGGGGTATTTCGAGGGGTCCCGGCACCCCATAGCATGTTCCCACGAAGGCACCCAGCAGAAGGAGCCACAGAAATCCTTCCCTGCCCACAAACACTCTACCTGTTTTCATTCGCAACTATGAGCCCTGAGCACCATGGAGTTCACGGTACGCCAATCGCACGGCTTCCACGATCTTATTGTAGCCCGTGCACCGGCAAATGTTGCCTTCAAGCGCCGTGACGATTTCGTCTTCAGATGCTTCGGGCCTCGACTCAAGGAAGTATTTGGCCGCCATGATCAGTCCGGGCGTGCAATAGCCACATTGCACCGCGCCGGTCTCGACAAACTTCTCCTGCACGACGTCGAGCTTGCCGTCCTTGGCAAGCCCTTCGATCGTCACCACCTCTCGCCCCTGCACCTGACCAATCATAACAAGGCACGAGTTGACCGCTTTGCCGTCGAGAAGCACCGTGCAGCTTCCGCACTCGCCCTCCAGACACGCACCCTTGGTTCCCGTGAGCCCCAGCTCCATGCGCAAAACTTCAAGCAAAGTGGTTTCGGGTTCGACCTCGACCTCGACTGGCTGGCCGTTGACGGTAAAAGCAATCCGCCACTTCCCCTTCTCTTCGACTGGCTCAGGGGCAACTGCGGCTTTGGTCTTGGGTGGACTCTGAAGTATCGTCATCGTTGTACGCTCCTTCCGGTGGGGCAACTCTGCGGCCAGCGCTCTGTCCCCGTTGGCGCCTACCCCACCTTCGGCTTTCTAATGTTTTTTCTATTTCCAAAGCGCCTTTTCATGCAACTAAAAAGGATTTGCGATCCCGTCACGCTTTTGCCTTGCTCGACGTTGGCGAGCAAAGCAATGCTAAGCACGAATCAGAAGTGTACGAAACTGAGGTCCGGACCATGCATCTAAGCCGGTCGGTAGGCGTTATCCTGTGGTGTGTGATTGCTGCGTGCAGTGCGGCTGCAATCAGTGGGACGAAATATCAGCAGCGCGCCGCCGCCTTTGGTTTTGGCGCGGTTGGCGCCACAGCTCCGCAGACGCGCGCGCTTGAGGCCGTGGGGCAAACCGTCTCGTCGCATCCCTTGTTCGAGTCGCTCTACATCGGCGAACCGGATCGCGTCGTGGCACGCACCGCCTACGGAAAAGTGACTGCTCGCGACCTTTATCTTTACCTTCTGACCGCCAATTCCCAGACCAAGCCCTACATTCTGGAGCTCTACGACAAGGCAATCATCCCCTCAGAAAAAAGCGCGCTGGCCGATCAGGTGCGCAAAGCGATCGACGACTACGTCTTCGTGAATTTCGTCGTTCCTCAACTTGTGGCCAAGGAACAGTGGACGGAGGTGGACGAAGCACGAGCACGCGTGGCGGCTTTGGCGGGCTACCAATTCGTTTACATCACCGACATCGTCAAACCCAAGATCAACATCCGACCTGCAGATCGGGTCAAATATCTCCAAGAGCACCGCAACGAAATTGCGCAACCGGAGCGCTGGCGTGTGCGCTACATCTTCCTCCGCTCCGAAGAGACGGACCCACTCGATCTCCAAGATGCTGTGCAAAAGAAGATGGAAGATATCCGGGCAGACATTTTGCGGGGTAAAATTGATTTTGCCGAAGCCGCGCGCCAATACTCACAGGCACCCAGCGCAGCCAATGGCGGCGAAATCCCGCCTTTCCGCCGAGGCGAACTCTTCTTCTATTTCGAGCAGGCCGCCGCTAACCTCAAACCCGGCGAGGTGAGCGAGGTCATCCACGGCCCTCACGGCTTCTATCTCGTGCAACTTTTGGAAGTCCTGCCGGCCGAAGAGCTTTCCATGGAGAACCCCGAGCAAGCCGCCAAAGTGGTGGACGGCGTCACGCGTCAGGTCATGCGAGCACAATACCTCTGGGATCTCAAGGTTCTGCTCGAGGAGAAAGCACGTCCGCTCTACGTCTATAAGCCTTGGGATGAGAAGCGCCCCGAGGACGTGGTCGGGGAGGTTGCTGGCTTCAAAATCACCAAGGGGCAGCTGCTCAACATGTATCCGGCCATCGAATCGGAAGATTTCACGCGGCGCGACGCTCTCATCGACAATGTGCTCAAACGCATTCTCGAAGGAGAGATCTTAGCGATGGAGGTCACCAAGGCCGGCCTCGCGGATAGCCCTTTCATCCAACGCGTAAACGAATTTGCCCACCACCTCGCAATGCTCGAAAAATTGCGGGAGAAATATGCCTGCGATCTTAAACCGTCGCGCGACACGGTCCGCCGCTTCTGGCGCGACAATCCCAGACTTTTCACGCCGCTCCCCATGCAACGTGTGGTGAAAATCTCACTCGTTCCTCTCAACACAGCACCCACACCAGAGCAAACACTTGCCGAATTAGAACGCGCCCTACGCGAAGGCGGCGGCGAGGCGCCATCGCCCTTAGCACCCAAAATGCCTGCCACATCGGCCGACGAAGCGGCCGAGCCGATGCCCACAAGCTCCGAAGAGGCACTAAGCACGACCTCGCTTGCCACATCCGGAGGGGAACCGCAAGCGACCACCGCAACCGAAGCACGTGAAGATCGCGCGACGACTGCGCCCGGAGGCGGTGCCCCACCACTCCCACCCGCCGGCGGAACACAAAAGTCCAGCGAGAATGAATCGAACGTTTATGCGAAGCCGGCCACCGCCACGCAGCAGAAGCCGGCCTCGTGGTACACTCCTTTGATGCTTGAGCCGGTAACAGAAACCGAGGAGCCCTCCATTCAGCGCGTGCGTCGCGCGAAACCACAAGGAGCGACACGCAGCATCACACCCACGCAACTCCGCGAGGTTGTGCAAAACTATCAGAGTGGTGACTGGCAGCTTAAGTATGAGGACTTCGGGTTTATTTACGTAGAGGACCACCCCCAAATCCCCCGCGAAGTGGTGCGACTGGGAGCTGGCGAGTACCTTGCACCCAAACTGGAAGGCCAGACCGCGGTGACCTACTACGTCGAAGCCGTGCGCCGCCTAACCAAGCCCAAGTTTGAGGAGATCGAGTCGTATGTCTACGGCGTGTGGCGCGACGTCGAAGTCATGAAGAAGCTCGACGCGGCTCGTCGCAAAGGACTCGACAAAGCGCGGATCGAGTATTCCTTTTAGCGAGGGGCCTCCGCAACCACACCGACGTGGCTTCCTTAAGAGCCGGAGTGAACACGAGGGAGAGCCACATAAAAAGAAGGCTCAGCCCACTCTTGGTAAGAGTGAGCTGAGCTGTTCGAACTATCCTCGGACCGACAATGAATCAGCTCTCGGAAACGTAGGTTATGCCACGCTCCGAGCAGGCTAAATCAAAGCGGAACGGTAGTCATTTCGCCCGCGCCCGGCTCTGGAGCAGGCGTAACGAAATATGGCTTCAGCTTTGGCCAAGCATAAAGCCCCACCAGCACCACTGCGACGATGATCAGAATGATGCCGACGAGATTCTTGTTCATAACCATAACCCCCTAACGGGTTTTTTTCCTAACCTATCTACCGCCTAAATTCAGTCCCCCATAAATCGATTTCAACAACCAAATCAACATTTCAGCCAAATTTTTTTGATTTTATGGACGATCATTCCAGCGCGGATGATGAAAATGCCCCCAAACGAACTCCCCTAATACCTGTCTCCCCTCCCTCCTCAGCTCTCTCGCAATGAGATCACCTGTTCGGATGAACTCTTCTAAGCCACAGTTTCTAACACCCAAAAAAACGTTTTTGCGCGATTGCTTTTCCAAACATCAAGCGCTTCGGTAAGCCGGCCCGAGCTCTGACTCTGGCGGGACTTCTTCGAGCATGTCGGCGTCGCGCTGCGCCCTCGACGTTTCGTCCCTCCGCGCCCTGCACGTTTCCGGGGTTGACACGAGCCGTGCGCCAACCGCATGGGTAAAGACTCGTGAGCAAGGCGAAGTTCGGAGCCATGCATGTGGAGCGCAGTGGTGGCGCAACAAAGTACCACGATTTTACAATGAAATGACGCCACCAGAGAGAGCTCCTCACCACAAGGTGCGACCGCATGCTTTCCACGAACTGCGCCACGGCTCCCGTGGACTCATTGAGAAAGGAACCGGTTTCCACATATGAGCATCTTGGTGGATCGCGATACGCGTCTTATCATTCAGGGAATTTCAGGAAACGAAGGCCGTTTCCATGGCCAGCAGATGATCGCCTATGGCACACGTGTTGTTGCAGGTGTGGTGCCGGGACGCGGCGGCGAGACCGTCCTCGACGTCCCTGTATTCAATACAATGAAGGAAGCGGTCGCCGCGACGCAAGCGAACGCCTCCATCGTCTATGTCCCAGCCCCCTTTGCTGCTGATGCTGCAATCGAGGCAATTGCGAGTGGGGTGGCGTTGGTCGTCATTATCACGGAGGGCATCCCCACTCAGGACATGATCAAAGTTTACTGGTTCGCCAAGGAGCGAGGCGTGCGCGTCGTTGGGCCCAATTGCCCGGGCGTAATTTCCCCCGGCAAAGCGAAGGTCGGCATCATGCCCGGTCACATCCATAAGGAAGGGCGGATCGGCGTTGTGTCGCGCTCTGGAACCCTCACCTACGAAATCGTCAAAGAGCTTACGCTGCATGGGCTGGGCCAATCCACCTGTGTGGGAATCGGTGGCGACCCAATCATTGGCACGACGTTCGTGGATGCACTCGAGTTATTCGAGGCCGACCCTGAGACCGATGCTGTCGTGATGATCGGCGAGATTGGGGGCACAGACGAGGAGATGGCTGCCGAGTTCGTGAAAACGCGCATGACGAAACCGGTCGTCGGGTTCATTGCGGGGCTCACAGCGCCCCCGGGCAAGCGGATGGGGCACGCAGGCGCTATTATCAGTGGTGGAAAGGGAACCGCACGGGAAAAAATCGCCGCTCTCACCGGGGCCGGCATCCCCGTGGCGGAGCGCCCCGACCAAATCGCCGGACTCGTCAAAGAGCGCCTCGCGGCTAAGACGCCCGCGTAAGCGCAGGATTTGCGATCAGCGGCGATTCCAAATCCACGTGGCCACGCAAGGTGGGCAGGCGCTCGCCTTCCACGAGAATTTGCACGCCGTCAACTCCCTCAATGTTGAAGAGCAGGCTGTTTACCAACGAATAGACAGCCAGCAGCTCGTCATCCACGTTAGGGCGCAGATTGTTCACGAACTCTTTGGAAAGATTGACGATCACCAGATTGCCCGTCACGAACACCGCGTTGAGCTTCGTACCGGCGGGAATCGGAGAGCGCAGAAAGGCGGCGTCGCGCCCTTCGATCAGGCGAGTCGCAATCGCCCGTGCCCGGTCGTTCGGCGAAAGCGCCCCGCTTTCGAGCTCACTCACCACGCCCGTTAAGGTGCGTCCATCACGCGTATAGTAAAGCATCACTTGGTTGGGAGCCAGACTGGCCGCGCGCTGCGTACCCACAGGCAGAGGCGCTGTCGGCACCCCCCCATAGTTAAAGTAGTACCAAATCGCTGCGAGCCCAAGGATGACGACCACCAAACCAAAGACCGTCACCGTATAAACAAAACGGCCAAAATCGTTGTCATCTCGCGGACTCATTGGCCAACCGTCCTTTCCGAAATGCGGCGCGTGGGTTGAGGCTGGGACGCAGCAGGCGCTACCGCGCCTTTCCCAAATTCAAGAATTGGCGTTGCCAGCATCTCCACAAATTCGTCTTGCCGCTGTGGGTCGAGTAACCGAGCCCGATCGCTCGGGTTGCTCAGATAGCCAACCACGACAAGCACTGCCGGCATGGGGGCCCGACGATGCAGGTAAAGCGGCGCTGCCAGCATCGAAGCATGCTCGGGTGGCACTGCACCCCGGAGCGCCGTGAGGCATAAGGATGCCAACGTGCGGCTCCGCTCCTGAAACGGCCGATAGACCTGATCCAAAGGCAAGGTATCATCCGGCCCCTTTTCCGTCGGCCGTCCAACCGCATAATCCACAGTGTCGCTTGGGTACATGACACAAACGCCTTGCGCCTCGGCCGTGGCGCTATTGCCCACGCGCAACGAAACGAGGAGCTGAGCCCCCGAATTCGTCACAAGCTCAACCTTCTTTGGCGGAGGGACTCGTCGCAGATCCTCACGTGTCAGTATTACCTCAAGTCCGGCTGCCTGCAGACGTGCCTTGAGCCGTTGCGCGAGCTCCAGCGTCAGCATACTTGCACGCCGCGCCTCCCCAGAGGGCTCAGCTTCGTCGCCATCATCAGGGTCAATCACCACTCGTTGGATTTGCAGTGTTCCCGCAAGTTGGGTGAGCTCCGCTTCCCGGAAGCGCTTGATCCGCAGCGCCCCCGCCTCCGCCCGTTCGCGAAGCGCGCGCGCAAAGACGTCCGTCCGCGTTTCCGTAACCGTCGGCGCAGGCGTGGCCGTGCGGCGCGCGCCGCGTGGCGTCGGTAGCACCTCGATTTGCGTCGTGCTCCGCGGTGTCGGCGAACGCAAGACTTCAGCGGTAGCAGTTGCCCGAACTGGAGGCGCCGTGGGCTCGGCCGTTGGTTGCACTGTGACCGTCGGTGACGGGGTTGGAGAGGGTTTTGGCGAAGGAGTCGGTGAAGGCGTCAACATGGGTGTGGGGGACGGCGTGGGAGTTGGCATCGGTGTGGGTTGGGGCGTCGGCGTGGGCGTTGGGGTGGGCGTAGCGACTGGCGTTGGCGCGGGCGTAGGCGTCGCCACGACCGGTGTCGTAGTCTCGCCAGTCTGGGGCGCAGGCGCACTCGCAAGCACGTCTGCAATTCGGTCCACTGCATCCTGCGGCACGTAAATCTCCCCGCGGTACACACGCAGCGGGGAGCTCACACGTTCCGGCGTCCCGTTCACCACCATGTCCGACGTCACCAGAAAAAGCGTGAAGCGCTGACGCTGCACCTGAATCCGCAAACGCCGCCCGTCCCATTCAATAACTGCGTTTGGGTCGAGCTTCTTGAGCCGATCGGCCAGATCCGGCACCGCAACAAACGCCGACTCCGACCGAGCCGCGGGCGCAGCCGAGTCTGGCTCGCCAAGCTGAGCAACCTGTCGCGGGGTCTCAGGGGGAAGGCTTCCGCCCTCCGTCTGCTCCACTGCCTTGGGTGCCAAAGGGGCTGGCCCCAGCAAAGCATTCGCGTTCGAACAAAGAAGCACAAACATGAGAACCCAAAGCGAGCAGCCCGCTACACACCAACGTACCCAACTCTGGGGACGCAATGCAGAACGCAGGTGCGCGCACGAAAACCTGCCCTCTATCCGTGTTCCATTATGTTCCATGCTTGAAGGCTCTTACGAACTGCCATGAGCGGGCAGTTGCCAGCAAAATGCAAGTCCGATAAACACCCGCCCTCAAATCGCTACCTTTGCAGCTGGGGCGTGGGTCGCAAGCGCCACCGCAAAATCGTAGAGTGGGGGGCACAACCGCTCAGCCGATAGCCCCGACTCCCCAAACCGCTCTCGCGCCACCCCCAAGCAAACCAGCGGACTTACCTCCGCTCGGTAGCTACAGAAGCTTGCGCGTGAGGGTTTTCCTGCGTAGGACATGAATCGCCGCAAGCCCAGCCTATCTTACCTTCGCCGTAGTCAGACTTAGTCGGGAAAGTGCTGTTTGCGGAGAAAAGCGATGCGATTGTGACCATCATTTTCTTGCGAAAAGTGAAGCTCCCTTGGCGAGTACCACACAACCGAGATATAGTGCAGCGATGATTTACGAAGCCCGATTCCCACTCCTAAGCTTTGTTGAGTGCGTCCCACCTGCACTTACTGAGCACGTGGCCAACGTGACAGATACTCCTGCCGCAGAGATTGTTTTTCGCTCGCCCATCGCTATGCTGCAAGCCCGAAGCCTTGATGACGTACTCCCGACTCTGCGCGCAGTCGAGGATTGGACCTCTCGCGGCTACTGGGCGGCTGGGTTCCTGAGTTATGAGGCGGCTCCAGCGTTCGACCCCGCGATGGAGACACACCCGCCCGACCTCCTCCCACTCGCATCTTTCGCGATTTTTGATTCCTTTGAGCTCGAGGAGAATCCGCCCGACCTTGGCGGGACAGGTGCGCTCGCCCCCCCTTCCGAGTGGCGCCCACTCTTGTCGCGCCAGGACTACCTCAAAGCTGTCGGCCGCATCCTTGAGCTCATCGCCCGCGGCGAGACGTATCAGGTGAACTTCACTTTTCCCCTCGTCGCCGAGTGGGAAGCGGACGACGTCGAGTTCTATCACCGTCTTGTCGCTCTCCAACCTTCCCCACAGACAGCTCTGCTGCGCGGGAACGATTTCGGCATTTTGTGCGCATCGCCGGAGCTTTTTTTCGAGCTTGCGGGGGAGCGACTCACGACGCGCCCAATGAAAGGCACGACGCCACGCGGCCTGTGGCCAGAAGCCGATGCGCACGCCCGTGCGAGCCTCGCAGCTTCTCTCAAGGATCGCGCCGAAAACGTGATGATTGTGGATCTCATGCGAAACGATCTGGGCCGCGTCTGCAAGGTCGGATCCGTCCACGTCGACACGCTTTTTTCCGTCGAGCAATACCCAACCGTCTGGCAAATGACATCCACCGTGCGTGGGACGTGTCGGGAGTCGCTCTCGCGCATCTTCGCGGCCCTCTTCCCCTGCGGCTCCGTGACAGGCACACCCAAAATCCGCACCATGCACATCATCCGCGAACTCGAACCAGCGGCGCGAAATGTCTATTGTGGAGCAGTGGGATGGGTGGCGCCGGGTGGACGTCACGCCCGCTTCAGCGTGCCCATCCGAACCGTCCTCGCAGATCACGCTCGCCGCGTCGCCTACTACTACATTGGTAGTGGGATCGTCGCGGACTCCGACCCCGACCGCGAATACAGCGAATGCTTGGACAAGGCGCGGGTCCTGACGGCCACTCCGCTCCCCTCTTTTTCGCTTTTAGAGACTTTGCGGTTCGAGAACGGTGCCTACTGTTTCCTCGACGCCCACCTCAAACGCCTTACTGCAAGTGCCGCCTACTTTGGGTGGGACTTGCAGACAGAGCGCGTGCGCACTGCGCTTGAATCGGCTTCGTGGGTGAGCGATTCCGCGAGCTCCGCTTCCCCCTTGCGCGTGCGGCTGATCGTCAGCTCCACGGGCAAAGTTTCGGTCTCGGCAACTCCCCTGCCACCGGGCCAGCCAATTTGGTCGGTTCGTGACTTCGGATCCGCTAGTGCACTGGAGGAGCGGCCACCGTGGCGCCTCGCCGTTGCAGATGCGCCCGTGAATTCCAAAAACGTGCTCTTATACCATAAGACGACCGCGCGAGAAATGTATGAGAGCGCCCGCCGCGCTCACCCCGCGGCCGACGACGTCCTGCTTTGGAATGAAGAGGGCTTCGTCACAGAAACTACCATCGCAAACCTCGTCGTGGAAAAACGCCCTGGGCAGTTCGTCACGCCCCCCCTTGCCTGTGGATTGTTGCCGGGAATCTTGCGTGCGGACCTGCTAAGCCGCAGGGAAATTGAGGAAGAGCCCATTCACCTCTCGGAGGTGCCGCGAGCCCGGCGGATTTTTCTCATCAATTCCGTACGCGGTTGGATGCGGGCAGAACTCATCTCGCCTTGAGCCGCTGTGTTTTCCGATTGCCTTTCGCGGCGTCGGGTTTTCCCTTCTTTCTCGGATGGGGTGCCATCCAACATTCCTACTGAGGGAAAGGGTCTGCTCCATGGTGTGGAACATAAATTTTAAGTGGTTGCTGGTGCCATGCTTTCTTGGATTACTTGCTAACCCACTTGGTGCCTCCGATACGACCACCACGCCCCTTCGTCTGGTGGTGAGAGATCCCGAAAAAAGCGTCACGACAACAACGCGTGAGTACGTGAACATCATGGGCGTGACCGCACCCGACGCGCGGGTGAGCGTCGGGGGCCAAGCAGCACAGGTGTTCTCCACGGGTGTCTTCGTCCGCGACCGGGTCCCCCTTGCCTTGGGCGAAAATCGCATTGAAGTCGTTGCAGAACGTGGGGCAGAACGCGCAAGCACGACACTCGAAGTCCAACGGCTGGCCCCCCCCGCACCCAAGCTCGAGCGGCGCCAGCGCCTCAAGATTGACGCTGCAACGATCGAGCCGCGCCGCGATGTCATCCTCAGCCGCGGCCATGAGCTTAACGTGAGTTTCCGTGGCACCCCTGCGCAAATCGCGGAGTTCCGAATCGGCGACGGCAAATGGCACAAAATGATCGAAGAGGCGGACCCGGGTTCAACGATCCCAACGGGCCGCTACCGCGCGACCTACATCGCGCCTGCTACTGGCGAGCGTCCGGCCCAAACGATCACAGTTCGGCTACGTCCTGCCGCCCATAGTCCGGTCACCGTCATCGGTCCGCGCGTCGCCACCGCCCAAGCAGGCGGTAAAGTAAGTTTCTGGGATGAAGCGAGCCTCCGCCTTGTGCGCACGAAAACCGACGGCACCGCGCTCGCTTACGGACTGCACGAAGTGCGACTCGGCGGACCCTACCTCACCGAACTCCCTGCAGGAACCCTGCTCAGAATAACAGGCAAGCGCGACGGTTTCTACCGGGTCGCGCTCACTCCCACGATGGACGCGTGGGTCTCTGAAAACGACGTCGAGATGCTGCCGGCAGGCACACCTCTTCCCCATCTCTACTTCACCAACATCTCTGTTGGCGGGGACGATTTTTCGGACCTCGTGACGATTCCCTATTCTGCGCAAGTACCCTTTGCTGTCAGCCCGGGCATGAGCGCAGCTGGACGCGCCGTTGTGACTGTGGATTTCTACGGTGCGCACCACGCTGCCACTTGGATCAGTCACCGCCCGACCGCAAAGGTCATCCGCGAAGTCCGCGTTGAACAACCGGCCACTGACCTCGTCCGCACCACCATTGAACTCAACTCGGGGCAGTTGTGGGGCTATCTGGTAGAAGCCACGACCACCTCGCTTCGAATCCGCATTCGGCGCCCACCGGAGCTTGCCGCGCCACCCGATTCGCCACTCAAAGGGCTTCTGATCGCGCTCGAGGCAGGCCACGGCGGCGACAATTTCGGAGCACGTGGCGTGAGCGGAAGTAAGGAAAAGGACATCAACCGGATGGCCGTGGCGGAGCTCGCGCGCCAGCTTCAGGAGCGCGGCGCACGGACCGTCCTCGTTCGAGAAGGTGACTCGGCCCCAACGTTAGGCGAGCGCGCCCGGCGTGCCACCGAATCCAGCGCCACACTGTTCATCAGTGTCCACGCAAATTCTGCAGGCAACGAGCGCGGCTACCTCGCCGTCAGCGGCACAAGCACCTACTACAAGCACTCTTTCTGCCGCGATCTTTCCGAAGCAATCCATGCTCGCCTGCTCGAGAAAACGGGATTGGGCGACTTCGGCAACGTCGGCAACTTCAACTACTATCCGATCCGCGCCGTCACGTGGATGCCCTCAATGCTCGTCGAGCAAGCCTTTATGTCGAACCCCGAAGATGAGGCGAAAATGCTCGATCCGGAATTCCGTGCACGAATGATGAGCGCGGTGGTCGCCGGCATCGAGGATTGGTTGAGCGCCCAGCGACGAACAATGCAGGCAGCGGAGACTAAACCATAAGTACACCGCGCTGGGACGAGCCCACAAGCCGCGAAGGCAGTGCGCCTCGTGCTTGCCTAACCCCAGAATGTGTTTGCTATGAGGGAGGATCAGCCGCCCACGCAAGGGGGGCGGCTCTTTGCGACGGCATCTGGCAGTGGTGAAGAATTCGCCGAGGAAGCTCGTCGCGTTCGTGACTCCAAGGATTTGAGGTTTCGCGAAATCAGCTTGACCCACGCGAGTTCTTCACTTCGGCCACCAGTTGGGCAAGCAACGCCAATGCTTCGATGGGCGTCATGCGGTTGATATCCACTGCCCGCAGGCGCTCAACCACCGGATGCTCGAGCACGTCAAAGAAGGTGAGCTGGAGTGTCTCCTCGCCGGCGCGGGATCGCCCGCCCGCCGGCTTCACATGCACTCCACTGCCTTCCTCGAGCGACTGCAGAATTTCCTTCGCCCGGCGGATGGCTGCGCGCGGGAGCCCGGCCACCTGCGCAGCGTAGATCCCGTAGCTTCGATCTGTCGCTCCCCGCACAATTTTGTAGAGGAATGCCACACGGTCCTCTTCCTCCACGACCGCCACATTGTAGTTTTTCACGCGTGGAAGTATCCCCTCGAGGTCCGTGAGCTCATGATAATGGGTGGCGAAGAGCGTCAGCGGACGGCGCCCCTTCGTATTGTGCAGATACTCCACGACCGCCCACGCGATGGAAAGCCCGTCGTACGTGGACGTCCCACGCCCAATTTCATCCAAGATCACAAGCGACTCGTCCGTCGCATTGTTGAGAATGTTCGCCGTCTCACTCATCTCCACGAGGAAGGTGCTCTGCCCTCGCGCGATCTGATCCATAGCCCCCACCCGCGTAAAGATCCGATCCACGATCGGAATGCGGGCTTCCCGCGCTGGCACGTAGCTGCCCACATGTGCCAACAGCGTGATCAGGGCCACCTGACGAATGTAAGTGCTTTTGCCAGCCATGTTCGGGCCGGTGATTAGTAAGATCTGATTTTCGCGGTGGTCGAGCACCGTGTCGTTGGGCACAAACGGTTGACCGAGGTCGAGCGATTCAAGCACGGGATGCCGCCCATCCAGAATGCGCAATTCCGCATCAGGCCCATGAGGGGTGATTTGCGGTCGACAATAATCGCCCGAGACCGCCGCTTGCGCCAATGCCACAAGCACATCCAGCGTCGCGATCGCAGCAGCCGTGCGCTGAATCTGACGTGCCTGCTGGCAAACTTTTTCGCGTAGCCGCTCGAAGATCTCGAACTCCAGCTCCTGAATGCGCTCTTCGGCATGCAGGATAATCTCTTCCTTTTCCTTCAGCTCCGGGGTGATGAATCGCTCGCCATTCACGAGGGTTTGCTTGCGAATGTAGGTCGGCGGGACCTTATCGAGATGCGAGTTTGAGACTTCGATGTAGTAGCCGAAGACCTTGTTGTAGCCGATTTTGAGATTCGGGATGCCCGTGCGCTCGATCTCAGCCTGCCGCATGGCCGCGATCCACGATTTCGAGTCCCCCGCGATCGCACGTAGCTCGTCGAGCTTCGGATCGAAGCCGTCGCGCACCAACCCGCCTTCCCGCACGCTCACGGGAGGATTATCCACGAGCGCCGCAACGAGTTCTGATACCAAATCCTCCAACGGATCCATCTCCTCATATAGCCGCTGGAGGAGGGTGGCTTCTGTAAGCACCTCGCGCAGCAAAGCGCGAAGTTTGGGCACTTGCTGCAGGGAGGCCCGCAGCGCCACGAGATCACGCGCATTCGCCGTCTTCAGAACCGCACGCGAGAGGATCCGCTCAAGGTCATGGACAGCCCGAAGCGCCTCCAACGTTTGTGCGCGCACAACCCCTTGCCCCACGAAAACACCGACAGCGTCGAGGCGCTCGCGAATTCTTTCCGATGACCGCAACGGCTTGAGAAGCCACGCTCGAAGCATTCTTCCGCCCATGGCCGTGGCGGTGTGATCCAGCACCTCCAAAAGCGTGTGACGGCGCGACGCATCCGTGAGATTTGCTACAAGCTCGAGCGAACGCTGCGTGGTGGCATCGAGCATCATGAATTCTCCCGGCTGGTAGACGCGCAGTTGCGTCAGGTGAGCTACCTGCGCGCGCTGCGTCTCGCGGACGTACTCAAGCGCAAGAGCAGCCGCCCGCACCCCTGCCGGACAATCTTCGGCACCAAAACCCGACAAATCATGGACGCCAAAATGGCGCACAAGGAGTTCCCGAGCGCGCGCCAATGGCATCGAACCTTCGAGCGCAGCAATTGCAGGGCGATCTTCGGGCGGGCGTGTCGCAAGCTCAGCCGCACCCTCTCGAGTCGGCTCACCCGCTTCTGCATCCAAGCCCAGCTCCGCCTGCGAGGCCTGCCAGTTCAGCGCCAGCTCAATCGCTGCGCGCTCTTCTGCAAGCAGTACGACTTCCGCAGGTTGCAGCCGAGCGATCTCCGCCTGACATGTCGCGGAGGCGGATGGCCCCTCGAACTGCGTAATCGAGAATTCCCCTGTTGAAAAATCCAATGCCGCAAGCCCCCAACGTTCCCCTTCCAGCACGAGCCCCACGAGGTAATTGTTCGCCTTATTTTCGAGCAGATTCTCCTCGACCACCGTGCCGGGGGTGACGACCCGCACGACCTCGCGCTTAACCACCCCTTTGGCAAAACGGGGGTTCTCCATCTGCTCGCAAATCGCGACTTTGTAGCCGGCACGGATCATCTTGGCGAGATAGGGCTCCACGCTGTGGTAGGGCACCCCCGCAAGTGGCACGGGCTCGCCGTTCGCGTCCGTGCCACGCCGCGTCAAAGCAATGCCAAGCACGCGCGCGGCGACCTTCGCATCCTCGAAGAACATCTCGTAGAAGTCGCCGCAGCGAAAAAACAAGATATGGTCCGGATGCTGCGCCTTGATGCGCTGGTATTGGCGCAGCAGCGGCGTATCGGCGGACGGTTGTGTGCCTGCGTGCTTCATGCAAAGCGGGATTACATTGCCTCGCTGGCGTTCCGGCAAACAAAAACCACTCGGCCCACGGCTTTCATGCGCAAGCCCTCCAGCGAAGCTGTGGTCGGTGCAGCCCTACCCAAAACACTCGCGCCGCCCGCCACGCCTCGTTCGACGGGAGCCCCTCAGGCGCCCCTCGGCCACGCAACATGGGATGCTTATTGAGGCAGAAGCCACAGTGCGTTTGCGTTATCCGGGCACGTCTTGGTTTTTCTAACCGACCAGTTCGTCGGGCCGGAAAAAGTTTGCAATCTCCACTTCAGCGCGCGCCGGCGAGTCGCTTCCGTGAACAAGGTTTTCTGTGACCGAGAAAGCAAAATCGCCTCGGATGGTTCCCGGTGCGGCCTCCGTGTAGCGCGTCGCCCCCATCATCTTGCGCGTTACCTCCACAACATTCTCTCCCTCGAGGACCATCGCTACCACAGGACCACTCAGCACAAACTCCTCAAGCGCAGGGTAAAAGGGCTTGTTCACGTGTTCCTCATAGTGCTTTCGGGCAAGTTCGCGCGTGAAGCGCAGCATTTTCATGGCCACAATGCGCAAGCCCTTACGCTCGAATCGCGAAATAATCTCCCCCACCAAGCCTCGCCGAACCCCATCCGGTTTCACGAAAATCAATGTGCGTTCAGCCATTTGTTTCCTCATGTCCTTGTCAAGATGCGGGGGGATGAACCCCCACCCAGCCACCCGCTGTCAAGAGTGGGGTGCAGGGGGCCGGATGCGTCGCATTTCACATCGCCCCCCAAACTCCGCAAGGTACGGGAATTCTGCTCTCCACGTTGTGCGATGAAAACTCGAAGGCAACCTCCTTGCGGAGCGTTGGGCGACACACGCGGACCACACGGCTTCCCCACGCTCCGTGTTAACGCGTGTGCAAGTAGTAAAAGGAGAGTCCGTCCTCTTCACCCGGCGCATATCGATGATGAAGCTCACGCGCACGCGACCGGCTGGGGAAAATTCCCTCCGGACGGAAGCGAATCATAAGAATAAGGATCACGCCATAGAGAATCAGCCGCATGTCTGGAACCCACGGCAGGCTCAAGAGCGCTTGCTCAGCCTTTGGCCACCATGCAAAGAGTGGCGAGAGATAAACTGCCGGGCTCTTGCGCAGCAGTTCCGCCAACGCCACCAGCACCGTGGCCCCCACGACCGGTCCGATGACTGTCCCCATGCCACCCAGCACGACGTAACAGAGCACGTAAACACTTGTCATGAACTCGTAGTTGCGATAATCGGCCAGCGTGAAATACGCTGCTTGTGTTGCCCCAGCCAATGCCCCGAACGCCGCACTCAGCGCAAAGGCCTGCGTCTTGAACCACATAGCGTTGATCCCGCATGCCTCCGCCGCGACCTCATCCTCGCGGATGGCAAGCCACGCCCGCCCCAGCCGCGAACGAACCAACCGGCTCGACACAAAAAGTGTGATTCCGAGCAAAGCCGCCACCAGATACCAGTAACCCGCGCGGTCAATAATCGAAAACTGATAGATGAGACGCTTGGGATCGGTGCCAAGCAGCGGGGCCAACCACGAAAAATCGAGCGTCGGGCGCGGGATATCCGGATATCCCCGAGGGCCACGCGTGATCGCCACCCAGTTCTTCGCGATCATGATCACCAGCTCGCTGAAGCCAAAGGTCACGATGGCGAAGTAATCGCCCACAAGCCGCAGCGTCGGGAGTCCCAGCACAATCCCCCACATCGCGCCATGCAACATCGCTGCAGGGGCCGCCAGCCAAAAACTCCAGCCAAACTGCTTCATGAGAATCCCCGCCGTGTAAGCCCCGATGAGCATGAAGCCGGCAAACCCGAGATTCAGGAGACCGCAATAGCCCACGATAATGTTCAGGCCAAGCGCCGCAATCGCGCCAATCCCGCACAGGATCGCAATGTTTAGGGTCTCGGGTAAGGACTCCGCCCCAAACCCTGCGCGCAACAACCACGGCAAAGCACAGGCGAACGCAATGTAGGCAATTGTGGCAAGCAAGCGACGCGTTCGCGGCGATGTTTTTCCTGACCAGTCACTCATGCTCGTTTTGCACTCGTTTTCCCAAGAAGTCCGGTGGGTTTGAACACAATCACCAAAATCATGAATGCGTACGCCACCCCGAGTTGGTATTGGCCGGGGCGCCCAAATTCCGTCACGAATCGTTCGTAGCCCGCACGCGTGATCCAGCCCATCTCCTCCAGCCAGCCGAAAATGCGGAAAGTGTCGAACGCATCAAAGAGCGGCACGAAGCTATAAATGATGCCGATGATCATTCCGCCAAGCATCGCGCCGGTGATGTTTCCAATGCCCCCGAGCACCGCACTGGCAAACGCCAGAATGCCGACGATATAGCCCATCTGGGGATAAATCGGCGAGCCTCGGAGGACATAGAGAGGAGCCACAACAGCTGCGAGCCCCGCCCCCAAGGCGAACGCGAGCGCCACGAAGCGATCCACGTGAATTCCCATGAGTGCAGCCGTCGTCCGATCCTGCGCACAGGCCCGCATCGCCTTGCCCGCACGTGTGCGGAGGATGAACAGCTGCACAATCACCATGAGGCTGACCGCCAGCACCAAGATCAAAGCGTCGAGCTGCGACATGTCGAGTTGCGTGTCGCCAATGCGCACGATCGGCACGCGCTTGCCTGAAAAGATCGCTGGCGTCACATCTGCTGGGAAAAACCGGCTCGCGGACCCCCACGTCGCCTGCGCGATATTTTGCAGAAAGAGCGACAGACCAATCGCCGTAATCAGTGGAATGAGCCTTGGCGAAGCGCGCAATGGCCGATACGCCAGCAAGTCCATGGTCACACCCAAGCACGCCGCAAAACCAATCGCTAAGGCATAGGCCACGAAAAACGGCACAACGGGTTTGCCCCCGTACTTGGGCAGGAGCGCAAGCACAAGACCAGCCACAAGTACGGCACCCGTCGTGGCAAGGCCAGCCCGCACCAAGCCACGCCCACGCGAACGCTCCTCGCCTGCACCTCCCGAGAGTCTGGCACGCCCCCATGGCTCAAGCGCCACCCACAATGCACACCACACGAGCAACGCCACAAAAGCGGTGATCAAGCGTGGCCCCACTGCATCGGGTGTCTCAGGAGCGACGAGAAACATCAGCACAAAGTACGTGGCAAACATGAAGACCTCGCCATGGGCAAAGTTGATGAGCTGAAT
Source organism: Candidatus Sumerlaea chitinivorans (assembly GCA_003290465.1). Lineage (GTDB taxonomy): Bacteria > Sumerlaeota > Sumerlaeia > Sumerlaeales > Sumerlaeaceae > Sumerlaea > Sumerlaea chitinivorans. Next base: position 2,429,258 of record CP030759.1, read on the forward strand.
AATGCCGTAGACCATCGAATAGCCCACCGCAATTAGCGCGATCACTGCCCCTTGCGGTAACCCCAGCAGCAGGTAGCGCAAGAAGGTGGCAAGGTCTTTATTCAGTATCACAAACAGCGCAAACGCTACAAAGCCCCCCAACCAAATCGAGGCAGCTTTCCATCCAGTCGAGCCTTTGCGAGTTTCCACCTTTCTCGTCCTTGCTGAAATCCAACGCGATGCCACGCGAGTAATACAGATTCCGCGAACTCGCGCGCAACCAAATCCTGCACGGCGATTTTATGCTCTGTGATTGCCAACACTTCAGTAGAGGATCTTTTTTTGCCCACCCATCCGGAGGGCCAACCCAACGCAAACGCCAACACAGCGAGAGCGCGCCGGCTCGAGCTGCACCCCTTACTCAACCAGCATACCTAAAGCGCTCCCACGCTAATCATGCCCCGCGGCACGGTGGGGAAGCAACTCGTAGCGACATTTGGAGCTGAGGCTCCCCTTCGTCGTACTGGTGGATTAGGATTTTTCCTCACGGTACGCCTATAGGGCGCGGAAGTGCGGGCTGTTGAGCGAAAGCACGGTGTTAACCGCTGGGTGAGTCCTCCACTCCCTTCAGCAGCCTGCCCCATCTCGAAAAGCCGCTTGTGACGGTCTGAAGTCTGAAATCCTCCGAGATTCCCCCCGAATTTTCGCCGGAATTTTTCTCAGATTTTTCGCCACACTCTCCGTTTTGATGACTGATTTTCAATTAGTTGACAGAAAGCTGTGTCTTAGCGCCACATGCGTGCGCGCCAAAACGATACATCGGCTTGAGCGTTCAGAGTGATTGATTTGCGGAAACTTACAAGAAAAGTGACAGGCAGGTGAAATGCCTCTTGACCACCACCACAACATCTTGGATAGCTTCGGTGTTGTTCGATACAAGATGTAGACCCGTAGATCTACATTTTGTACCGCACAACTGGTTTTTCCGCCCTGCTGAATTTACCGTGACCGTAGAAACGAAGGAGAACATCCATGACCACGCTCAACGCACAGAACTTCGAGCTTACACGTGCCGACGGTGAGCTCGAAGTGCCCCAGTTCACCCGCAATGCACTTGTCGTGCTCGAAAAGCGCTACCTCATCAAGGACGACAACGGCCAGCCCATCGAAACCCCACAAGGGATGTTGTGGCGGGTCGCCTCGAACATCGCGGAGGCCGAGCGCAACTTCGTCGCCAGCAAACACCGCTACGAGGAGTTCCGCGACAAGTTCTACCGCGTCATGGCGCGTTGCGAGTTCATGCCCAACTCGCCCACGCTCATGAATGCGGGCAAGGGCCGTCCGCAGCAGCTTTCCGCCTGCTTCGTCATTCCCGTCGAAGATTCGATCGACTCGATTTTCGACGCGGTGAAGCACGCCGCCATCATCCACAAAACCGGCGGTGGCACGGGCTTCGCCTTCTCACGCCTGCGCCCCAAGAACGACCGCGTCCGCTCCACGAAAGGAGTTTCGAGCGGCCCCGTTTCATTCATGAAGGTCTTTAACGCCGCCACTGAAGCCATCAAGCAAGGTGGCACGCGCCGCGGCGCCAATATGGGTATCCTGCGCGTGGATCACCCCGACATCCTCGAGTTCATCGAGTGCAAGGCCGACATGGTGTCCGTAACGAACTTCAACATCTCGGTCGGCCTCACCGAGAAATTCATGGAAGCCGTGTTCCGCGGCGAGGACTACGAGCTTGTGAACCCGAAAAACGGCAAAGTGGTCGGCAAGCTCAACGCGGCAATGGTCTTCGACAAAATGGTCGAGAACGCGTGGCGCAATGGCGATCCGGGCATCATTTTCCTCGACCGCATCAACCGCGACAACCCCACACCTCACCTCGGCGAGATGGAGAGCACAAACCCCTGCGGCGAGCAACCGCTTCTGCCCTACGAGGCGTGCAATCTCGGCTCCATCAATCTCGCCAAAATGGTGAAACGTGTTCCTGCGTCTGTGGGCTCTTCCGGCGTCAGCGAAATCTCCTGTGACGGCTACATCTCCCGCAACCTGCTCAACGATGGCACCTGCTGGATCGTAGACTGGGACAAGCTGGCAGAGACGGTGCATCTCTGCATTCGGTTCCTCGATGACGTGATCGAAATGTCGGACTTCCCGCTCCCGAGCATCACCAACATCGTCAAGTTCGGCAACCGCAAGATTGGGCTGGGTGTGATGGGATTCGCCGATCTCCTCTATTTGCTCGGCATTCCCTACAACAGCCAGCAAGCGGTCGACCTTGGCGAGCGTTTGATGGCGTTTATCCAGAAGCATGCTGCTCAGGCGTCGGAAGAGCTCGCACAGGAACGCGGTCCATTCGGCAACTTCCCACAGTCAGTTTTCTGCGACCCATCGCATCCGTGGTACAATGGGGGCAAACCCCGCCGCAATGCCACGGTCACGACCATCGCACCCACGGGCACGATTTCCATTATCGCGGGTTGCTCAAGCGGCATCGAGCCATACTTCGCCATTTGCTTCTACCGACGCGTGCTCGACGGCGCGGAGCTGGTGGAAATTCACCCATTCTTCGAGGAAGTTGCCCGCAAGCGTGGCTTCTTTAGCGAGGCTTTGATGAAAGAAATCGCGCTGCGCGGGTCGATCCAAGAGATCGCAGAAATCCCCGCCGACGTGCGTGAGGTCTTCGTCACCTCCCACGACGTCTCGCCCAAATGGCACCTCGAACATCAGGCGGCTTTCCAGCGCCACACGGAAAACGCGGTCTCCAAGACCGTGAACTTCCCGAACTCCGCGACGCGCGAGGACGTGGCCGAGGTCTACAAGCTCGCCTACCTCAAGGGGTGCAAGGGCGTGACGATTTACCGCGACGGCTCGCGCGACGTGCAGGTGCTCAATATCGGCCTCGGCTCGAAAAAGACCGAAAAGGCAACTGCCACGCCCGAGCCAAATGGCAACAAAGCCGCGGGCAATGGCCACAACGGCAAGGAGTCCCCGCAAAGCTCCGGCACCAAGCCCACCCCGTCGGGGATCACGATCACCGCTGGCTCCGCACGCATTGCGATTAAGCCGATGACATCCACCGGCTCCAGCGAGCCGAGCGGGCATTTCCTGCGGCGATTCCGGACAGATGCGGATCCGGAGCACCTTGCCCGCATCGCTCGCGAATCCACACTTTACCTGACCGACGGTAAAGGCGTCCGGATCCCGCTTCAACTTGTGCACCAAGAAGGAAGTTTAGGCTCCAAGAACGTGCAGTTGGTCATCGAGGCCACGGATGCCCAACAAGTCGAGGTTTCCACTACCGCGCCAGCCACACCGCGGTGCCCAGAGTGTGGCAGCGCAATGACTATGGGCGAGGGCTGTCAGACTTGCCACCAATGTGGGTACTCAAAATGCGGATAATCGCATGGCAACTTGTGATGCCGAAGGAACGGCGGGGCGCAGAAGCCCGGGAAGTCCCACTTCGCCGTGGGCTTCTGCTCCCACCGCCCCTCGGCGGATTCAAAATCGCAACGCAACACCATCTTTCTGTGAATGAATGTGTCGTGAAGGAGAAATGCTGAAACCGGAATTCATCGAACCTTTCATCGAGCCACGAACACGAATGGAACGCCAAGCCTCGCTAACAACGCGCCACATCCTTAGCGGTCTCGCGCTGGCCGCCGTGTTGGCGATACTTGGCATTCTGAGCGTGTATGTTCGCTTCCTGCTCAGTGACCTCCAGTTGGAACGCCAGAGGCTCCAAGCTCGCGAACGTGAGCTGCGAGTGAGACTGCTGCGGCTCGAGCAACAGGTGGTGGACGTGACGGCACCCGAGGATATGCTCAAACGTGCTGCCCACGAGTTTCAAATGCGGGAACCATCTGCGGCCAATGTGGCCCACGCCGTCGTGCCTCGCTCGCTCGAAGAGAAATATCTGCATTCGTCCAAGGACGTGGCCACTGGCAACCGCGGCACCGTGCAGTTCGCATTGCCCACCGAGGACACCCAACCTCCCACTCTTGTGCGCACCGTGGTGGGCATCATCGAGGCCAGCCGTGCCTACGCCCGTCCGACTCGCGACTGACTCCCACTGCAGTGACGGGCGTCAAACCGTGGCTACGAGCTGATAAAAGCGCGTGAACGTCCCAACGCGGGCTTGGGCGATTAGGCAAGCTCCGCCGGGTTCTGTTGCCCACAAACCAGAATTGTGGTTGCCCAGTGTCTGCGGTTGATTTCCTACCGCCCGCGCTGGCAGCTTGATCCAAGTTCACTGAAAGGACGCGACGACGCCATGGCTGCGGCTGAGAACCTCACGCTAATCACCAACGCCCGGATCTGCGATGGGACGGGGACACCAATATTTGACGGGCAAGTGCTCATCGCCGGCGAACGCATAGCAGAAGTCCTGCCGGCCGATGTCCCAGCACCTCGAGCGGATCAGATATTGGATGCTGGAAAACGCATTCTCGCGCCCGGCTTCATCGATGTCCATTCGCACAGCGACCTCACCGCTCTGGCCATGCCAGAGAGCGAATCCAAGATCACACAGGGCATCACGACCGAAATCGTGGGCAATTGCGGCGAAAGCGCATTTCCGCTGTCGCAGCGCTTGCGTGAGGAGTTCGCGCGCTCCTACGCTGACTTGGGCATCGAGTTTGCGTGGCGCGACGCCCACGAGTACTTCGACCAACTTGAGAGGGCGCGCCCCACTGTGAATGTGGCATCGTTCGTGGGCCATGGCAACGTGCGCGCCTCCGTGATGGGTTTTGAGGATCGCCCCCCCACCGCCGACGAGCTCAAAGCCATGAAGCAAGAAGTGGAAAAGGCGATTGACGCCGGTGCATGGGGCCTATCCACCGGTCTCATTTACCCTCCCGGAATGTTTGCACCCACCGAGGAACTTGTGGAACTCACGCGGACCGCCGCTCGCCACGGCGGGATGATGGCTTCCCATATTCGTGGGGAAGGCGACCGCCTCCTGGAGGCTGCACGCGAGTTTCTCGACATCGCACGCGCCGCGGAAGCCCCCAGCCAGTTCAGTCACCTGAAAGCCTCTGGCCCGCGCAACTGGGGCAAGGTCGCCCAAGTCATCGAGTGGATCGAGGAGCACAATCGGCTCGGCCCGCTCGTGCGCTTCGACCGTTACCCGTACACTGCTTCAAGCACTGATCTCTCGTCGTTGCTCCCCCCGTGGGTTCTTGATGGTGGGCGAGAGCGCGCACTCGAACGCCTCGCCGACGCCGCTACTCGCCAGCGGATTCGCCACGAAATGGAAACCGACTATGGCCCGGAGGCACCGTGGGATCGCATTCTCATCGCGAGCATCCACGCTGAGGAATACCGACATTTCGGCGGACACTCGATCGCAGAAATCGCGCAGGCAAAAGGCATGGATCCACTCGATGCCTTCTTCGCCATGCTTACGGCTTCCGAGTTGAACGCCACCATCTGTAGCTTCACGATGAGCGAAACGGACATGGACCTCGTCCTCACCCATCCGTGGTGCATGGTGTGCACGGACGCGCGAAGCTTGGGAGCAAAGTTTGCAGAAACCTACGTCCCACACCCACGCGGTTTCGGTGCCTTTCCCCGATTTCTCCAGCGCTTCGTGCGCGAAAAACACCTGCTAAGTCTCGAGGAAGCCGTGCGCAAGATGACCAGCCTCGCAGCGGACACTTTCGGGTTGCACGAGCGCGGCCGCATTGCACCCCATTATTTCGCCGACCTCGTGCTCTTTGATCCCGAAACCGTTTCCGACAACTCCGAATTCGGCCGTCCCCCCAAGCTCGCTTCGGGCATTTCCCACGTCTTTGTGAATGGGGTCCTCACGGTGGCCGAGGGACGCCTCACCGGTCAGCGTGCCGGACGAGTCCTGCGCCGCAAAAATAGTTGAACTCTTTGTCCACCGCGCAGCAGCGTGGGCTCATGGACAAAGTGCTGCAATTTTTCGAAGACCATCGCGAGCAGATCCTCCATGACCTGTTCGATTTTTTGAAGATCCCATCCATCAGCAATCTCAGCGAGCACAAACCCGACATTCGCCGGGCTGCAGAGTGGCTCTGCGCTCACTTCAAGGCCATCGGGCTCGACGCAGCAATTCACGAGACGGATGGGCATCCCGTCGTTTTCGCGCAGTGGTGTAAAGCTCCGGTCGGCGCCCCCACCGTGCTCGTCTACGGCCACTACGACGTGCAACCGGTGGAGCCTCTGGAAGAGTGGACCTCGCCACCGTTCGAGCCCACGATTCGCGACGGCAATATGGTGGGGCGCGGCACCAGCGACGACAAGGGGCAGGTCTTTACCCACGTCAAAGCCGTACACGCGTGGCTTGCCACAACAGGCGCGCTGCCGATCAACGTAAAGTTTCTCATCGAGGGCGAAGAAGAAATCGGGAGCCCGAATCTACCCAAATGGCTCGAGGCAAATCGCGAGCTTGTGGCAGCAGACGTCGTCGTCATTTCGGACACCGCGCAGTTCGGCCCCGACCTGCCCTCCATCTGCACGGGGCTCCGCGGGATCGCTGCCTTCGAAATTGAAATCCAGACGGCCTCGAGCGACCTGCACTCCGGTTCTTTCGGTGGCGCTGTCCCCAATGCCATCGAGGTACTGACGCGTCTGCTAACGGCCTTACACACCCCCGATGGCCGTGTGGATGTGCCCGGCTTCTACGACGATGTCGCGGAGCCCTCCGACGAAGAAAAGGCTTCGTGGAAAGCACTGCCTTTCTGCGAACAGGAGTTCTTGGCGACCGCCGGTGCAAAGGCCACGTGGGGTGAATCCGATCGCTCGATCCTTGAACGCCTGTGGAGTCGCCCTACCTTGGAATTCGTGGGCATCAGCGGCGGCTATCAAGGCCAAGGCCACAAGGGCATTGTGCCCGCCCGCGCCCTGGCAAAATGCAGCGCGCGTCTCGTCCCGAACCAAGACCCTGCCAAAGTGATCGAGGCAGTTCGCCGGCGCGTCCAAGCTCTGTGCCCGCCCTACGCTGAGCTCCACTGGCGGGCGGGCCACGGCACACCGGCTGTCAGCATCCCCACCGACAGCAAGTGGGTAAAGGCCGCCGTGCAAGCTCTCGAAGCGGGGTTTGGTCGTGCTCCCGTGTTCATCCGCGAAGGCGGCTCAATTTCCATCGTGACGCGCTTCGTGCGCGACCTTGCCATGCCGTGCCTGCTCCTTGGCTTCGGGCTACCCGACGACCGCATCCACAGCCCGAACGAGAAATTCCGCCTCGAGGATTTTGTACGTGGAATGCGCACGAGTGCCCACTTGCTGGCAAAACTCGCAGAGGATCGCGCCCCCGCAGTCGTCTTGGGGCAGCAACTCGCGTTGCAGGATGAGATGCACTGAACCTTGAAACGCCCCACGTCAGGGCAACTTCGAGGACAGGGCGTTCCAGCCGATCCGGTGGGATGTGAGTCACGCGCCCCAGCAACACAAGACGTGAGCATTTCGCTGCGCCACCGATTCTACTGGGAGACTGCCCTTATTTGTTGGGGCGTTTCTTCTTTGCGCTTTTTTTCGGGATAGCCTTTGCGGCCGCGGATGCGCGGCGCGCGGCTTTAGCCTCACGCTGGGCACTCGAAGAGGACTCTTGCGACGAATTGCTCGCAACGTGACCCGTCAGCGTCGCGCTGTGGGCAAACCGTGCGCCTGCCTCAACCGTCACTGGGGCCACAAGTTGCGTGTTGCTGCCGAGGAATACGTTATCGCCAATCACTGTGCGCCGCTTGGTCTTGCCATCAAAGTTGACCGTCACGCTTCCCGTACCGATCGAGACGCCATTGCCAATCGTCGCATCCGCAATGTAGCTCAGGTGCAGAATGTCGCAGCCTTCCCCTATGTCACTGCGCGTGACTTCCACAAACGTCCCAATGTGCGTGTGATCCGCAATGCGAGACCCCGGGCGGATAAGCGCGTAAGGACCTACAGTCACGTGATTGCCCAGCTCGGCTTGCGTGATCGAGCAGAACCGTAAATGCGCACTGTGACCAATGCGGCTGTCGGCGACATGCACATGCGGACCGATTTCGCACTGCTCGCCGATCTCCACCTTGCCGGTGAGCATCGTGAAGGGGTGAATGATCGAATCCTTGCCGATGCGCACCTGCTTATCAATGTACGTGGTCGCAGGATCAATTACCGTGACCCCTTGCTCCATCACCGCGTAAGCGATGCGCCGCCGCAAGATACTCTCGGCCTTTGCAAGATCCGCGCGCGAGTTGACACCGAGCGTTTCCGTGGGGTCTTCGGCAACCATTGCCTCCACTTCTTCCCCCATTTTGCCGAGGATCTCGATTGTGTCGGTCAGGTAATACTCATGCTGCGCGTTGTTGTTGCGCACGCGCGCCAAAGCTCGGATCAGCTTTTGGCAGTCGAATACGTAGATGCCTGTGTTGATCTCCTTGATGGCCGCTTCGTAGATGTTGGTGTCCTTTTCCTCCACGATTTTGCGCACGGTTCCATCGCGGTTGCGCACGATGCGCCCGTAACCTGTGGGATTCTCCAGCTCCGTCGTGAGCACCGTCACGGCCACTTGGTGAGCGCGCCGGCGCTTCACCAATTCCCGCAGGGTTTCGGTGCGAATCAGCGGAGTATCGCCCACCGTGATGAGAACATCGCCCTTGAAATCCTCAAGATAGGGAACCACCTGCCGTACGGCGTGCGCAGTTCCGAGACGCCGCGCCTGATTCACGCAGATGGCGCGCTTGCCAACGTGCTCACGCACCATTTCCGCCATGAAACCGGTCACCACAAAAATCTTGTCTGGCTCGAGCGCCTGAACCGCCTCAAGCACATGATCCAGCATCGGCTGCCCAGCGACATTGTGCAGCACCTTCGGCAATCCCGAGTACATGCGAGTGCCTTGCCCGGCAGCCAAGATGATTGCGACCAATCCCTTCATCGAATTCGACTCCCTCACGTATCCATGCCAAAATGGTTTTCGATGAGCTGCGCCAGCGTGTCCGCCGCCTCCTCGCTTTGATCGCCCACACACTCAATGGTGAGTTTCGTGCCTTTGCCGGCAGCCAACATCACCAACCCCATGATGCTTTTGCCGTTCACGCGCTTCTCGTCGCTAATGACATAAACATCTGTGTTTTTGAACTTGTTAGCGGCTTGGACAAATGCAGCTGCTGGCCGAAGGTGAAGCCCAGCATTATTTAGAATTGTGACTTCTCTGCGTGCAGTTGTGCTCATCGCTTCGTCGGTAGCAGTTTCTCTCACATTTCGCGTCGCGGCTTTGTTGCGAAGACTATTGTAGCAACCGCTGTCGTCACACAAACACTTTTTTGTATCTTTTCTTTTGACACCCAGCAGAAATTATGAAAATTATCGTCGCATCAGAAGTGGTAAACTCTAAAAGAAAAGAGGTGAGAAGCATGGCAACCGCCAAGAAGCCAGCCGCCAAGAAGGCCACCACCAAAAAGGCCGCAAAGCCGGCTGCAAAGAAGACCGCAGCAAAGAAGAAATAACACCGGGTAAGCCTTGCCCCGGGTGCCAAAATGTTCTTTTGTAGAAGTTATTTGAAATAGCGATCTAACCCTTTTCCAGCCACAGGCAGGTCAACGAATTCCCTCCTCCTCTCCTGCCGCAAAAAGTTTCGCGTCTCCTGAAACAAATTCCACCATGTACGTCATTCTCGGGCTCATCACGAAATGCCCTCGCTGGGTTGCCGCCTTCCCCAACCAACTAAGCCTATTTCCGTTTTTTCACGTACTTTTATGCCACTACACGTGATGTACCCGCAAAAACATTTGAATTCGGATATTTCGGATAGTGTTTATATTTATAGGATGCTAACCCAGACGACAGAAAACGCTCTTCGCGCCCTACTCTACCTTGCAGGGCAATCGACTACGCAGTTTATTCCCCCGCGGCAAATTGCAACCGTGCTTGGTGCAAGTCCGACCTACATGGCGAAGATCCTCAATCAGCTCGTCAAAGCGGATATCTTGCGGTCCCAACGCGGGCCACTCGGAGGGGTGCGCCTGGCTCGTTCCCCACGCGCGATCACTCTGCTCGATGTCTTCGAGGCATGCCAAGGTGTACTTCGCGGTGACTACTGCGATCAAGTTCCTCCAGAAGATCTGCCGAAAACCTGCGCGTTCCACCAAGCCATGGACGAAATTGATCGTGCCATTCGTCGCATCTTGCGACGCTGGTCACTTGCCGATTTCCTCTCGCAGCCGGGTCCGGCAAAAAACAGCGGCTTGCGCTCGCGCTGCAAGTTTATGCTCCCGACAGACGGTACTGCACCAACCTTTCAGCATAGGAGAACATCTCGATGAGCGCGCCCGAACTAAACCACCCCTTCTCTGCTTTGCCCGCGGACGCGGCCGATCGCCTTGCGCTTCTTGCTCTTGGAGTGGACCCGTCGCTCGACGCGAATCGCCCTCTGCGCGAGATTTATGAGGAACTTGCCGTAGACCCCAATCAGTGGGAGAGCGTGCGCAACGCGCACACAACTCCGTGCGACGTTTGTTGGCAGACCGTTGGCTACAGCGAATTGATCCAACACATCGAGTCGGTTCATCACACCTATCTCCGGCTTGAGTTGCCGCGGCTTCAGACGCTACTGCATCGCGCCATCAACCGCGAGCCATCACCGATTGCCCTGCCTCTGCGCACCGCACTTGAAGCATTTGTTTCGCTCAAAGCCGAGATCGAAATGCATCTCATGAAAGAGGAGCAAATTCTCTTTCCCATGATTCGCGAGCTCGAACACGCCACTGGCCCCGTTGCCTTTCATTGTGGCTCTCTACGCAACCCCGTTGGCGTGATGATGATGGAACACGAGTCCGCCAAGAACGCCTTGCGCACGATCCGTGACTCACTCGACCAACTGCCGCCGCCCGAAACGCTCTCGCTCCTTGTTCGTGGCACAGCGGCTGCACTCAAGCGCCTTGAGGCGGATCTCTACCAACACATCCGAGAGGAAGATGACATCCTCTTTCCACGGGCGATTGCTCTGGAGGATGAACGGAATTTCTAAGCTCAGGAAAGGAGCCTTTTCTTATGAGCATGGTTCAGACAACGTCTATCCCTAACATCGTGAAAGAAGTGGAGGTTCCCAAGGATGGGACTTTGAGCCGCACTCTCGCGCACGATGAGGCCGTGAAGGTCGTGATTTTTGGATTTGCTCCCGGCCAAGAACTTTCCGAGCACACCGCTTCGGTTCCGGCTATCATGCACTTTCTCGAGGGCGAGGCAGAGGTGACCATTGGCACCGAAAAATACGACGCCCGGACTGGCGCGTGGTTCTACATGCCAGCAAACACTCCGCACAGCATTCACGCTAAGACACCTGTCGTGATGTTGCTGACGATGATCAAGGCGGCAGCCGCGCGCTAAATCATGGATGCCTCTTCGGTGGAGTCGTTTGGGAAAATAAGACTTTCGGCCCCTCAAAGGACCCGCAACCACGGGGACCTCTCCCGCGCAGCGACGTGACAGGCCCTCACCAGTCTGGAAGCCCATCACGGCAGAGCAAACGACAAGGGCGAGTTCCGACATAGGATCGAAACTCGCCCAACTTTTCCTTTTCGCCGCTCAGAATAAGAAGCGACACATTAAGTTGGCTCGAACCGACTTCCTGCGAGGGACGAAAGTCTGCGTACGCTGCGCGCTGCGTCTCCCACCCTGTCTCATTCAAACAGCATCCAGTCGCCGACACTCGCTGCTGGTTCCAAGTGACCGTAAATTGTCAGTGTCCACGAGCTCAACGTCCCGACGTCGCTGGAGGCGCGATCCGCCACCTTGAACGACCATGTGCCGTTCGGGTTTTCGCCCCAGTGCGCAAAGCTCGTAAACGTCCAGTTGCTAAGATTGTCGCCGCTGTCGCTGCTGCGGCGCGCGATCTGCGACACCATCCCCGAAGGCGCCGTCAGGAAGAACTCCAGATCCCCGCGCCAAGTGTGGGTGATGTTCACTTTGAGCTCAACAGATTCGACCTTGAAGTTCGCCGGCCCAGAGATCGTCGTCGTGCGGGTAATTCCTGTCGCGTTGTTGTCCGGAATCGTGAGTGGCGTCGTCAGGGTTTCCCCGCCGGTGAGCGGGGTCGCTTCAGCCGGAAACATTGTCGTGCGGCTAAGCGCAGACGTCACCGCCGCGCCAGCATCTACCCGCCCAAAGCCGAACTTGTGGTTGAAGCTCAAACCCGCCCCATTGGTGGCCCATCCACTGTCCGAGGGTTGGTTTTTCGTCGCGGTGCGGATGAGAATATCCATCACGTCACGCCAACCAAGATTCGGGTTGGCTTGCAGCATGAGGGCGATGCATCCCGCCGCCAGCGGCGTCGCGGACGAAGTCCCACCGAACGTATACGTGTAGTCCCCCGGCGGGTCCTCGTACCCAGCGCTTCCCGAGCGATCCACCGTTGTGATTCCGCCGCCTGAGTAACTCGATGGCGCATTCACCACAAGGCAGGCGCCCGACTCGCTGTAGCTGGATTGCTCACCACTTCCGCCACTTGCCCCCACGGCGATCGTGTAGCGACTGTTCGCATACCCATCGTAGTTGGCGTTGTCCGAGCTACCGCCGTTCCCGCCAGCCCACGTATAGAGTGCCCCCTTACCGCCGCGGCCGTTCGTCACGCCGTTCTGCAAGGCCGCACGTGCCAGCGAGCCCGGTCCCTCAAGTGTTGCCCCGTCATCCGATGGCCCCCACGAATTCGAGTAGATGCTCACGCGGTCCGCCGGATTCGATGCCGTAAGCTGATGCGTCAGCCCCTGAGCTTCCTGAGCGTCTGTGGCAGCTGCCGAAATCAGGCGCACGCCCACGAGTCCCACCTGTGGCGCAGCCCCACTCACGCCGACGGAATTGTTGCCCCGCGCGCCGGCCACTCCTGCGCACGCCGTGCCGTGGTCATCGCCTGCGATGTCCGGGCTTGGGTCGTTGTCACTGTAGTTGATATCAATGTCGATGTCCGTCCGGGCGTTGGCCGACAGATCGGGGTGACCCACCTGCAACCCATCGTCCACGATCGCAAGATTGATCCCAGAGCCTTGATACGTGTCCCAAACCCCGACCACATTTACGTCATTGCCGGCCGTCAGCCCCGTCACGCCGGGGTTGCTTCCCGTGTTGCGAAGGTGCCACTGCCGGCCGAACAAAGGGTCGTTAGGAATGAGCTTCTTCGTCTGTTTCTTTAGCACAAGCGGCGTCGCAAACTCAGCGATGCCCCACGAATGAATCGTGTTGGCCGCGTCCAGTGCCTCGAACAATCCCTCGCCTTGTGCCTCAAGAATGTATGTGTTCGGGCTATAGGAAACCTTCTCGACAGCGCGTAGTCCCAACGCCGCCGCCACCTGCTTGATGTCGCCCCCTTCACGCAGGCGTACCGCCAAGCGGTTCGTCAGTTGAATTGCTTGCTCAGGCTTACGCTCCACCGCTGTCGGCGGGTAGAGCACGGCACGCACTTGTGCGCCCGCCATTGCCCCGCGCAACTCGCGCGCACGCGCCTCCAGTGCTGCCCGATCCGGTTGCTGCGCCTCCAGCTTCACGCGCGCACTGCGGGGGCCGCCGAGCGAGTCCACCGCTCGGACGCCTCGCGCTTTGCCCAAATCGGAGGGCGCAACACCTGCTGGCAATTCCACCGCCAACTCATCGAGCGCCACAACCAAATCCACTCGCCGATCCTCGTCGTAGTAACTCACAGGCGCTCCCACAACCACCTGTTTCGCGCCCTTGGCCGGAGCTTGCGCATGTGCCGCACCCCCAACCATCCCAAAGCCCAACCCAACGGCAAAAATCGAAGGAATTAGGGCTTGACGCACAAGCGCCTTCGACATTGCCCAACCTCTTCGTTTCAAAAAACGCCATCCTCGTTTCATGGGAACGATCCTTTCGTTTGGAAAAGAAGTTGAATACATCTCTGGCTACTCGCGGATTCTCTCGGCGTAGCTCAGCACTTCAACCTGTGAGCTAACTTGCGTAGTATATTTCACGTACTCGGAAACTAAAACCGGACCCGATACCCCCCTTCAAATACAAGCTGACCCTGACGGTCCACAAACTGACGGTACGTTTGCTGTTTGAGGTCGAGGTCGCGCATCCCCGCACGCCTAAGCTCATCCAAAAAATCCGAAACGACCGAGTTGTGGCTACGCCCCTGCACTACGACGCGGAGCCATCCGCCTTCGCGCGAAAAGTGAACGAGAGTGACACCCGCACGCTGCGCACACATCTGGATCACAGGACGGGCAGAATCCACTTGATAGGGAGTCGGAATCGGCGTCATCGCGGACGGTGGAACGCTTGGCGAAACCGCAACGGTGGGCAGGGGGGTAGGAGACTCCGGCACCGACGTGGCCACCGCACCCGATTCCGCACCGGGGCCACTCGACGACGGCGCTGGGGCATTTTCGTGCAAATACCACAGCACCAACGCCACGATCGCCACTACGGACAAAAGGCGAAAATAAAACTTCACGCGCGTGACCTCCGCAAGTTGCCGAAACTCATTAATTGTCCAAGTTCCATGACAAAAAGCAATGAGAAGTTATGGACCGCTGTAGAAAATTTGACATGCGTTTTTAGTAATTGCGCCCATAGGCTCGAGACGGCCTCCTCAGCAGAGGCACTTGCAACGCATGTCCTACGAAAAGGATTTTACCCTATGAAACGATCGTTTGCCTCACTCAGTACCCCAGAAGTTTTAGCTCTTGCCATTGCCCTCGAAGAAGAAGACGCCCGCATCATTCAAGAGTTTGCGCGCCAAGTGCGCGCCACGCACCCCGACTTCGCTCGCCAGCTCGACGAATTGCGGGCGGAGGAGGAGCAACACCGACGTTCGCTCCTCGAGCTCTTCCGCAAAAAATTCGGCGACGAGATCCCACTTATCCGCCGTGAGGACGTCATCGGCTTTGTGGATCGTCCACCACTCCCCCCCGAGGGGCTTACCCCCGAGGAAATCGCCGAGAAGATCGCGCTCATGGAGCTGGAGACCCAACGCTTCTACGAGCGCGCAGCCGAGCGCACGACCGACGCCGAGATGCGTGCCCTCTTCGCCGACCTCGCCGAGGTGGAGCGCGCGCACGAGGCCAAGGCCATCGAGGTGACCGCCGCCGTCAAGCACGTCGCCGTGTCGCCCCGCCACACGGAGCGTCAGCTCTTTGTCCTGCAGGTCATTCAACCCGCGCTCGTCGGGCTCATGGATGGGAGCGTCTCCACCCTCGCCCCTCTCTTTGCGGCGGCCATCGCTACGAAAAGCCCGTGGGAGACGTTCCTTGTCGGCACCGCGGCAAGTGTCGGAGCGGGCATCAGCATGGGGTTCGCGGAAGGACTTAGCGACGACGGCGCGCTGACCGGACGCGGCCGGCCGTTGATGCGCGGCCTCATCACCGGCTTCATGACGTTCCTTGGGGGCATCGGCCACGCCCTGCCCTTCCTGCTCAAGAACCTGACGATCGCCATGTGGTTAGCGGTCATTGTGGTCATCGTCGAGCTCTTCGCCATCGCCTATATCCGTTATCGCTGGATGGCGACCCCCTTCAGCCGCTCGCTCGTGCAGGTGGTCTTCGGCGGCCTCCTCGTCGTCGCCGCCGGCTTCCTCATCGGCGAAGGCTGAGCGCAGCCCACCTTCGCTCATGCAAAAGAGGTTATTGTTATCGCGCGAAGACGCGAAGAACGCGAAGAGAAAAACTTAGGAAGCAAGAAATAGTAGGAGAGGTTCTCGGGATGCCCTTCTCCTAAACATAAGCGCTCTGCTCCAAACGTCGCTCGAAAATACGATTGTATTTATCTTCCTTCTTCGCGGCTTCGCGGCCTTCGCGTGAGAAAATGAAGTTACTGGAAGACACTGCCTCGCGCGAAGACGCGAAGAACACGAAGGGAAGGCTATTAAGAAAACACTGAGAAAAGCAAGTGAAGGCGGAGAGAGGCCTCCGTTGCCCACCCGATACATCCGTTCCGCTGTAGAGGCGGCGCCTTAAGCAACTTTTGCCACGACCTTTATCTTTATCTTCGCGGCTTCGCGTCCTTCGCGTGAGGCCTTCTTCGCGGCTTCGCGGCCTTCGTGCGGGGCATCCGCGGTGCTTGCAGGAATTTCGAGCAGACCTTGTCACCAAACACAAACGGCTGGAAGGGGTGAACCCCATCCAGCCGTGGGAATTGCGTTTCAGTCGTTGATCCAGTTTCCAGCTCTGGAAAGAAATGGAGGGATCAATAGCTTTCCAGTTTCTTGCGCAGTTTCAATTCGCGCCGACGCGCCTTGCGCCGCGCTGCCTCGATTTTGCGCCGACGTCGCACGCTGGGCTTCTCGTAATGCTCGCGCCGACGAAGCTCTGAAAGAATGCCAGCTTTCTGGCACTCCTTTTTGAAGCGCTTCAGAGCCTTATCGATCGGCTCGTTTTGTTCCACAACTACGACACTCATCCGCAAAATCCCTCCTTTCCATCCAGAGGATCGCTCCCACACCCGTGCAGGCCACCAACGCCCGTCGCTGGGCGCCGCGCACCCCGGCCCCGCACGACTTGGGATTGCCACAGAGCAACTTGGCACGCTTCACCTTGGCTCATCCTGCACCAGCCTCCTGAAGCGTCCGCCGTTCATCCCCTACAAAACCCCTGGGCGAATCTTCACCCACTCCCCCAGATCCCACCACTGCCACCGCCGCCCGATCTCCGTTTCTCCCTTCACCGCTGGGGCGACCGGTACCGCGCATCAAGGGGCTCGGTCAATCTCACACCCCACTTCCGTGCATGACGTCGCCGATTATGTGTCGAAGCTCGGTCCCCAAGAAAAGCCTCAATCCCCCGAACGCCAAGGACTCCCCCACGTCGCGCATGCTTTCGGCTTGCGTCCGCATCTTCGTTGGCAAGAATATACTCACAGAACGGAAAAAGGTGTCGTGGTCAGGGATCGCCTTTCCCCAGCCGAGTTGCCGGAGACCCCACTAAAGCGCGATGGGTCTATTGGGGTCACTCCCGCCCCGCACCGGAGAAGCGACGAGGTTCGGAAAGCACGATCTTATCGCTCGGCACCGCGAGAACACGAACGCCATCGGAGAGAGACCCGTGGACAACACCACCCGCAAATTAGTGAAACTCCTGCAGTTTACCCCCGACCAAATTTACCATTTGTTTTGCCTCGCTCTGTGCCTGACGTGGGCCGACGGCGCGGTGAGCCAGAAAGAGGGCGAAACCTTGACCCGCCTTGGGTTCGGCTTGGGACTCTCGCCGGAGGACATCCAAGCCCTCACCGAAAACGCCGAAAGTGCCATCCGTGAAACCAGTCTGGCTGACGTCATCGCGTTCTCGCTTGCGAGTCTCAAGAAGTCGCTCACGCCGGAGCAAATGTCCGGCGCCAAGGAAATCCTACGCTTCGTCGCAAAATCCGACCGCGAAGTTCCCCCGAATGAAAAAGCCCTCCTCGAGCTCATCGAGGAACTCTGGAAAGACTAACGCCCCCCACGCACCGGCACGCAGATGGGAGAATTGGGGCTCACGCAACTCCCCCTTCCCCCTTGCCCTGGAGAAATGAATTCGTTCGAGACCGGTGGCGCATAGTACGTCAGTTGAAACACTGCATCACTCAACCAACGACGAAATGACTCGTTGTCGCTGAACTGCTTGAATAGCTCGGTGTCATCCTTGAGCAACGCAGTCATTACCCGCAGTAACGCCTTGTCGTGCTCGACGCGAGCGTTTTGCTTATCAGAATTCTTGCGGGCGTTTTCGTAGGCCGTGTCAGCCGCGACGCGTGAGGGAATCTCTTCGGTGATCAACTTGCGCACCCGATCGGCATCGGTCCAAGGAATGTTGCCAAATAAGTCATTAAACGTCCTAATGATATTCGAAAGGCGGTCGAGCTCGGGCTCGGCCTTGTGTGCGCCTCCCACGGTAGGTACCGGTTCGATCTCGGCATCGGCATCGGAAAGCGCGATCCTCATAGTCGCCTGCTTTTCGACCCGGTAGCTATCCATATCGATCGCCTCGAGGATGCCCTTTGAGAGGTCTTCCTCTTTCGGCGCCGGCAGCTTGGGCACCAGAAACTCGAGGAAGATCGACAGCGTCTCCCACTCGGCGTTGGTATAGGGGAGGACCGAAGAGAGAAAGTTATAGGTTCGCAGGAACGCCTTGGCTTTGCCCTTGAAGTCGACCTGACCGTCCTCGTCGAGATGCTCCATGTAGGTGGCGACGCAGGCGTCGAGGATCGGGTCGAGCTGGTCGCGGTCGGCCCCGCTCAGGTAGAGCCGCACCAGTTCATCAACTTGCTCAGGCGCGTACACCTGGTAGCCGTCAAGGTCGGCCTTAAGGTCGTGCAGCTTATTCGGGTCGGTCTCGTCGGCGAGGATGGTCGTCCGGTAGTAGGGCTCGAAGGCCTTTCGGATCGTCTCCGGGTCGTTGACGAAATCGAGGACGAAGGTGTCGTGCTTCTGGGGGTGAGCGCGATTGAGGCGCGAAAGTGTCTGCACCGCCTTGACCCCGGAGAGCACCTTGTCCACGTACATTGTGTGCAGGAGCGGCTCGTCATAGCCGGTCTGGAACTTGTCGGCGCAGATCAAAAACCGATACGGGTCCTCCCGGATCTTGTCGGCGATCTGGTTCGAGGGAAAGCCGTTAAGGCTGGCCTCGGTGACCTGTTGACCGCCATACTCGTGCTCACCCGAGAAGGCCACAATCGCCCGATAGGGGCTTTTGCGCTCGGCAAGGTACGCCTTAAAGGCATGGAAGTACTGAATAGCTCGCTCGATGCTGCCGGTCACCACCATGGCCCGCGCCTGGCCGCCGATCTTGCCTTTCGCGATCACCTGCTCATGAAAGTGGTCCACCATGATCTCGGCCTTGAGCCGGATGGCGTACTCGTGCCCCTCGACGAAGCGGCGCAGCTTCTTCTGCGCCTTTTTGACGTCGAATTCGGGGTCGTCCTCGATGGTCTTGATGAGCTTATAGTAGCTCTTCACCGGCGTGTAGTTGGCCAGCACATCCAGGATGAACCCTTCCTGAATGGCCTGTTTCATGGTGTAAGTATGAAATGGACGATGCTTTACCGTCCCGTCGGGCTGCGGGTCGGGTTCACCAAACATCTCCAACGTTTTGTTCTTAGGGGTGGCGGTGAAGGCGAAGTAGCTGGCGTTCGGCAAAAGCTTCCGGGCCTCCATGAGCCGGTTGATCCGGTCTTCGAAGGTCTCGTCTTCGTCCTCAGCACCGGCTTCCGACAAGGCCATGCTCATCTTGGCCGAGGTGCGGCCACCCTGACTCGAATGCGCCTCGTCGATGATGATCGCGAAACGGCGTCCGCGATGCTCGTTGCCGATTTCGTCGAGGATGAACGGGAACTTCTGAAGCGTCGTGATGATGATCTTCTTGCCGCTCTCGATGAATCGCCGCAGGTCGCCGGAATGCTCGGCGTGCCCCACCGTGGCGCTCACCTGGGCAAACTGCTTGACCGTGTCCCGGATCTGCTGGTCCAGGATGCGCCGGTCGGTCACCACGATAATGGAATCGAAAACGGGTCTTCCGTCCTTCGCGAGACCGATCAGCCGGTGGGCCAGCCAGGCGATGGAGTTGGACTTGCCGCTGCCGGCGGAATGGAAGAATGACGGCCATTTGCCCGTTCTTCCGTTCACTGTTTGGGCAGGGGCCTGCTTGCCCTCGTCGGCCATGCAGAGACCGCAGCAACTCACTGTCTCCGGTGATAGTGCTTGTCGAACTGCTCCAGGATCGCAGGGGCGTAGAATATTTTCTTGGGCCGCGGCTTCTCAGGATCAAGCCGGCGCTCATGAGCAAAGCGTCTGTCGGACTCGAGACTCTTTCGTAGTTGGTGATACTTCTGGTCGACCTTAAAGTCAGAATAACGCTGGCGGCACCGGTTTGTCAGTTCTTTGTAGTCCCATGGATAGCGCTCGCGGATCTGCTCTTCGGACAAGCGTACTGCCGGCGCATTGGGATCATTCGTGACCCGAACGGAGGGGGCGGATGCTGCCTTGGAGCGGACGAATCGCACTTCCACGTTCACAGCCACCGAATAGCGCGCTGCTGGGTCTTCCTGCTCAGGTGTAAGGCGGTCGAGAAACGCCAGAAAGCTTTTCTCTTGGCGGTTTAGCTGAATGGCTTCAAGGCTTGGCGGGGGCGCCACAAACGACAATGGCATGAGGTAGAAATTGAACCGCGAAAGGTCTTCTTGAAACCAGTCCTGTACCGCGGCAACAAAGTTCTTTAAACAAGCCATGCCTATTTCCTGGACGCGCTCGTTCAGCTCGGGGCTACGATGGTAGAAATGAACCGCGGTATCCCGAAGCTCGCATAGGGCTTCGAGGTTGCGCCGGGCGTTTTCGTCAAGCTGTCTCTGTTCGGTAAGTTTTTTGGCCAGGTAATCGAGGCTGTGGGTCATGGGATTCCCGGAGCGAGCCCGCTTGTAGCGTGGAAGGCTTGTATCGGCCTTTCCTTGCCGAACATACAAACTGCTTAGGCGATTGCGATGCAGGGCAAGCCACCGCGCTTTGAGCAGGAGCTCCCAGGCGTTGAGCGCCAGGATGGTGAACGACTCGGCGCGATAGGCAAAGTCGGGTTTGTTGTACACGTCAATCGCCGCCACCATGGCAGCAATAGCGCGATCGAGCAGTTCGCGGGAGCGTGCTTTCATTTGGAACTTCGCCCCTTTTGCTTCAGCCGGCTCTTGCGGGCATAAGTGGGATACTTCTCATAGACCGCGTTTAACAAGGCGTTGTGGTCGAGATCGCCGTAGGTTTCGATGATGGTCGCGACATCTTGCTTGAGCTCGTCCGGCAGCACGGCAAGCGCCGCGTCAATCCTGGCCGGGTCGGTCAATGTGATCTTTGTCTTCTCCTCCTCGGCATCGTTGTCCACGCGCACCAGTCCCTCTTCTTGCAGTTTTTCGAGATCGCTGTAGAGCTCCTTGGCAAAGGGGCCGTAGTGGTAGGGAACGAAGTGATAGAGTCGGCGACGGCTGGCGCTCCCTTCCATCTGGAGAAGGAAGACATATTTCATCAGCGCGGTCACCAGCACCACCGCAGCGGTCCGGCTTGCGCGTTTGGCCTTCTCCGCCAGCAGGGCGAGGATAAGCAACTGCGGCAGGCGTTCATGGAGTTCTTGTTGCTGGGCAATCCATTCCGCGTTGGCCTCCTCCCACTCAGCCGTGAGCTCGCCGGTGAAGGCGCGGGAGAGGAGGCTTGCGAAAGTTCGCTCGGCGACTAGAAGACTTGTTCTTAGCTCGGTGGCAGTGCTATCGAGTTGATTCGCAACCGAACCAAAGTGAGTACGAAGAGGAGCCGGCGGATGAATCACCTGAAAATGCCGAATTGTTGGTTCATCCACTGCTGGATAAAGAGATTTTGATGCTGCAAGTTGGCTCATCGCCTGTGTGAAATAGTCGCTCTTGACGATTTCAAATATGAAAGGGCCATCTTGTGGCATCCTGGGCCGAAGCACAGCAAACCCCGTTGTACAAATCGCACCGTCAAGCTCCTCTGGAACCGCCGCAATATTTCGGAGATTGGGGCGAGTCATTGAATACAGAATATCCCCAGCTCGAACGACCTGCCGCGCCCGAGAAGGAGCATCTCTTCCCAAAAGCCGATTTGTTTCGGCAATCCGAAAGTCGCGAATGCCAGCGATTTCGATATATGTGAATTCCTGGTTTGGAAATGCTTTTGCCGGATTGACCCGCTCGATTTCTGGATTCAGAAGGTCGTTTAAAGGACCTGTAGGCCAGCGGCCCGAATTTGGATTCACATCCCCGAACATATCGTAGAAGACCGTTCTCCGGATGGCCTCCGCCAGCTCCAGCGCCTGCTTGCGCTTCTGGCGGATCTCGTCCGCCTTCTGCAGGATCTGCACGATCCGCTCCTGCACGGGGAGCGGCGGAAGAGGAATTTCAAGACGATCCCAAAAAGTTCTTGGAACCCTTTGGCGTCCAGACGTACCGATGAAGCTTTCCACGGCGGCGTGGATAACCGGATCTTGCCGGATGAAGTAGAACAGGTACTCGGGCATGACACGCTTGCCAGGCCGCAAAACATAAAACTCCGATGAACCGCATGCAAAGTTTCCAGGAAGGCCATTGACCAGGGCAGATTTGCGATTCTGTACGCAGGGCGTGATCTTCGCAAAGAGAACATCACCATTCTGGAATTTTGTCTTGCCCGTGCGGCAGTCTCTCAGAGGCACGATAGCGGCGTCTCGAAGCTTGCCACTGTACTCATCAATTGCTGCCATCTCATAAAACGGTACGGCCAGATTATCGAGCTCTGTGGGAGGGAGCACAGTAACAGGGTTGACTTCAGCAACCTTAGAGATTGCCTCGCGAACCCATCCCTTGATTGCGGTCACCATTCTTCTTGTGCTCATCGCCGACCCTCCCATCCGAGAACGTTGTTGGCCTTGTCGAGAAATTGCTGCGTTTCTGCCGGCTTGAGGTATCTGGCTTCACCGTCCTCACAGAGCAGCCAGGCAGTTCCCGGCAACGTGAGCGCCGAACGAAAGCGCCAGAGGGGAGTGAGGTAGTCCTTCCAGGCGTCAGTTTCGCGCTGGTGGTCGCTCTTGGACGCAAAGCACGGCTGGGACTGGCGAGCCCTCTCACGGTTGAGCGAGATGAATACGAAGCCATAGGCATGCTTGCCGAGTGCTGCGAGGTACCTGTTATTGTCTCGGTCGTATTGGACTTCGAGATACTCACGAAGGTATTTGACAATGCGCTGCGCGGGGCGTTGCTGCTCAAGGCCCTCATGCCAGAAGAGGACTTCCGCAGTCTCCTCTTTTCGGCTGTTGCGCCGCGTGAGAACGAAGAAGACGCAAGGCTCGCTGATCGCTGATGCAGTGGTCCACGCGTCGGCAAGGATCCGCTTCCAAGTCACGGAAGGGTTCAGCTTGACTGCACCAAGCTCGGAGGCATCTGCGCAAAGATAGCCCAGCAACCCCGGACCGCTCCGAACTGGCCTTACTGTTCGGTTGGTATTCACGCAAGTAGCCGGAAAGCGCTTAGCCAGCCATTCGAAGGCGAGCTCCTTCAGGTAAATGCGGGTACCAGTAGGAAGCGCTTGCGCCAGTTGAGCATCGTTCGTAATGAATAGGGTATGTCCGTTGGCGATGCTTGTAGCGCCGATGAGGGCGTCAGGTGTCTTGAGCGACATCTTTTCGCCAGGAACGAAAGTGCCACGCAGTCGGCCGGCAGCCCGCGCGACATCGCCGTTGACATCGAGCATCTGGAAATGACGGTTCAAGATCGCGAGGAGATCACGCTCAGGGTCGTATCCCTTATTGCGGTGGGCAAAATGGACGTGGGCGAGGAGTTCGGAGACGACGACGGTGCTGACATAAAGCTCGATGCGTCCGTCGAGTGCAGCTCGAAAAATGGGGTCGAGACAGTCGGCCCAAGGTTGCACGGGCGGGTTACTGATGTAGTACTGGACGCAACAGGTATCGAGTGCTACCTTAGGCTTCTGCACCGCTTGCCCATTTAAAATTTCCTGTAGTTGCTCAACCGCCGCAGCCATACCCATCACTCCGTAGGTTCTGAGCTAAAACGAACGGCACCTTTGAGACCTTCGGGCGTTGTCGGGACGGTGACAAGCGTCAAAAGGTCTTGGAGGTCCTTGGTGATTTCCTCCTCCAGCTCCAGCAGGCGATTGATGAGCACCTCCGGCTTTTCGTGCTCGACGGCCTCCGCTTGGTGCGGGCAGTAGCGGCCTGCGGTAAGATTGTAATCTGTCTTCCGTATCTGCTCTATCGTCGCCCACCAGGATTTTGCGCTTTCAAACTGCTTGAGGTCGTCTGCCTTGAGGATGGCGCGCACCCCGCTGCCCTTCTCATGGCGCCAAGTATAAGGCCAGAGGGCAACCATGTGCTCCAGGTCGCCGTCAGTCGCAAAATCGGGCAATGGTCTCCGCGTAGCCCCCAAGTCGCGGCCGTCGCTCTCCACCCGATAGAACCAGACCTTGGAAGTGCGCACGTCGTCCCTGCCGAGGGGCTTGCGGAAGACCACGATGCTGGTCTTCGCTCCACTGTAAGGGTTGAAGACGCCATTGGGCAGGCTGATGACGGCCAGGACCTCGAATTGCTCCACAAGCTTGCGGCTGATGTTGCGCAGCATCTTCTTGGAGTCGAAAAGCAGGCCTTCCTTCAGCACCACCGCAGCGCGCCCGCCGGGGCGAAGAGCGTTCATCATGTGCTGGAGAAAGAGCGCCTCGTAGAGCTTGATGTGGTATTCAAACTGCGCCAGCCGCTCCTGCTTGGTGGGACCAAACGGGGGATTGGCCAGGATCACATCGTACTTGTTCTTGTGGATGTCCTGCGCCTTGTTTGAAAGGCTGTCGTCGTTCTGAAGCTGGCTCGAGCCGTCCTTGTGCAGGATCATGTTCATCAGCGCCAGCTTGAAAACCAGCGGGACATGCTCCACGCCGATGAGGTGCTTTTCCTTCAAGGCGCGTAGGAGCCGCTCCTTTTCCGTAGCGGAGATGTTCTTGCGGTTGATTTTGCGTTTGACCCACTCGAAAGCTCGGACGATGAAGCCGCCGGTGCCGCAGGCAGGGTCGTAGATCGTTTCGCCAATCTCGGGGTCAATGATCTGGACCATGCGGTCCACGATGTGGCGGGGCGTGAAGTACTCGGCAAACTCTTTGTTTTGCCCGAACTGCTGAAGGAGGTACTCGTAGGCGCGGCCGAAGATATCGAACCTTTCTCCAGACTCGCCTACACCGCGCATCATGATCTCGCGCAGGTTCAACTCGTTGAGCTTGGAGACGAGGGCCCGGATGGTGGTGGTATACCGCAACCGAAACACGGTCCCACCAAAGAGCCGGCGAACATCAAAGGTAATATCCTTGCCATACTGGTCCACAACCTTACGGGTGGCAAGGTCATCGAACATGCGCCGACAGAAGTCCACGCTGTCCTCGTAGCCGCTCTGTTTGGCATAGCCATCTGGGTCGTTTGCCCACTTATGGAAGCGATATTTGTTCGGGATAGCCAGTTCCTCATCCTTGAGCGGCCGGCCGAGGGCTTCTTCCTGTTCCAAGGCCATCTCGTCCCACAGCTTGAGAAAGAGAAACAGGCTGAAGGTTTCTAATCGCTCCGTGGCGTGGAGCGCATCGTCCCGAAAGACATTGGCGATTTCCCAAAGCTCTTCACCAAACTGGTTGAAGTCAGGTGCGATTGCCATAGTTTTCCTCCTCAATGAGTGTTCCACTTTCTAAGGAGAGGGCTTCATCGGCCAGCGCGAGCAGCTTGTCTAATCCACCGAAGAGCACCTTGATGCGTGGGAGTCCGCCGGCCTGATCGAGCAGGTGGCTCCTGAGGAGCTGCTCCGGTGTGATATCCGGATTTGCCCGCTTGAAGTCCAGGACCATGAGCACCATCTCCCGCTGAGCAGCTTTGAGGTTCTTGCCAAGCGCCCATTTTTCGAACTCGCGGCGACGCCGGAGAGTCTCGAAGTCCGCCTCGCCCATAGCCACCGCGATGAAGTCTTCAAGGGTAGCCTCGGGCTCGCCGTAGAGATCCCGGAGGGTGGATAGGTCAAAACCCATGGTCGCAAGAAAGGAGTGGTCCGGGGGTGTTGCCCCTTTGAAGTAATGCCAGCAGAGGAGCGTTTGCACGAAACGGTGCTTCAGTCCCTCCCGCTCCATGCCTCCCTTAAGCTGGGCCTCGACCTGGCGCCGGAGCTCTTCCAAGACGGCTGGCGAGATGGTCTCGGAGAAAACCAGATGGACAGGTACATCCGCAATGACCATCTGCTGCTCGGTATGCGACCTTTCTTCAAAAGGCTCCTTTTCAATAGTTCCAGTTCGCTCTCGCTCGCGCTGGACGAGGGTCTCTTCATCTTGCTCAACCGGCTCATCCACGATGCCCGGCGTGTCGTTGGTGACTACCGGCTCGAGGCGGGCGAGGTCCACGAAGTCCACCAGTTTGTAAAACTCCTTGCCCGTATCCCGGCATTTGCGGGTGCCACGTCCCTTCATCTGGACATAGAGCACCTTAGATTTCGTAGGACGTGCCATGAGGAGGACTTCCACATCCGGGGCGTCTATGCCGGTGTCCAGCATGCCGACTCCCACAAGAACGATGGGCCGGGGCGCCATGTTCGGATCCTTGTGTGCCTGTTCGATAATGGCTTTGCGTTCCTCGGGGGTTGTGATTTTCTGGAACTCCTCGATCAGCTCTCTCGCCCCCGGCATTTCGTTGTGCACCGCCACAATGAACTTCTCTGCGGCGGCATCGTTGGGCGGCAGGTTGTTACGGCGGTTGTACTCTTCGATGAGGGCGTAGCGCAGGTTCTTGGCGTGAGCGATGGATGCTGCAAAGACGATCGTTTTGACGGGCTGCCGCGTGCCGAGGATGTCTTCAAAGTATTTCTCGGCAATTAGCCGGTTGCGTTGGGGCACATCCACTGCACGACCCAACTGTTCGGGCTCGAAGTCAAAGCCCATGTCGTGCACGCCTTCCAGATCAACATTGGTGTGGAACTTGAAGTGAATGCACTGGGCAAGTCGCTCCCACTCCGGCACCTCGGGATTGGTCTCAGCCTGGCGGATCGTGTAGCGGTAGATGGGTCCAGGGTACTGACCTGGATCGGTAAAAAATCGGTCTGTGTTGACAGTTTCCTTGTCAGCAGGCGTAGCGGTAAGACCGAGAAGAATGGCACCCCCTTTTGCAAAATGGTCGAGCACTCCGAACCATTCGCCAAAGTAGGACCGGTGACACTCATCCAAAATGACCAGGCTGAAGTGGGCTGGGTCGTATTCTTGGTACCTATTTCGCACGGCCATGTGCTGGATGGTAGTCACGAGGACATCGCGGTGCTTATCTTCTTTGCCGCCTGTCGCCCGTTCAATGTTGAAGTTGTCGCCCAGATGCGTTTTAAATTTCTTGACGGTTTGAACCGCCAGCGCATCCCGGTCCACCAGAAACAGCGTCCTCCTGATAAGCCCCACAGACCAGAGCTTGGCAATAACACCCGCTGCTGTGATGGTCTTTCCAGTGCCTGTCGCCATCTGAAGGTACATGCGACGGCGACCCGCTTGGACTGCTGCCAGGACTTGGGAGACTGCCACACGCTGGTAGTCACGCAGGGTGCCGTGAAGTTCTACCGCCTGGGGGCGGAAGAACTCGCCAAACTCGGCTGGTGTGGGAAAGCGGGTGATTCGCTCAGGTAGGGTGTTCGCCTTAAGGTTCTGACGGAGGAAGATTTGGCCATCGCTTGCGAAGATCAGCGGCACGTTGTGCCCGGTGTTTTCCTTGTAGGTTCGTGCGTACCGCTTGGCCTGCTCCAACGCGGCCCACAGGTCTTTACCGGGCTTCTTTGCCTCCAAGATCGCCGCGAGGCGACCTTCATGGAAAAAGACGCGATCCGCCTCTTCCCCATCCAGGTGTTCACGCCAGCGTTTACGGGTCACCGTGAAGTCAGTAAGATTCCACCCGCGCTCGCGCAGGTGCTCTTCGATCAGAAGTTCGGCTTCGTCTTCGTTGATTGGTCTATTCGCCATGAATAGACACCTCCTGTGATGCTTGACAAATATACGGTATCTCGCCCTGGCCGGCGTCCCCCGTAAACAGCGACGAGCCGTTGTGCACCTCGGCGAGGCGACTGCCGAGCGGGGTGTCGTGCTTCATCTTGGAGAGCATGTTCACCAGGAACAGCATCTGCCCGTCGCTGGTGCGGGTGATCAGCGAAAGCTCCTCGCCCCGGTGCCGGACGACAAAGCGCGGGTCCTTGATGCCAGCCTTGCCGCCCATGCGTTCCAGGTCGCTCTTCCAACTCTTCCCGTAGGGCGGATTGGAGAGCATGAAGTCGAAGGTGCGGCCGGGGAAGGCGTCGTTGGATAGGGTCGAATGCTCCGGTCCGCCAACGATGTTGTCGGCGGCATCGCCCTCGCCCTTGAGCAAAAGGTCGGCTTTGCAGATAGCGTAGGTCTCGGCATTGATCTCCTGGCCGAAAAGATGCACTGAGACCTGTTTGCCACGTTCTTTCGCCAGTTGCAACAGGGTTTCCTCGGCCACCGTGAGCATCCCGCCGGTGCCGCAGGCGCCGTCGTAGAGCAGGTAGGTGCCGGATTCGATCTGGTCGGCGATCGGCTCGAAGATCAGGCGGGCCATCAGCCTCACGGCGTCGCGCGGGGTCCAGTGCTCGCCGGCTTCTTCGTTGTTTTCCTCGTTGAAGCGGTGCACCAGCTCCTCGAAGATGGTGCCCATGGCGTGATTGTCGAGGCCGGGCAGCCGGACGGTGCCGTCGCTGTTCAGGACGGGGTTCGGGCTCAGGTTGATGGACGGGTCGAGGAACTTCTCGATGAGCGTGCCCAGGGCGTCGGCTTTGGCCAGACGCGGGATCTGGTGGCGGAACTCGAAGTTGTCGATGATCTCCTGGACGTTGGGCGAGAAGCCGTCCAGGTAGGCACGGAAATCCGCCTCCAGCTGCTGGCGGCTGGCGCGGGCCTTGAGGTCGCGCAGGGTAAACTTCGAGGTGTTGTAAAACGCCTGTCCGGCGGCCTGTCGTAGAGCAGCGTCTTGGTGTACGATCCCCGCTTTGTCGAGCGAAGCTTTCATGTCGAGCACCGCCTGCTTGGTGGGCTCCAGCACCGCATCCAGCCGGCGGATCACGGTCATCGGGAGAATGACGTCTCGGTACTTGCCACGCACGTAGAGGTCGCGCAACACGTCGTCGGCGATGCTCCAAATGAAATTGGTGATCCAGGTCAGTTGACCGTTTTCCATGATGGCACCTTCCTGCTTTGTCGCATGAAACCCTACACGCATCCACACTCTCAAGTGTTTCGTGTGCCAGTGGCTTCGCGTATGGTGACACTTAGGTGCTCCCCAGCCGGAACTTCAATGGCTATAAGCCAACGACGCGACGCAAACACGTCAAGAGGAAGACGTTGGCGAGTCCGCCTTGCGCGCTGCGCAAACGAAGAAATTCACACGAGCGCCTTCACTGATTCTTTCACCCTCGCGCGAGACAAAAAGCGCGGCGCATAAATGACCTCACGCGAAGCCGCGAAGAACGCGAAGAGAAGCAACATTAAGAAGAAAGGCTAATCGGAGCACTCGAGAAGGAACGCAGCCTAACCTGCCCACACCGCGCGCTCCCACCATCCCTGCAATAACACCTTCAGAAATTTGCATGATTAGTGTTATTCTTTTGTTCGCGGCTTCGCGTCCTTCGCGCGAATTCTTATCCTTTCATTTCTTCGCGTTCTTCGCGCCTTCGCGCGAGATTTTCTTCCGTTTCCCCGCGGCGCGGGACCCCGCGTTGCGATTATCCTATAGACAACCGCATCCACCGCCCATAGCTAATTTGCTCTGTTGTGAAACCGAATCGTTACATCTGCATCCATGGGCATTTTTACCAGCCGCCGCGCGAGAACCCGTGGCTCGAAGCAATCGAGCAGCAGGACAGCGCGCAGCCTTACCACGATTGGAACGAGCGCATCACCGCGGAATGCTATGCGCCGAACACCTCTTCGCGCATTCTCGATTCGCAGGGCAAGATCGAGCGGATCATCAATAACTACGAGCGGATCAGTTTCAACTTCGGGCCCACGCTCCTGTCGTGGCTTGAGACGCATGCTCGCGAGACCTATCTCGCGATTCTCGAGGGCGACCGACTAAGCGCCGCCCGTTTCTCGGGTCACGGCTCAGCCATGGCGCAGGTCTACAATCACCTCATCATGCCACTTGCCTCACGCCGCGACAAGATCACCCAAGTGCGCTGGGGCATAGCGGATTTTGTGCATCGCTTTGGTCGCCGCCCAGAGGGCATGTGGTTGGCCGAGACAGCGGTGGACCTCGAGACTTTGGACATCATGGCCAGCCATGGCATTCGGTTCACGATCCTCTCGCCCCATCAAGCCGCTCGCGTTCGTCCCCTCGCCCGCGGTTCGTGGACCGACGTCCGCGGCGGCCGCATTGATCCCTCCCGCCCTTATCTCTGCCGCCTCCCGAGCGGAGCCTCTATTTCGATTTTCTTCTACGATGCCCCCATTAGCCACGCCGTAGCTTTCGAAGGCCTGCTCTTCGATGGACACGCCTTCGCGAATCGTCTCATGTCCGGGTTTGCACCAGATCGCGACGGCGCCCAGCTCGTGCACATCGCCACCGATGGCGAAAGCTACGGTCACCACCACAAGTTCGGGGAGATGGCGCTCAGCCGCTGCCTTTGCGACATCGAACATTCCAACCGCGTCGCTCTCACCAACTATGGCGAGTTCCTCGAGCACTTCCCCCCACGCTACGAGGTCGAGATTTTCGAAGCAACGTCGTGGAGCTGCGCGCACGGCGTCGGGCGCTGGAGCTACGACTGCGGCTGCAACACCGGTGGCCACCCGGGATGGAATCAGACGTGGCGCGCCCCCCTGCGCGCGGCAATGAACTGGCTGCGCGACGAGGCTGTTCGGATTTACGAAGAGCGCGGGGCCACCCTTTTCCCCGATCTCTGGCTTGCCCGCGATAACTACATTGACGTGATCCTCAACCGCAGCCGCGACGCACTCGACCGCTTCTTCTTGCGTTATGCGCGTGCCGAGCTCACGGCGGAGGAGCGGGTCAAGGCCCTTCAGCTTCTCGAGATGCAGCGAAACGCTCTTCTCATGTTCACCAGCTGTGGGTGGTTCTTTGACGACATCTCCGGCATCGAAACCGTCCAGAATCTGCTCTATGCTGCCCGCGTCATTCAGCTGGCCCGTGAGCTCAGCGGCGTGAATCTCGAACCACGCTTTTTAGCGCAGCTTGAGCAGGCCCGCAGCAACATCCCAGCGTTTGTAAATGGTGCGATTGTCTACGAGCGCCTCGTGCGCCCGCATATTGTGGATTTGCGCAAGGTGGCGGCCAACCACGCCATTCTCATGGTAGCCGAAGACGCCCCCGCCACGGGTCATCTCTACGCGTATGAAGTCGAAGCCACCGACACCTGCAAGCGCACTCTTGGCGAACGCTCGGTGCTTGCCGGCATCGTGAAGGTCCGGAGCACCGTCACGCTCCAAGAGGAAACGTTTATGTTCGCCTCGGCCAATCTCGGCGAACACAAATTGGAGGCGCGCTTGGCGCCCTACGAACCGGAGGCGTATCGCCAGTTGCAGGCACACCTCACGGCAGAAGCATGCGATCTGACCCTCGAGGAGGGGCTCGACTTCCTCGCCACAATACTGCCCGAACCCACCTACGCCCTGCCTTCGCTTTTCCGCGACGAGATGCGGCGGATTGTATACCGCCTCTTGGGCGACCCCATCCAAACAGCGATCGAGGTCATGGAGAAACTTTACGAGGAGAATGCGCCCCTCATGCGGTTCCTGCGCACCCTCGACGTGCCACTGCCCAAGGTCCTCGCCACTATGAGCCAGTTCGTGCTCAACCATTTGCTCCAGCGAGCCATCGAAACCGAAAACGACTCCCCCGAGACGGTTCGTGCCCGCTACCAAGAAGCCCTGTCTTGGAATGTCGAGCTCGACGCTGGCAATCTAAGTTACGCGCTTGAACGAGTTCTAAACCAGCTTGCGGATGAGTTACGGCTTCGCCCCAACGACGTCGCGCTCATGCAGCGCCTTGTCGGCATTACGGAGGTGGCAATCAGCATGCCATTCCCTGTAAATTTGTGGCGTCCGCAAAACATTTTCTACCATATTGCATCCGCAAACTACCGAATTACAAAAACCCGTGCAGATAGCGGGGATCGGGAGGCTAAGAAATGGACCGAGTTATGCCAACAACTTGCGACCATGCTTCACGTCCGGCTCTCATGAGCCGGCCCCGAAACGCTTGGGGACGGTTCCTCATGGTGCTACCCTTGCTTGGCTGGATCGGACTTTCGTCCAACGGCTACGCAGCGCCACTTCGACAAGAGTTGCGCAAACCCTTTGAGGCCACATCTCAAACCCTGCGCGGCTTCGTCATCGTCGTGGATCCTGCCGGCGGAGGGGAGGCCGCAGGACGCCGCCACCCCACCCACACAACCGCCCGAGCCTCCCAATACAACCTGATGGTTGCGACGCATCTGAGCCACCACCTCAAAGGTGCTGGCGCATCCGTGTACCTCACGCGCATGGACGATCGGGCGACAACCCTTGGGGCAGAGGATCGCTCGGAACGCGAAGCCATCGTGCGTGGTGCCGCGCCCCACATCGTGCTCACCCTCGCGCATGCGGATGATCCGAAAGCACCCAAGAACTCCGTGCGCGCATTCATTGCAGCCGACAACAAAATTGCCTCCGATCCGCTGACCGCACGGGCGGCCACTCTCTTGGTGAAGGAGCTTGCTTCGGCTGTCCCCGGCGCCAACACCCGTTCTGTGATTGCCATGCCCTCCCTGCCGGAAGTGCCGCGCTCTCTCGCGCCGACCGTCATGCTCGAACCGGGGAATTTCTCCGACGCGGCATTTGCTTCTTGGGCGGCCAAGGCCCCGCTTGAATCCGTGTCCCGCGCCATCTACGAAGCTCTTGCGCGACTCTGGCAGCAGGACGCCGAGGCATTGGCGTTTCGCCGCGAGCAGGCGTTCGGCGTGCAGACCGTCGAAACCCCCGCAAAATCGCCCACAGCGCGCCCACCTGAAAGCGCCTCCACCAACGTTGAGAAACTTGCGCGTTCGCTTTGGCCCATTGATCGCGCCCCCGCCACCCCGGCGGAACTCCGCTTCGTCCTCGACCATTATCGCCGGCGCGCGCTTAGCGATTGGACCCTATTTCTGCTCGAAACAACGATCGAGGAGACCTCTCAAGGACTCAACCTCACGGTCCGCACCAACGCTCAGGAAATCGGGGACACCGCCGTGGGAATTGCTCGTGCCCTCGGCACCCCCCTTAGCGACGCTCGCGTCGAACTCCTCCCCTCGCCGCGTCTGGGCGAGCGCCGCTTCGGCGTCACGTGCGTACCTATGGCGTTTGTCTGGGGGCAGCCGCGGGAGCTCGACGACGTCCAAACCCAGCTCCTTCTTGGCGACTGCGTCTGGCTTTTGGATGAAACACCCGACGGCAGTTACCTCCTCGTGCATGGTACGGATAGCTACCTTGGGTGGGTACGGTCGGATGCGATCCAGCGGTTGGACGCCTCGCGTTTTGATGAGTGGCTAAACGCACCGGCGGCAACTTTCGTACGCGAACACGAAGTCCGCGGCGTTCGCTTTTCTCCAGCGGTTCGCCTCCCCCTTGCTTCTCCCGCGGCCGCTGATGCGAAGGTGGTCCGCCTACGCCTCCCCGCCCCTATTCCCGCACTTGGCGAAAAGTCGACGATTGAGGTTCCACGCGACGCCGTGCGCCTGAGCTCGGAAATCAGGGTGGGTCAGAAGGCGATCGAAATCGCGCAGACACTTCTGGGGCGACCCTACGTCTTCGGCGGCCGTTCGTCACTTGGCACGGATTGTTCCGGCTTAGTAAGCGACGCCTACGCTGCGCTGGGTCACACGCTCCCACGCGACGCACGCCAGCAGGTGCTGGTGGGAAAGCTTGTGGCCACGCGCTGGCATCGCACGGCCCTTCGCCCCGGCGACACCCTCTTTTTCATTGATACCACTGGGCGCGTGATCCACACCGGCCTCTCGCTGGGCGGATCGCGTTTCATCCACCAGTGCCCGCCAGAGGTTCAGGTCAGCAGTTTCGATCCCGCCGATCCACTCTACAGCAAGACGTGGGACCGCGCGTTCATCTTTGGCCGGCGCCCCTTGGATTAGCGGAAATCGAGCAGCACCTCTCTTACTTTCAGAAAGGGGGTTCAGTTCGCACATAGGCAGCTCTTAGAGCGCCCGAGCATTCGCGCGCCGAGGCGCCGGCGGCCGCTTCGATTACGAGAACGCGGTTTGATCCGCCACGAGGTGGCTCAGGCCTAAGAGCCGCAGCGCCTCGCGCGTTTTCGTGGGAAGGCCATTCCAAATATTCGCCGGGACGCGCTCCAAGTCCTGAGCGTTATCCACCACGACCGCATCCGGCAGCATTTCAAACTCAAGGCTTCGCTGGTCGAGCTCTTTGCAAAATGCTTCGCACATATTTGGCGAATCCCACGGCAACTGCGTCAGAAGATCGGGTGGGATCGTCGAGCGCAAACCAATGAGATAGAAACCACCATTTTGCGCTGGACCAAGAATCGCATCATTTTCGTCCAACGCAGCAAATACCTGATCGAGCAGCGAGCGGCGAATCTCGAGGCAATACGTCTCGAGCAAAACCACCTTCTCGCAGCCGTCCTCAAGCGCATAGCGCAACGCATGGGCCGCACGCTCTCCGTGGGTCTGCCCCTCATTCCACTCAAGCTGCGCCCGGCCACGTGTCCAGCGCAGCCACTCCTGAACCTCCGACGTTCGCTCCTTCGGCGTAAACAAAATGTAGCCCCGATATGAATCGTCCACCGGCAGGCTTTGCCTGAGCACCTGTTCGGCCAGCAGGCGCATTAAGCTCACTGCATTGGCGCTCCCTAAGTCCTCCACCAGCCCCCGCTTTGCCAACACCACCTCCGGAAACTGAAGTGAAACAACAACTGCATTTCGAGGTTTCTGTGTGATCATCTTCGGTGCGCAAGTACTCCGCTTTTTCTCAGCTTGTTCACAGGAAGTCTTCACTTGCCTGTGCGGCGCATCCTTGTTACGCCGCGTTTAATGTGTTACTATTGCTTGAAGTATAGTCCATCGCTTGTCCGCCGACACCTACGGCGGGTTGCCATCTCACTCCTTTTGTCGCTTGGGGGCACCTTGCTGCATGCAGCCGCGAACGCCACTCTGTCCCCTTCTGCCATCGATGCTGTCGTGTCGGACCCGACGTTCTCCGAGCTCTTGACGACGTTCACGTTGCCGACAGGGATCACCGTCCACCTGAATCTTCCCTCGACAGCAACGGCTGCGCCAGACCGCCCATCTCGCCTGATTCTATACGCGTTGCCGAACGGAAACTCGATCGCGTGGACGGTGGGTAAACGCCTTGCGCCAGGCGACGACTGGCACTACGCGATCCAGCACATTGGCGCCCAAACGCGCCTCGTGCGCGAGTTGCTCCCCGACGAGCACATTGTCGTGGCCTATCTCGAAGCCCCCGGCCGCAGTTGGCCCACGTGGCGCCGCACAACTCCAGACGCCCCCGCCCGCAGCAAGCAAATCATCCACGAAATAGCCACCACCGTCACCCGTCTGTGCACCCGCACGGCCACTCAGCCTCCGCCGATTGAACTCTTCGCTCATAGTGGCGGTGGAAGCTTTATTTTTGCCTTCATGGACAGTGCAGATCAGATTTCGAGCGAGGTCCGCCGGATCGTGTTTCTGGACGCGAACTACGGCTACTCGGACGAGCTCCGCCATGGCGACAAACTCATTGCGTGGCTCCGCGCTGACCCGCAACGAACCCTCATGGTTGCCGCTTACGACGATCGCGAGGTGACCCTCAACGGCAAGCCGATCGTCGGCCCCACCGGCGGCACGTGGCGCGCGACTCATCGCATGATACAACGCTTCGCAAAGGAGGACCCTCTCACGAGCTCCACCGAAGGGGAGATCCTCCACGTGCGGGCGCTCGGCGATCAGGCCCACTTCTATCTTCACACGAACCCCAAGCGCGCGATTCTGCACACCGTGCTGGTCGAGCGCAACGGGTTTGCCTTCGGAGCGCTGCTCCGCACCAAGGCCCAACCACGTGCCCCAGCCTTTTTTGGCGAGCCGGCTTACACCCGCTGGATCAGCGAGTAGGATGCGCGTCCGGCAGGCCGACAGAGACTTCGCGAGCTGGTCCTAACCACTCCCTGATGGGCGACTGCGCCCTCGCGCGCCACCTCGCTCCCCGCAGGAGTCGCACGGATCATCGTCGCTCCTAATTTGCGCCCCGGAGAGTCGCGGCGCGTCTCCCCGGCTGACCCTCCCACCGCACGCGCCTCACTGCCACAGCTGGTGACTGGCTGGGCATCTTACCCTCCGGATTCACTGCACCGCGCCACGCACCACGCGCACGGCCAGCACATGGTCGGGCACCGTCGCGCCCCAGCGCAAGTCGCGAGCGACGCGGTACGCTTCCCTTTCACGTTTGGGAATAAGAATCCGCTCCGCTCGCCCGTCGGCCAAGCACCCCTCGAACTTAACCCCGGCATTCGTGAGGCGGGGGAAACTTATCACTCTTGCGCGGGCGTTCGAAGGGCTCGGCGGGGCGAAACGCGCCGCCACCACGTATGAGAATCGCTCATCCTCATAGGTCAGCGTCCCACCCTTGAGCATTCGGTGAAGGCGCGACCGCGCCAAACGCACCGAGAAATGACACCACCGCCGCTCCGAAGTCTCCAGTGGGCAACTGGCCGCGTGCGGGCATGGCCCCCACAGATGGGCTCCGAGCTCGAGCAGCATGCGTCGTCCCTCGAAGATCGTACGCGCCCCTTGCGGAGTTCCCGGCTCGACCACCACCAGCACCCCTTTCGTACGCTCCCAAGCCGCTCGGAGAAGCTCTGCCCGCGCCTCCGCTGAGGATTGCTCGCCCAACCCATAGGCGCACACCACCAGATCCGCGGGCATGCCGATGCTTTCAAGCCCCTCCGCCGCCTCCGCTCGGCAATACTCCGTGCCGTCGGCTGTCCCGCCGACGTGCTCGGCAAGGCGGCGTGCAATGGCGAGAAAATTGGAGTCGCGCTCGAGGAGCCACGCACGCTTCGGCCGCAAACCCAACGCGGCCAACGCCAAGAGAGCCGTCCCGGGCCCAGCGCACACATCGATCACTGTCTCCCAACCGGTCGCTCCACCACCCCCGAGTTTCAAGATCTCGTCCAAAACCACATACGTTGCGGCGAATGTGGCCGGAAACCGCGCCACAAGGTAGGCACGGTAATGCTCGTCGCGCCAAGGTGTCGGGCAGATTCCCCCCGCGGCCGTTCGATAGCAAGCGCTGAGCTCTGCCTGTGCTTTTTCGAGACGAGCCGCAGGCTCCTGCCCGACCTCAGCCTCAATCGCTTCCACCAGCGTTTCTGGCAACTGCACCATCCTGCTCTCCGCGTACCGTGGGTCGCCCGAGCCCATTCCTCATTTTGCTCGCGCGCCTACGTGCACCGTGCGCCCCTCTGCAAAATTTTTCTCGTAAGTGTCAACGATGCAGCCATTCACGACGTCTAACGTATCAAACCAAAGCAAGAGGAGCCACTTCTTCGACTGGAAATGACAGAAACGTGTTTTGCGAGCGAAGAGCAATATCTTCCAAAGCGACTCCCGTGGAGGTGGCCGTCGCAAATCACGGGAGATTAGGCGGCGTGCCTTTCCGTCGCTATGCGAACGTAAGCGGAACGGGGAGCAGAACGAATTGAGACAACCACGGCAAAGATCGGATTCCCGACTGAAGAACACGGATAGGAGCACCGTCCTGTTTCGGCGGGTGCAGTGGGCAAGCTTGGTTCTTGCGCTAACGATCGCGCCCCACCTTCACGCCTCAGACATTGTGAAGCAAATCCGCTCCAACCTCGTCCTTCCCCCATTTCACGCAAGTGGGTACGCCGAAATTCGGGTGGCTCCGGAGTTTCTGGGCGATCCCTCGTTCTGTGCCTGTGACCCCGACTTTATGAAATCTTTCCGAGCCGACATAGACTATTACCACACGCCACGCGAAGAACTACTCGAACTCACGACCTCCCACGGCGTTGCTCTCACCTACGCTCGGCGCACTTCGGAAGATCCACACTCTGCTCAACTCACCAAACATTGGGTCCGCGGTTCGGATTGCGTGGGAATCCCGTCATCCCCGCCAACAACGCAAACAGATCCACGGCACAGTCCCTTCCGCGTAGGATTCGCCCTTGGCAGAAAAGACGCTGAAATCCTGACCGAAAAGCAGATTGAGGCGGGGACACTGGTGCTTGCCAGAACGCGCGCCACCACAAACACTTTAGGCGAACAACACGCCTTCACCGAGCAGCTCAGAGAATGCCTCTTTGACAGCGAAAGGCGCTGTTACCAACAGCGAGATCTTCTGCGGACCACGATCCAAGGAATCGGCGAAATCACGGAACAACTATCCGAGCTACGCGTCCAACGCTTTTCCCCCCAAATCACCTCTTTGCCAGTTGAGTTCGATGTGACCATCAGCGCTGTGCCCCCTTCACTTAAAATGCAACTTCAGGCTCCAACCGAGAAATCGAAGCAGCTGGCCGTGAGCGTGGGCACGCGGCTTTGGAAACCGGCGGTGTACTATCGCGTCGTCTATGATAAAGCTGAGCCTCTCCCCCCCGACTTTTCGCTCGAACGACTCGCTGAGCAGCGCTCGAGGGGGATGCGGCTGCGCACGGATCAATCGCTCGCACAACTGAAGCTGCCCGAAGAAGCTGCAGCGAAGTCGCCCTACCGCGCGCCCAAGTCCGCGGTCCGATCGTTCCTTGAGCGCTGGGGGCTTGCCCTCGGCGTCGCGTGCCTCGCCGCAGCTGCCACCACCGCAACCATACTCTTCGTGCGGAGAAAGGAGTAGCCGGCGATGAGCCTCCGTTGGATCGCGCCCGAAACCATTCCAGCCCTCGCCTCAATCATGCGGGCAAGCTCACGCGGTGAGGATCGCTCCGGTGCGAGGAGGAATTTCCAGGGGAATTTGAGATCAAGCCGAATATCGTTTTTTTTTTGTACCCTATCAGGCAAACCAAAAGAGAGAACAAACCACGAATGGAGGAGACAAAACTATGTTACGAGTTGCTGTCTTCGCGTTCCTTTTCGCGATTCTGATAACCCTGTACGAGAAGGCCCAAGCAGCGGATGGTGTTTGTCGCGTTGGGCATTGGTGGTATCCTGTAGATGTCCACTGGTGCATTGACGATACGTGCAGCCAGAATGGTGGGAGCTGCCACGGTCCCTACCGAGAGCGAAAGCCCGGCGAAGAAATCGACACATGGTATTGCTTATGTCTGTAGTGCCCACCGACCAAGCGTTCGGCGGAATCTGGGGATGGAATGGAACTCGACTAATGAGCCGACTGCTCCTGTGGGTCGGATGGATCCTTGTTGTCGGCGCGATCTTACTCCAGCATGCACAAGCGGCCAGCCCCCGCGAGGTCATCGCCAACGGTTGGATTGCTCCACCGTTTCATGCCCGAGGCTACGCCGAGGTTCAGGTCACACCTGAGTTCCGCGAAGATCCCGGTTTCATCGCGTGCCCGCCGGATTTTCTGAAAGGTTTTCGAGTGGAAGTGGACTACTACCACACACCCACGGCGGAGCTTCTGGAACTCACGACTTCGCATGGAGTTGCGCTCAGCTACGGTCGCCAGTCAAAATCGGGTGTACAAGCGCCTTTTCTCACGACGCATTGGGCACGCGGAAGAGTCTGCGTTGGTGTGGCCGGTCCCCCCCCTATCACTACTTTTGACCCCCTGCAGGACGCTTTCATCGTCGGCTTTATGGGGAAGCGGAAGCATTTCGAAGTCCTGAGCGAACTTCGATCTTCAACATGTACGATGCTGGTCGTCCGAAACAAATTCAGCTCCGGCACACAAAACGGAATTACTGGATCTTCCGAAGACCTCGAAGAATTCCATTTCGACAATCAGTCCCGTTTACTCCTACAAAGAGTTCTTATGCGCATCACCATCCAAGGAGTGGGTACACTTACTGAACTTTACTCGGAACAACGAATTCGACGGTATCACCCGACGCTCGAGTTCGTCCCGACAGAATTTTTAGCGGTTTTAGCACAGATCCCGAGTTCCACAAAGCGCGCCTTGGGGGGTCCCCCAAGCTTAGAGGCCATTTGTTCAGCCATCAAGAATCAAACGCCCTTTTGGAAACCGGCCATCTTCTACCACGTCATCTACGACCATGTGGAGCCGCTTCCCCCCGACTTTTCGCTCGAACGACTTGCCGAGCAACGCTCAAAGGGGATGCAACTGCGCTCAAAGCCGCTAAAGTTGCCCGAAGAAGCTGCAGCGAAGTCGCCCTACCGCGCGCCCAAGTCCGCCGCCCGATCATTCCTTGAGCGCTGGGGGCTTGCCCTCGGCGTCGCGTGCCTCGCCGCAGCTGCCACCACCGCCACCATACTCTTCGTGCGGAGAAAGGGGTAGCCGACGATGAGCTTCCGTTGGCCCGCGCCAGAACTCATCTCAGCACTCGTCTCAACCATGCTGCAGGCGATCTCACGCGGTGAAGATCGCTCCGGTGCGAGGACGCGTTTCCGGGAGAATTTGAGATCAAGTCGAACATCGGTTTTTTTTGTACCCTCGTGGCGTAAACCCACAATGGAGGTAAAACCATGAATACTGCTCGATGATTACAGTTACCTACTTCGCCAGCCAAGAGTTACGCGCTGCCGATCCTGAAACGGGTATCTGCCAACCTGTTTTCATTGGGATTTGGCCTATAGGCAAGTGGGCATGCAAAAACGTAAGCTGTCCAGCCCCATGTCCGCCCACACCCCTAGATGTTG
Source organism: Candidatus Sumerlaea chitinivorans (assembly GCA_003290465.1). GTDB lineage: Bacteria > Sumerlaeota > Sumerlaeia > Sumerlaeales > Sumerlaeaceae > Sumerlaea > Sumerlaea chitinivorans. Next base: position 2,469,500 of record CP030759.1, read on the forward strand.
CTGGCATTATGTCCTGCCCATGCAAGTGATGATAAGGAGCAAAGTTTCGGCATGAACATAAAAAATAGGCAGAGCAGGCGGAAAGTGGCAGTGGGAATGCTTGGGATGTTGACTGTTTTCGGGATTGAAGTGACAGCCACCGCTGCTGCTCCCGATCTGGCTCACCCTTTCAACATTCACCCGATGCATGCACGCGGCCACGCTGTCGTCCAGATCGCACCAGCATTCCAAAAGGAAGAGGGCTACAACGTTTGTCCGCCAGAGGTCATCGCGAACCTGCCCGTGCAGGTCGAGTGGTTCCACACCCTCGGCGAGGATCTCTTAGAACTCACGACCTCCCATGGGGCTGTCCTGATTTACGCTCGCAGGGCCAAGACCTCACCTTCCACTCCAGAACTCGTTACTCTGTGGGAAAAGGGGAGTCCCTATCTTCGTTCTATCTACCCGTCGGTTGTTTCCGGCGTGGATACATTCTATGCATTATTCATGCCTTCCTGCCTTGCGTTTACTCGGCGTGACGAACACGGAAAACCCTCCCCACCCGAAGTGATTGATGTAATAAACACTACGACCGGGACGACTTACCGGGGGCTCCTTCGCCAAGGGATCGACCCAGGGATCCCCGGCGCGGAACCACAAAAAACCGTCCTCGAACTAACCATGAATCGGCAAGGGCAAATCGTCTACCTCGCCGTGCTGGACGAAAGTAAGTACACCGGCAGCAATATCCAACGCACGTGGCGGACGCCCCACTATCAGCTCTTCATCGAGAGCTACGTTCCAACGATTGCGAACCTGCCGGCCACGTATCGGTGCGTGATTTGGGATGTTCCACCGAGTTATGCCCCCAAACTCATCGAACGTCTTAGCAAACAGACCACCGTTCCACTTACGCAAGCAGTGCCACTCAATGACCTCATTGCATTGGGGGATGACATGGTACAACACACGCTGCCTGCCCTGCTCTACGAGGTCCGATACGAGCAGGTGGAACCTTTACCACTGCAACGATCCCTCAAAGATCTCGCTGAGCAGCGCTCGAAGGGCATGCGCTTGCGCACCAAGCCGGCGCTTGCGCAACTAAAGTTGCCCGAAGAAGCTGCGGCGAAGTCGCCCTACCGCGCGCCCAAGTCCGCCTCCCGATCGTTCCTTGAGCGCTGGGGGCTTGCCCTAGGCATCGCTTGCCTCGCTGCAGCCGCCACAACCGCCGCTGTTCTCTTCATCCGGAGAAAGGAGTAGGACACCGTGAGCCGCTCCACCGCCGAGCGCATCAATACCGTCCTCGCGACCTCCACGGTCATTTTTGCAGTCGCCGGCCTCGCTTTCCTTGGCTACGCCCTGAGCCGGAACCCCCAGCTTTTTAGTGGTAGGCCGGAGACCCACCGCGAGCTCAACCCCTACATCCTGCAAGTCGTGGAGGAATATGCGAAAAATGCGCAGGACATTAAGCCTATCCCTGGCAAAGATCCCGAATTCAACGGTGCGGGCGTCACCAAGGACATCTATTACCGCGGCCAGCGCGTGATCAAAGGTACCACGGGACAGCGATGCCATTGCATCGGTTTGGTATTCGAGATTTTCATGACTGCATGGGAGCGGGCCGCACGCGCCACTGGCCGCGAGCTCATCGTCGGCGACGGCTCCATCGAAACCTTCCGGAAATTCCAGAAGCGGTTCTATGGCGCCGAGGGCGACGTCGCCACCATGGTGAGTGGGCTCACCGAGTATGGTCTGGGCATTCCGATCACAGATTGGGACAAGGTAAAGCCGGGTGACTTCGTGCAACTCTGGCGCATCTGCTGTGGCGGACACGCTTCCATTTTTATCGACTGGCTCCGCGATTCCCAAGGCAAAATCACAGGCTTCCGGCTCTTTCAGTGCGGATACGAATCCAAGCTCGGCTACGTGGATGTGGATTTCCAGAGCTACAGCGTGGACACACGCGCAGTTTTCTTCGTCCGCCCGATCCTCCCTTGAAGCAAGGAGATCCGCTTAGACAGCTTCTCCCACTCCCTGCCCCCTACGGTCCAAACCCGACGATCGACGAGCTTCCCCAGCCGGTTGCCCCGTTTCCAGCGTGGGGACTGCACTCAGCCCTAGCATCCGTAGATACCGACGCACGCCCCTCCCGGTTCACTCCTGCGGCAAAGCCGAACCATTGGATCGGCACCTTCCAAAATAAGCGAGGGGCCTATTGTTCTTAAGGCTTTTCGCCCCCGTGCTTTAATCTCGGCATCACGGCGTGCGGATATAGTTCTCGAGGTGGCGGATCGTTTCCTGATGCTCGCGCACCTCGTGGGCCAGAAGATCGCCGCTCGTGATGAGGCCCGCAAGCTTCCCCTCCTCAAGGACCGGCAGATGGCGAATCCGCTTGCTCGTAAAAATCACGCGGCACTCTTCGAGTGAGGTCGTCGGCGAGCAGTGCACGATGGGCGCCGTCATGACCTCCGCGAGCAGTGTCGTTGCCGGATCCCGCCCCGCGGCCACCACCCGCGTCAGCACGTCCCGTTCGGTGAATATCCCGCAAATGTTCTCACCCTCCACCACCACAACCGCGCCGATGCGCTTGTCGTTCATTAGCCGCGTCGCCTCCAGCACGCTCATTGTGGCGGGGGCCGTCACCACGTCGCGCCCTTTGATACTCAAAATGTCCTGTACTGTCGTCGGCATTGCCGCCACCTCCTTGATGCAGGCAGATTTAGGCCGCCGCCTTGGGTCTGCCCCATTCCGCTTTTAGGATTCATACGGCAACACATCTCCCACAGGCAACGAGAAAATAGTACCAATTCAGTATTGCGCCTATGAGCTTCGCACTTTTTTGCCCGTCTCCACCGTAGACGCCCTGTTTTCTGGTTGCAAACCAGCCCTCGTTTTTGATACATTACGGGCAGGTGTGGGAGTGCAACCTTTCCGAGAGGAGAAAAACCATGAGCCTGCAAAGAGCGGTGTTTGCAGCATTTTTCGCGGCAAGCACGTTAACCATCTCAGCCCAGCAAGCCGTAGATCCAGAGAAACTTGCCGTAGTTTCTCACCCGCGAGCTGCTCCGTCCGTCGAACTCGGTTCTGACTACGTCGAAGTGGCTGTAGAATCCAATAACGGCAACTACACGATGGGCACGCGGCAAGGAGATCCTGCGAATCCAAACGACGACAATGCTCGTCTGATGTTTGGCCATCCGGCTCCCGTGACGGGAGCAACCACTTTGCTCGTGGATGGCAACCCATATTGGAACTATGGTAATGTTACACCGATCGGGACCCTCGTGTCCCCACCGCAAACCTCCGGAGGCGTTAACACGATGGTTTGCGAGGCCAACGGGATCCGCATGACTCAGCGCTTGCAATTAGCCCAGAGCAGTTCCACCGGACGGGAGGACACGTTGCGAGTCGAAATTGTACTCGAAAACGTGGACAGCATCCCGCATGATGCCGGACTCCGCATCATGTGGGACACCCAGTTAGGGGACAACGACGGGGCACCATTCCGAGTTCCGGGGATTGGCGAGGTGACTCAGGAGCGGGAAGCCCTTGGCCAAGATGTGCCACCATTCTACCAAGTCTTTGATAGCCTCGCCGACCCGCAAATCATTGCCCAAGGCACTCTCAGCGGCGGAGATGCTGTTCGACCCGATCGTGTGGTGTGGTGCCAATGGTCACGCGTTAATGATACTCCATGGGACTTTACTGTGGATCCCATGCAAAACATCAGTGATAGCGCTGTCGCAACGTACTGGAACCCCACCACCCTCCAGCCCGGCCAGTCCCGGAGAATTGTGACTTATTACGGGTTGGGGGCGATTGATATGGACATGCGTTGCCCCGTCGCTGTCGGCCTGACGGGCCCCAAAGAAATCCCGTGCGAGAACATGACGCCACAGGGAGGTGAATTCACCTTGGTCGCGTACCTGGCCAACGTGTTAGGATGCCCGGAGGAAGAGCCCATATTTGAGAATTTGACGGAAGTCTACGCACAAATTCTCCCCGGCCCCGTGACAATTGCGCCCTTCGAAGATGATACGAAGATGGTAGACGAGCTCGCGGTCGGTGCTTCGGCACTTTTGTCGTGGCAGCTGATTGCCCCGCCCACGCCCGGCACCTACACGATCGAGATTGAGGTGGGCTGCGCCGAACGTCCTCCCAAGATCGTTCAGTACACGATCACGGTGCCCGACTGCGGTCTCATGCTGTGCGATTTAACCGGCCAATGGACGAATGTTCAAATCCACCGCGCCCGCAATGGAGCTCCCAAGGCCATTTACGGTCGTTTCCTCGCCATCAATAACTGCGACCAAAGCTTCCGCAACCTTACTCTGACGATCTACCTTACGGATGATGTCGTCGCCTTCCGAGCCGGGCTACGCCCGCCGATCGTCGCAATCCGCCAACGCGTGGGATCGCTGGCGGCGCACTCCTCCCGGCTGGTCCACGGCAAAGTGAACCTGCCACGGGGAACCGTGCTCACCGGTCGCTACTTGATTGGATTCATTGATTCGGACAATAAGGTTTCTGAAGGCAACGAATCCAATAACTGGGTGGAATACGGTCCTCTTCCGTAGCTCGGGCAACGTCCGCTCCCCGTGCCTTCGCTCCACCGCCCACACCAACGCGAAGGCAAGGGAAGTGGGGCAAGCCCATCCACCCCACAAGCGCCGAGTGCGATGGCGAAGTCACTCGCCGAAGAACAGGCGCTTAGCAGGGGCGACCACCTTGGCGCACTTTCTCGGAGCGAGGGGGCACCTCCCCCTCGCTCCCTTTGTTTTTCGTGAACCTCTCTACTGCCACCAACGCCCAATTTTACGCTCTCTTCTTCGCTGCGACACTCTGATTGCGGATACTTGCCGTGGGGTAGGACTACGGCGCCTTACCGCTTTGCCACATGCATAAGTCGGCCAACACAGCAAGCAGCGCCCTACAACGTGAAACAGCCCCGGTGTGAAATGTGTGAAAGCGGATTTCGCTGTTATCGGTTGTTGGCTCCAAAACTACTATCCTATCATTGTTTCCGTGAGCGCTCGCCCCGCCTCATGAGCAGTTTCCTTATTCCGAAGCAATGACGCCAATTTCACCCACTCTTCGATGCGATTTCACTTGACAAGCAGGTCAACAATGTCTATAAGATGAGGTGGGGTTGGCGCATTGCGTTGAGCGAGTTTGTGAGATGCGCTTTCTTGCTGCGCTGCTGTGTTTACTGAACTTCACAAGCATTTGGGCGACGGACTGGCCCCAGCTTCAGCGGGACGCAGCTCGGACTGGTCGCACGCCCGACACCGTCTCCCCACCATTTCGGGCTCGATGGATTTGGCTTGGGCCCGCATTAACCCTCCGAAATCGCGAGAGCGTCACGGGGGGGCCAGATGATCTGACAACACGCGACGGGTATTCATACCCCATTCCCCCGACCGTTCCTTTGACTCTTGCCGAGAGCGTTCAACCTGTCGTGTCCGGGGGACGTCTCTTTGTTGGAACTCAGGAAGGTGATGTGTACGCAATTTCCACCCACGACGGCTCCACTTTGTGGTCCGGGCAGCTCCCCGGCGGAACCATTGTCGCCGCCGCGGTGGAAAGCGGCGTAGTGGCCTTTGCGTCGGTCACAGGAATTGTCCGCGCATGGCAGGCCGATACCGGCATTCTCCTTTGGTCCTACGATTCACGTAAAAGCATTACAGGGGCCCCGCTGGCCAAGGACGGAAACTTCTTCGTCGCCGACCATGGCGGTTACGTCACAGCACTTCGAGCCACCAACGGCCAAGTGATCTGGCGCACTCGCGTTTCCGCTCCCGTGCACGGTGGTTTAGCGGCCGACGACGCCACGCTCTACGTGGGGTCCGAGGACATGCGCGTCCATGCACTCAGGCTGAACGACGGTGCGCTCAGGGCTCAAAATCGCGTACGGGGACAAAGCTTTCGAATGTTATGGCCGGTGGTTCATGGGAATTTCGTGTGGGTGTCGAGCGTACAAACCCCAGTCATCGGCAGCGAGTACATCATGGAATCCCTCATGGCGGACTCCCCGTCGGTGGCAGTCGAAGAGACCAACATCGCTCGATGGCTCGCCGGAGACACCAACAATGGACGCTGGCCAGACGCAGGGGAGGACTGGCGCCACCTGTTTGCCCTTCGCAGAAGTGATTTAGGCGAGTCGTTCACCGTCCTCGCTGGGCCGGCGGATGGTTGCGGGATTCCCGCAATGCCTCCCGCCGTCACAAATGATGGGCGTCTACTCACCTACTTCAAAACCCGTCATCCGACCTTCACTACCGTGGGAGCTTTTGGCACCAATTACTCCATTGATATTTGCGCAGTAAACCCTACGAACGGCCGCCGCCAACAAATCAACAATGGCCAGCTGGCTGGAATGTGGATGTGGGAAACTGACAATCTATACGCCCTCACAGTAGCCGGCCCATGGCTCTGGCTGAGGCAGAATTTCCGCGGGACACAAGTCGTCAACCTCCTCACTTCATCTCATCGCTACGTCCAAGCCCAGATACGCTACTATGATGGGGGGATGTTTTTCTGTGACGTGGTCTATCGCAATGTTCCGCCTCCCATCGAAACGGCAGAAGTACCCATTCGGGGTCGCGCGGGGGTGGTCGTAGTCGATCAACTTGCATTTTTTACTGAAACCTTTGGCGTCACAGCGCTGGAGCACGAACCATGAATTTCACCGCGCATCCTAACCGACTTCCAAAATTTCCTCTTAGGCAGCTCATCCATTTAATTTGCTTCCTTGCTTCGGTACAGAATAGTTATTCCATTGATGTGACTCCTTATGCATGGGAGTTCCCAAAAAGTACCAACATTTCCACTGCTGCCACTCCACTCAAGTTCGAGCTCGAAGAGGAAATTCAAAAAGTAGTAAACTCTGGGCTGCTCGCACCACTGTACATCAGTTATGCTGACCAAGCCAGCGTAGGGTATACTGTCTATCAAGAACCGGGTCGAATCCTTACAACTTTAGCTTGGGCATACCCCCACTTAAGCCCAACTTTACAAGCTAATGTACTTTCTTACGTCCAAACTCTATTATCGGATCCGAACCATGCCCCTTGGGCCTCTTACCCACTCCCCAAGAATGCAGGTACTCCCCGCGAACTGCATCCCAAGACGAAGTGGTGGTACGAGAATCCCTCGTTTGGCTTGGCAAGGCCAAGTGTCCACACTCTCTACGGGGTTTGGCTTTGGGCTTATCGGGCAAATGATTGGGATAACATTCAACCATACTGGGATGCAATCAAGACAACTTATCTAAATAAACTCAATGAGGCAGACCTTTACGGGACCATGTGCGCACACATAGCGATGGCAAGATTGGCTTATAAGTTCAATGATAGTATGATGCTTTCCGCCGCAATGAATGCTCTAACGACGTCGCTAAACAATAGTCTCGATTTCAACTTGGTGGAAGAGCGGGCGTGGAATAAGACCCCCTATTGGATTTCCCCATATCGGGAAATGTACGATCCTGCGATGGACGGAACCACTTACCGAGGTTGGGTCTTCTTGAACTTATCCCCAGAGATGGGACGATACCTTCGAGACCATGTCTTAACTGCTACCCTAACCCGACATTCGCAAGGCAAGGTTGTGTTTCCAAAATGGTGGCTTGGAAAAGCCAATTATTTCTGCCGAAGCTGGACCGGCGACGAAGGCACTGGGTTAGTACCAGAGGTATTTGGAATGATGGCTCCCATCGAGCGGTGGGTAGTAAACGCGAGCGCTGAGACTCTTGCCGAATTCATGCGCAGTAGCCCGACAGGAATCGGTGACTGTTATTGGTTGGAAGGATTGGTTCAGGCCATTGAAGCCCATGGGACAACTCAATGGGTGGACGTCCGGACTTCTACGTTTATTTCAAACTGGCGCGAATACGAATGAAATTGCAATACGTCATAGCCTTAGCCGGTTGGTTGCTCACTCAACAAGCAACTGGCCAAAATCTTTTACAGAATGGCTCCTTTGAGGGAGGATCATTGGCCGGTTGGGACCCCAATGGCGCCACCGTGGTCAACACAGATTCTCATCATGGCTCATGGAGTGCGCGCCTCTCAAACACCGTGATGTATTCTACCTTCGACACTACCCCTGGGCTAAGCTATAAGGTCACAGCTTGGATCCGGATTCTGTCCGAGGTCGGAGCCGATTGGGGGGGCTTTCACGTCCAAGCAAGTGATGCCTCATGGAATACTCTCGCACAAACCCCGTGGATCACGCAAACTCGCTACGGCTCAGCGTGGTTCAAAGTCGCCATCCGTTTTACAGCTGTTTCGAGCGTCACTCGTGTCCACGTGGGCTACTTCGGCGGCCCAAATCGGTCCATGACCTGTCTCGTAGACGACGTTCGAGCCATTCCGCACACCACGAACCAGCCCCCTGCAGTTATCCCTGCTCTTACTCCAACATACCTTGCAAGCGTCCCTGCGATGCAGAACTTCGCTTACACAGGCGAGGATCCCGATGGCGCAATTGAGCGGGTCCACTGGGTATTCGGGGATGGGGCGTGCTCGACCCAGCATGCGGGCAGCCGCCGTGTCGCCATTCCGGGGAACTACACGGCGCGGCTGCGCGTGGGCGACGACGACGGAAGTTTCACAGAGGTCCTCATCCCTTGGAGCTGCGCAGGCACGGGCTTTCCCCAGCTCGCGATCACTAATCCGATCGCATATGAGCTTACCACATCCTCCCCCCTTTTCTCCATATCAGGCGTAACTACCGGCACTGGAATGAACATTGTTCTGACCAGCGATCGGCATGGACAAACCACCGTCAGCGGCAGCAACGTGTGGCATGGCGTGGTCGAGCTCCTTCCCGGTTGGAATCGTGTGCTTGTCCAGGGACGAGACGCAAACGCTCGGGTCGTAACTTCTGAAAAGAGAATCCGTTACATACCTCCCGATCCAGTGCAAGTGGTCGTTGTAAGCGAAACCTCCCATCCCGTTGAACGGTGGGATCTTTTTGAGGCAGCATTTGTCGTCAAGAATTCCGCCGCAACCCACCCACACTTTGCCTTCTCTGCACCACTTATCGCTGGCCTTGAAGCATTGGATGGGATTCGTGTGGACGTCCTGTTTACCCCCGACAATTGGGCCACAGTCTACCGTCGGCCAGCGTACTATCACATCCCACATTCGCGCGAGCTTAAGTCCAACAGGGAATGGTTATACCCTTCGGGCGCTGGCTATTGGTGTGTTCGGTTTGCCCCACCATCGGACGGCATCTGGAAATGGAAAGTCGAGGTGGAGGAAGCCAAAGGGACCACCACCTCACAAGTAAGGTCCTTTTTGGTAGTTGCCCCAACTCTGAGCACGAATCATGGTCCTGTGCAGGTGAGTCCATCCGACTCCCGGTACTTTATCCACGCGGACGGCAAGGTTTTCCTTGGCGCTGGGCACAATATTGGAGTCAGCCCGGAGCGCTTTTCCTACGACATGGAAGATCAGTTTGCTGCAATAGGAGAGGCAAATCAGGATTTCTTTCGTTGGTGGATTGCGGGGGCAATCTGGGGCAGCGCTTGGACGCCTTGGGCCTCACGGTCCCTCTCCTACGATGGTTATTTGCCCCCAACCAGCCTTTCCTTCGAGGCCGCTTACGGCCATGGAATCACAGCTTGGAAATTAGACAGCACCAACCCCATCCTTTTCCACGGCTTTCAGTCCGGTCTCCCCCCCATTGTACCGGGTAAAACTTATCGACTTGCGCTGAGGTGGAAAACGGACAACGTGACCGGACCACAAAACGCATCACGTCCGTACGGTGTGTGTGTGCGCTGGGGAGGATGGCCAGAAGTGGGCCAGACACATCTTCTACCCCTCGCGATTCCACACACTGCTGGCGATACTCCTTGGCACGTAGTTTCAACCACTTTCACTGCATCTGGTCCTTCGATTCAGGACTCTCATTATCTCGCCAACATTGTCATCGCGCTGGAAAACACGACAGGGGGTGCCGCGTACATTGACGAATGCTCTCTGCGAGAGGTCCTAAGCAACGGAAGCGTTGGACCTGAATTACTTAGGCGCCCCCGGGCCAACATGCACCTCGACTTCGACGAGCGACGTGCGGCAGGAATCGACGCCGCCCTTCGCTTAGCTCACGTCTCTGGCAAGCACTTCAAGCTCGTGATTTCCGAGAAAAACGACCATCTGTTAAACCGCATTGGGCCAGATGGTTTACCTGACCCAAACGGCGGGCGCTTTAATCAGCTCTCCGGCCCATTGAATGTCCTTCATAGAAACTACTGGCGATATCTCTTCGCACGCTATGGTGCCTATCGTTCCGTCCACTCTTGGGAATTAGTGAACGAAGAGGCCCCCGGTCCTACCGATCATTTCCGATTCGCCGCTCAATTTGCTCTCGCTGCGGCTAACGACGGAAATCCTCACTTAGCTTCAACTTCAACTTGGGCAACACTTGCGGAGGATGCCTGGAAGTGGCCTCCCTCAGCTCCTCTTTCGTATGTTGATTTTCACTGTTACGTGAATAACACGGGGTGGATCGAGCCCAAGCTGCAACTCACACGCGACAGCGCACGCTTCTTCTCCGAGTATGATCAAGCCGCTTTTGCAGCCGCCTTTGGTAAGCCAGTTGTGTGGGGAGAAATGGGAATTGATGGCCCTTCCACCTCCGATGAGGAAGAACCTCTCCTCGCGAACGACACTTCGGGAGTGTGGCTCCACAAAATACTCTGGGCCCGTTGCGGCAAAGGTGGCGTATATCCTTTATATTGGTACACCGACAACATATTTTCCTTAAATCTTCACTATCGTTTCGGCGCATGGAAACGCTTCATGGAGTCCATACCCCTCGCAAATGGTTTCTATGTAGATGCACAAGCTACCGCGACTTCATCAAACCTGCGGGTCTTCGGGCAGAAAGATTTAATTCACAAGCGGGCACACCTATGGATCGATAACGTCAATCATACTTGGTATATAGCCGCTACCGGTCACAGTGTCTCCCATGTTTCCGGTGAGATCACGCTCTCGATGTCCCATCCATATCAAGCTTATGCGTTGGAGTGGTGGAACACGGAAGTCGGCACGCCCATTTCAACTGAATTTATCAATGCAGATAGTGCAGGCGATGTAACCATCACCATCCAAAACTTACTTACGGATATCGCCCTCAAGTTATCGCCCTTGCCCTCTGCGAACGTCTCAGATTGGGAGGTGATATGCAATTGAAAGCACGCCGGGATAACTAAAACTCGGCACTCATCATCTGTACTGAATCAATAAAGCAAAGCGAGGAACCACAAGGTTCCAGTAAAGCGTGTGCCGACAATACTTATCATCATTTAGAAAGGATAGCAACACGATGTTAGCACGTCATTGCTTGACGTTTTTGGTGATACTTACCTCCCTGTCATCTGTTTCAGAGGTGTTTGCTGGTGCAAGTCAATATTCGCTGCGTTTCTACGGGACCGGCAGCGGTCAGCAGGATAGGGTGCGTATCAAAATCGACTCTCCCCAAGTACCGGCCGACATCGGCGCTGGCTCCTTTTCCATAGATTTTTGGATGAAAGGTACCCACGCTAGTAATACCACTCCTAACTTAGGCTATCGAGCTCCTAACCAAACGGAAAATTACGATACCGACTGGACCACGGGGAATATCATCATTGACCGAGATATTTTCGGTCCCGGACCCGATTGGGGAATCTCTGTTCACCGCAATGGAGTCGGCTCTACTGTGGGCGTCTTGCGGTTTGGGACCGAAGGCGCATCGGGCGGCGATGGCCCCCACACCCTTCAGACAACTGGGGCGGTGAACCTTCTCGATGGCGCTTGGCATCACGTTTGCGTCGTCCGCGATGCAACGACTGGCCGAAAACACATCTATATCGATGGAGTCCACAACGTGTCAAGTTCCGCTGGCGTCTCGGATGATAACCTGAGCTATCCAAACGGTTATACGGATCCAAGTTGGCCATGGAATCCTTATATTGTCTTTGGAGCTGAAAAACACGACTATGATCCCAACGATTATCCATCTTTCAACGGTTGGCTTGACGAGGTTCGGCTTTGGAACATTGCCCTCACACCAGCCCAAGTAGCCGCCTACTACAATACAACGATTTCACCGTCTACTCCCGGTTTAGCGGCATACTATCGTTTTGAGGAGGGAAGCGGGACCGTGATCAACGATTTGTGTGGCGGAGCTTCCAACGGCACACTCATAGCTGGAACTGTGGGCAACGGTGAGTGGTCCACTGATACACCGGCTGCTCTCGTGCCAGTCCACCTAAGTCTTTTCAGCTTAGAGTAGCGTGAATTATCTCACCACAAAGCTAAACGCGATCTTCGAAAAATAGCGGCAAAATACTTACACGTCATGCCCGCAAACGACCCTTCTGTTGCATTTGTGAATTGGAGGGAAAAGGGCACGCTGAGGATAGACTTTCTCAGGCGCGGTGAGTTACCTTTTTGTGCTTTAGCGGCATTTCGCGCACCCACCTCAACACCAAACTTAGGGTAATTGATGAAAGGCTATGCAGGCTGCGGCGAAAGCCCCGGAGTGGGGCGCCCGGTGTGACCCACAAGTGGGGATGGTAGTGCGATTCTGCTTTGCGCTTGCATTGTTGATAGCCTGAAATGCGTTTAGCGATGAGGCTGAGGCAACGTTCGCCGTCAGAATCTATCTGCTGACCTTTCATGCGCTCGCCACAGCGTGGCCCTCAGCCGCGTTAGGCGCGAGTGCATGCATGCATGGAAGGCCGCTCGATGGGGCAACGCCTTGTCGAGGGCTCTCGGACTTTTCATCAGGGCCACCCCAGAAACTGTCGAAAGAATATCCTTGGGTGGAATCAGTACCTATCTGGTACTATGCTCTCTGCGCTCCGCTTGCGGTTGATTCGCGCTGTTTATCTGGGAATGGTTTGTTCGTTTGGGCTTCGGGCGTTGGCAGCTCCACCCATTGCAGAAGACTACGAATACAGCTGTGGCGAGCTTCGGCTCAAGGGGCTTATGATTCGCCCCACAGAAACGACCGGGCCACTCCCCGCGGTCCTTGTCTTCCCCGAGTGGTGGGGCCTAAATGATTATGCCACGAGTCGCGCTCGGCAACTCGCGGAGCTCGGGTACATCGCGGTTGCTGCGGACATGTACGGCGACCGCAAGGTGACGACGGATCCTCAGGTTGCTGCGCGCCTCGCTGGCGCGTTGAAATCGGACCGGTCGGAAATGCGCCGGCGCGCCGAAGCTGCCGTTGAGCGTGTCCGCACGGATCCCAGAGTCGACCCCAACAGAGTCGCAGCCATTGGCTACTGTTTCGGCGGAACGGTGGTACTCGAGCTGGCTCGCTCCGGAGCCCCGGTACGTGGAGTTGTGAGCTTCCACGGCGGATTGGATCGCAAAGCGGACCTCCCCACAACGTCCCCCATCCGCCCCCGAATTCTCGTGCTTCATGGTGCCGATGATCCGCTCGTCCCGCCGGATCAAGTGGCTGCTTTCGAAGAGGAGATGCGGACCCACCGCGCCGATTACCGCATCGTCCGTTACCCCGGCGCTGTCCATAGCTTCACCAACCCCGCTGCCGGCAGCGATCCCTCGCGCGGCGTCGCGTACAACCCTCAAGCCGATCGCGACTCATGGCGCGAGATGGCCGCGTTCCTTGCCGAGCTTTTCCAAAAGCCTTTGCCGAAAGGCCACAATTAGCTGCGGTGCGACACGCCTGCGGATCAGCCAACAGAGTCCTCCTTGCCTCGCCGACGGCTGACTCAGAGGAGTACGCCCCGAAAAACGATGCTGCAATGATCTACATTTCCCCTCTCTTGTAGGGATAAGCAGGCGAGCCTCGCCTCTCGCGGTACAACTCTTCGGCCTAAGAGCGGGGGCTTAAGGTGGGAATCTTCGCCTCAATCGCCTGGATGAGAAACGCACACACCCTTTCTGAAAGCGCCTCGTCGAACTATGACAAAATCTAAGTTGTTACCACCTAAAAACTAAGTAAGTTTCGCCTCCCCTTCTGGCGAATCCATCTCTCGAGCAATTGCCCCCATGACCAAAAGTCAGCCCCCGCCTTTCCTTTGATTGCGAAATCCGCGGCCCACCCCTGCGAGTCCGGTATTTCGCCCCAGCCCTCGAGTTCACTCGTCGTCAAAGATGATCCGCGAACAGCCACAGATTACGTAGCTCGGCAGGCAAACCTCACTCGGGGCTGGTTGTAACGAAGGTTCTGCTGCCGATACGATACTTCCGTGCGCAGGGTCTTGCGATCCACACGAGAGGCTCCCATGGCCGTAACTATTTCTGAAAAATCACGCGTTTTTCGGGCGAAACGCGAGCTGCGTCCGAACGCGATGCTCTGCAAAGAGTGTCGTTTCGCCGCGACTTAAATCGAACTCAGTCAGCATCCGGAGATTCCGGAACGGCAGCAGGTCCACTCCCGCTCCCACCTGCATCCTCAAGCGGTGAAGTAGTAGGACTTAGGACCCCCGCAAGCAGATCATCCACCTCTTGCTTAATTGCAGCCAGCTCCTCGTCTGCCAATTGGACCATTTCCACACAGACTTCCTCATCCGTGATCGTGTTGCGGCAGATGATGCGCTCGCCTCGGCCGGGCCCTTCAGGTGGCTCCGTTCGTAACCACCGCAAAACCTGATATCGGATCAGCAAATGCGCGAGAAAACACAGCCTTGCCGCATGGGCTGCGCGGTCCTCGTGGTAAAAATAGTCGAAGTAAGCCGCAAGGCGAGCATTTCGTTCTTTGCGATTTTGAACTTTACGCGGCTTCGGTGGATCGCGCCGAGCCAGCCAGAATCCCACATAATTGCGCGAATCCAGTCGATCCCAACAGGTTGGGCAATAGTCGCGCCGCTGGGGGATTTCCTCCTCCCCCTCGCTTCCCTCCTCCGAGGGCAGCACCAAGACGGACGGGTGCTTGCCCTGTTCGGCCAAAGGCGCTCCGCAAAGGACACACGTATTTTGCGGACGTGTGATCTTAAGATAAGATTCTCGATCCATGTTACCCAAACTCTTCCCTCTCGCCTTTGCAAAGTGCAAGCATTGGATCGTTACTTCCTATTGCCTCTGAGCGAAATGGGCAAGATGGGTCCCCAGTCGCCATCCGATTGGACCCATCCTTCATGGGCGGGCAGTTTTCATCGGATCGCCGACAATCGCCCAGGACCAATTCCGGATTGTTTCTATGAGATACGCTCAGATTCCCAAAATACCCACATGAGGCATTTGGATACGCATACAATATATGGTCGCTTCCCGCCGTCTTCCGCGCTTTCGTGTTGGCACAAAGCAAAAACCAGACCGAAAACGACAAAAAAATGAATTCCATGTATTTTTTTCTTTGACATGGCACAAAATGTGGTGATTTTCTCGGTCTCAGAGTTTTATATATTGTGTGCAGGCGAAGCCTGCCCACCGGCAATTTTAGTTCTTTAGAAAAGTTTTTGGCACCCGGGGCGGCACCCATCGCGGGAAGTTATCCACAGCAGCTTCCCATGGTGGTTCCTTTTGACCATGTACAAGGGATTGTACTGTCCGCCCCCTTTTTTTATGTCGGACCCTAAGGTTCTCAAAACTGTTGTGGCCTTGCCCGTAACTCCTATGTCCCGCCCCTGCGTCACCGCCGTGCGGCCCCGGAGTCATCTGGAAACTCAGTTTTGCGACACAGCAAACCGAGCGCTTCCGCATAGCCCCTTCCTCGGGAGAAACCTGCCATTCGTACCCGTCGCCACCAGCCCACTCAAGTCCCCACTGGCCTGAAAACCGTATCCGGTACGTGTCCACCTGTTGCCCCGCGATTTACCGTTGCACCTTGCTTTTTGCTTTGCGTAGGGCATAAGATCGCTGTTTTCTGAGGACTGCCGATGCTCGACTTATTTTATGGCGCGATTGCTGCAACGAGCTTTCTTTTTGCTCTGGCGTTGGTCCCTGTTGCCGAGCGCATTGGGCACCGGCTCGGTATCCTCGATCACCCCGACCCGAGGAAGGTTCACGCCACGCCGCGAGTGCGCTGCGGGGGAATCGGGATTTATGGCGCCTTCGTGCTTGGGTTAGTCTTGGCCCTCGTGGCCGCCACGCTCCTGCGCTCCTCGCCCTTCATTCCCGAAGCCTTGCGCCCCTATTTGGGAAACATCCATTTTGTCAGCGACCGGCTTGTGGCCATCCTCGCCGGGGCGACGCTTATGTTCCTCGTGGGTTTGGCAGATGACCGTTACAACCTGCGCCCGGGCATAAAACTGGGGGCGCAAATTCTCTCCGCTCTCCCCCTGATCCTCACCGGCGTGACCATTCGCATGTTTTTGCCGAGTCCACTCCTGGGCGTGCTCTTCACCATCGCGTGGGTGGTGCTCCTCACCAACGCCTTCAACTTTCTGGACAACATGAACGGGCTGAGCGCTGGGGTGGCAGCCATCTGCGCTTTCAATTTCTACCTGATCTCGCGGGCTGGGGGCGAGTACTTCATGATGGCCATTTTCGCCCTCTTTTTTGGCGCGCTTGTGGGGTTTTTACGGTATAATTTCCCATCCGGCCGTGTTTTCATGGGGGATAGCGGTTCGCTTTTCATCGGATATACGCTCGCCGCCCTTAGCACTTTGGTCACCTACTATCAGGAAGGCGTGCCGACGCAAGTGCCCGTGGTGGCGCCCATTTTTGTTCTCGGGGTTCCGATCTTTGACACACTCAGCGTACTCTACATCCGGTGGCGCACTCGAGCCCCGCTGATGAAGGGCGATCGCAATCACTTCAGTCATCGGCTCGTCGCACTTGGCTTTACGCCCGTGCGAGCCGTCCTGTTTATCTATCTCGTCACGTTTGCTTTGGGATTGTCAGCGGTGAACCTGCGGTGGCTCAATTGGACTGGAGCAATTTTAGCACTTGTCCAGTGCATCCTCTTTTTCCTCATAATTTTCGTTCTCGAGCAGACCGCCCGCAACGGCGCCTGCGAGCGAAGCAAGAAAGGATAAGCTTATGGCACCACTTCCGCCGCTAAGCGAAAAAGAGGCTTTCGAACTGGTACGTGCGGCCGCCGCTGTGCGCGCAAACGCCCACGCCCCCTACTCACAATTTCAGGTCGGTGCTGCGCTACTCACGTCCTCCGGCCGCGTGTTTGTGGGATGCAACGTAGAAAACGCAAGTTACGGGCTCTCGCTGTGCGCCGAGCGCAGCGCCATCGTGAGCGCGGTGGCTGCCGGCGAACGCGCCTTCCGGGCCATCGCGGTTGTTGGCGGCAGTGGGCAAATCGCCACCCCGTGCGGTGCCTGCCGTCAATTCATGGTGGAGTTCACTCCAGAAATGGAAGTCTTACTCGCGGCACCTGAAGCATTGGACGCCATCACGAGGTCCACGGCTGCCCAGCTCTTGCCGGACTACTTTGTGTTCAGGAAAGGCGCTTGACTTGAGCGTACAGCCTGTCAGCAGAAAAATGCCCGCTCGCCAGCTTACGCCTTCCCCTTCAATTGTGGTGTGCGAACGGATCCAAACATTTGACGCGGTCGCACCATTAGGCATGCAAGATCCTCCGCAGCCGATTCTGACCGATGGGAATGGAGCTTGGTTATGACTCAGTTTCCCGCACCCTCTGGCCATTCCAAATATCCACTCGAGGCGTCCCCTGAGGTCGCTTATGCCCTCGGACGCGGCGCGCCAATCGTTGCCTTTGAAACCACGATCCTGAGTTTTGGGCTTCCCGCACCTCTCAACGAGGAGGTGGGAAAGTTGTGCGAGGCCACAGCGCGCAAGCACGGTGCCACTCCCGCCACGGTCGCAATTGTGGATGGTCGTGTGCGCGTCGGGCTGGACGCCGCAACTCTCCAGTTTTTTTGCTCGCGCGATCCGTCGATCGTGAAGGTCAATCTGCAGAATTTTGCGGCGGTCCTCGCCAGCGGTCAGGCCGGGGCCCTCACCGTAGCGGCTTCCATGCGTGCATGTTCCATGGCTGGGATACGCGTGTTTGCCACTGGCGGGATCGGCGGTGTTCATCGCGGTTTCGAGCAAACGCTTGATATCTCCAGCGATCTCACCGCACTGGCCACCTATCCGGTGGCAGTGGTGTGCGCAGGGGCCAAAAGCATTCTGCACATCGGCGCCACACTTGAGGTTCTCGAGACCCTCGGCGTACCCGTCGTGGGCTACCAGACGCAGCGCTTCCCTCTATTCTTCTCGCGCGAGAGTGAGTACAAACTCGAAATCGCGTTCGATTCGATCGACGACATCGCGCGTTTCGTCCAGACCCATTTTGCCTGCGACGGACGAGGAGTGCTTGTGGTGACGCCGGTGCCTGAAGCCTTCGCGGTCGAGCGGGAAGCGCTCGATTCTTGGATTGAGTCTGCCCTCGCGGATGCCGCTCAAGCTGGCATCACCGGCAAACAAGTCACCCCCTTTCTGCTCGAGCGCCTTGAGCACCTGAGCAACGGGCGCACGCTTGCCGCCAACCGAGCTCTCATCGAAAACAACGCGAGCGTTGCAGCTCAACTTGCTGTGGCACTTGCAAGCCGACGCGGGAGTTTTCACCCGTGAAAACAGCCGCGGGATTGTATTTCACTCGTTACACATTGACCACGACGATAGCGAGGACCGTTTCGTGAGGTTACCAGAAATCTATGCACACCGACGCCCCGCCATCTCGGTGGAATTTTTTCCGCCGAAGACGCCTGCAGGCGAGGCACTCCTTGCTCAGCGTCTCGAGCGCTTCCGCGCACTCGATCCAGCCTTTTGCTCGATCACTTATGGTGCCGGTGGAAGCACGCGCGAAAAGACACTCGAATGGGCTCGTCGTCTTCGCAACGAATACGGCTTTGAAACGATGTGCCACCTGACATGTGTCGGTCATTCGCGCGAAGAACTCCGTAGCCTCCTCGAGGGCTTGTGGGCCGACGCCATTGAGAATATCATCGCGCTGCGCGGTGACCCGCCACGAGGGCAGGAGAACTGGCAACCCCATCCCGAAGGTTTGCGCCACGCTGTCGAACTCGTTCGCCTTGCGCGGAGCGTCGCACCTTTCGGCATTGCTGTCGCTGGGTTTCCTGAAGGGCATCCTGAATCCCCCACCGAGCAAGAGGACCTACGCTACCTCAAAGAGAAAGTCGACGCCGGTGCGGACGTTGTGATCACGCAGCTCTTTTTCGATAACACGGACTTCTTTCACTATGTGAATGCGGCGCGTGCAGTCGGCGTCAGCGTCCCGATTGTTCCCGGCATCATGCCTTTCCGCACCGTGGCGCAGCTCGAGAAATTCACCACTGTCTACGCACGCACACGCAACGGCCCGGCCCGCATTCCCGAAAAACTGCGGAAACGACTTCAGGGAATTGCATCGGATGAAGATGCGGCGCGCTTAGGCATTGCCTATGCGATTGAACAATGCGAAGAGTTGCTCGATCGCGGAGTTCCCGGGATTCACTTCTATTGCCTGAACGAGTCCGACGCCGTGGACGCGATCCTACAATCTCTTCGCTCGAGCCATCGCCTTGCGTGACCCATCGCGGCTGACAAAGAAGCGATTCGCGCTACGCTTCCCCCAGACCGAGGGCTGGCTTCGTAGGTGAACCTCGCTGAGCCGCTCGGGACGCAACCTCCGCCCGGGTAACGCAACGAAACCCCTAACATCAGTTCGCGAGCAGCTCGCTAGCGTCGTAGCGCAGTGCTTTACTTCGCCGTCGGATTGATTTTCACGAGCACAGCTCGCGCTTCCCCGATGGTCTCTTCTCTCAGGGGCACAAACCGTTCGGGTTGCGACAACACAACCTGCTTGAGGCGTTTGCCTTTATCGCGATACTCGATCACCCACATGCGCGCAGCCCCTTCACAACACTCAGCCAATCGCGCGCGGAGTTGCTCATCACTCAGTCGCTCAGGAATGGCGCACAATCGCAGCGGACGCTTGCTGTAGTGCTCAATCATGCGTATCAAGGTCGGCGTTGCCCGGCACACCACCACATCGTCGGCATTCGCGTTGGCATTCACAAACTGAACGACTTCCCGTCCGCCCAGACCGCGATCGAGCCAATGACGGACCAGCCCGGAAACGACCAGCAATGCGAGAACAAGCGCCAACACCTGTCGCCGCGTCCCATGGAACGCATACGCTCCCATCACACACAGTACCCAAAGTGGTGCAGCCAAAGGAATGTGGTAACGTTCAATTCCGATGAGATGGGCCACGGCGTACGAAGCAACAAATAGCACGGCGGGGGGCACCACGACGGTCACCACACAGAAGCGGATAAAATCCGATAGCGGCGAATCTAAAAAATCGGGAGCAACCTGACGCACCCGACGCAAACCCAACCACACCCCAACAAAACACACAGTTAGGCCGATTGCTGTCAGTGCTCGCCACAATCCATCATCGGCTGAGCACCCAAAAGCCACCAATCCCAGCCGCTTCCACAGAATCCCCACGTTGCGGAGAGTGGTGCGGAGAAAGTCCGAGACAGAGTGAATGTCCCAGTCCAAGGTGCGTGTGCGCTGAAAAAGGGCAAACGCCACGGCCGGTACAAGGACCACAGCAATCACACTTGCCCAAATGCGCAACGCAATCCGCGCGTGCTGGGGGTGGCGACGGCGAATTACCCAACTGAAGAAACCATGTGAAAGCGCCGCGAGCAGCATCACCGGTTGAAGCGCCACGCCGCCAATAAGCACGCCAAAGTATTTCACCCAAGCGCGCCACGACGGATGAATCACCGTGCGCAAGTACGCCGCATGGGCGAAGGTGGCAACCACCAGCAGCATTCCATACATCCGGGCTTCCTGCGAAGCCCAAACGGCGGTGCCGTTGAGTGTGGCTATCGCTAAAAGAGTGTAGAATTTACGTCTGTCGAGATAAGGCCGAGCAAACCACGCGACGGCAGGAACGATGAAGGCACCCGCGATCGCTGAGGGCAGCCGCAAAGCCCAATCACTGGTCCCCGCCCACTGGCTCCAGAGCTTCATGAGAATGAAATAGGTCGGCAGGTGACCCGCCCGCATGCGCTCGAAGATAAGCTCACGCCAAGGCAACAAAATCGCATGAAGCGTGTGGAACTCATCCGTCCACATCCCCCGGTAATCCAGCCGAAAGAGCCGCACGCCCAATGCAGCGAGAGTCGCGGCAAGAAGCCACCACGTGTCACGCCTCCCCCATTCCCAGTTCTCATGAACAAATACTGGAGAAGCCGAAGCCTCGGTCGGTCTCTTGTTTTCTTCTTGCACGCGCTCCGTTCCGCTAATCAGAATTTTTCTTTGTGTTGAGTATGTACGATGTAAAGTTTGTAGTCACACACAGCAAAAACTCAGGAGGTTTTTGTGGGTAGCGTAATCAAATGGCGCCGTAAGAAGATTCGCAAGCACAAGTATAAGAAGCTTCGCAAGCGCATGCGTCACCAGCGCAAGTAGGCGCGCAGTTCGAACGCATCAAATTTTCGCATGATTCTGGTCACAGAATCTGCCCCACTTTGGGCGGATCGCCTCGACGGTCCGCCCATATTGCTGTTTTACGTCTCCCCTCTCGCAATACACTTGCAAGTTGCGTACGCGCGAGCTCATAGCCTGACAACTGAAGGTGCGCGCCGCCCTTACGCCTCCCCGGCGTGGGACGGCTAACGAGGAGCTCACGACGATGCGTTTAGAAACTCGGCGGAAATGGTGGGGATTGTTCTTTGCCGCCCCGAACCTACTTTTGTTTTTCGCCTTTGTTCTCATCCCTGTCATTGGCGCAGTCCTCCTTGCGTTCAAAGATTTCCAGCCGGGGCGCGGAATCGTGCTCAGTCCCTGGGTAGGTCTCGATAATTTTCGGGATCTGCTTACGAATCCGGTCTTCTCGGAGGACTTTTACGTTGCGCTCGAGAACACCGCCATCATCACCATCGCCCTCGTGCCCATTAACATCGCGGTCGCCCTCGTCGTCGCCGGAATGATTCATCCCATGGGGCCACGCACCCAGAATTTCTTCAAAGCGGCCTTCTATCTTCCCGGAATCATTAGCGCGGTGATCATTGCTATTGTGTGGCAGTGGATGTTCACCGAGCACAACGGTTTGATCAACGTCACACTCCGAGCCCTCGGTTTTGAGCCCATTCCATGGTTCAGTGAGCGCCGATGGGCAGTTGCCACGATCATCCTGAGCAGCATTCCCTACGCGCCGGGAGCGGGCATCATCCTTTACGTGGCGGCTTTGAATCGCATCCCGCCGGAGCTACTGGAAAGTGCGGCGATCGACGGCGCAAACCTTTGGCAACGGTGGCGAGCCGTCATTCTCCCACTCCTCAAACCTACCACCCTTTACCTTGTCGTCATTAGCACGATCGAAAGTTTTAAGATCTTCACACCCGTCTACGTGATGACACGTGGTCGCCCGGCGAACCAATCCACCTCGCTGGTCTTCGAGATTTATCAAAACGCATTCGACTCGAGCGAATTTGGCATCGCCAGTGCGGAAGCAATGATCCTCTTCGCCATCGTCATGTTCTTCGCAGTCCTGCAGTTCCGTTATCTGCGTAGCGAAGAGGAGTTCTGAAGCGGCGCGTCTACCTACCTCAGTATCGATGACGAAGCGCCTCACGCACTAAGGCTTCGAGTGCGGCATCCTCCCCAAGTTTCTCCATGGCCCGCTCAGCGGCACGATCTGCGATCGCAGCTTTGCATCCCAACGCCTGCAGGGCCGCCGACACATCACGCAGGACAGCCTCCCGCCGAGGCACAGTTGCTGAGGAGTCGCGAGGCGCCGTCACTGCCGCAGACACGCCCCAATGCTTCACCTTGTCACGCAACTCCACAATAAGGCGCTCCGCTGTCTTTTTCCCCACCCCCGGAATCTTCGTGAGCTGCGAGACGTCCGACTCGAGCACCGCATTCACAAAATCGCTGATGCGCACCGCCGACAAAATGCCTAATGCGGTCTTCGGACCAATCCCCGACACCCCAATGAAGATTTCGAAAATATCGCGCTCTTGCCGCGTGCGGAAGGCGTACAGGCGGACAATATTCTCCTGAACATAGAAATACGTAAAGAGCTGCACTTCCTCGCCAATCGCCGGCAGCTCATTCGCAGTGGATGCCGGCACATCCGCCCCAAATCCGATCCCATGCACATCCACCACCACATGGGCACCATCATTTTCAGCAAGAATTCCACGGAGCATTTCTATCATAGTCGGCGAGGCTGCCACGAAAGCGTGCCCCATTGCAAGCCTGAGGCACGCCCGTGGCTTATCGTTGCATGCGCAAGGTCACCGGTGGCCGCCCAGATCGCTGGACAACGACGCTGTTTGGCGTAATGCGAAGCACGCGGAAATCGTCGTAGACCATTCCTTCGCGAACCGTCATCCCATTCACCACCGCCATGGGCACTTTGGGGTCGTAGAGAATCGCTCCGAGCGTAAACCCGTCCAACGACGGTTCTTTTTCGGCCTTTCCTTGGGCTGCCGTCAGAGCGGGCGCTGGCGCATCGACGACTGGTTGACTCTCAACGTCTTTTCTCGAAGCTAACACGTCGGGCAAAGTCGCAACTCTTGCCTCCGGCGTCGCCCGCGCCGCCTGATCACGCTGCGCCGCAAGAACTTCCTGAATGGGAACCGGCGGTGGTAACTCCGCTTCACGCACGGGGCTGACGGGAGAAACCGCCACTGTTGGCGCACTCCCTCCACTCTGCACCATGCCCCCACCTGCCACGTAGGTCCGCATTGGGGGATGAGCTGAGGGCGGGTTTGCCGCCATCTGATGTGCGAGCGTGCCAAGGCGTTGGTAAAAGAATACGAGTGCTCCTGCAACAAGGAGAATCAACACAAGCGAGGTCACGCCGGTGAACAAGACCACAGTCGCGATGCGTGTGCGCCGGCGCGATTGCTGACTCGGTAGGGGCGGTGCCGCGTCCAAAATGCTGTGACCCGTATATTGTGCCTCCGCACGCTCGCGCCGCGCCTTTTCCAAAGCTTCGAGGATCGTACTCATCGCTCAGTCTCCCGTCGAACTCAGTCGTGGACCCTCGGGTCGCATGCAAGCATTGAGCAGCATCACTGTCAAATCGTCAAGTTGCCCTGATTCGCGCAGCTTGTAATACGCCTGAAACTTCTTAATCGCCTCTACCGTGTCCACATCAAACTTTCCGCTCACCGTCTCTAAGTAGCCACGCGATTTGAGGTATTGCTGCAGCATCCGTACGCGCTCGCTCGCTTCGCCTCGTTGGATCTCCGAGAGCTCGTAGACATCCACAAAGACCGCCAAAGCGCTTTCCCATCGCTTGGTGAAATCCTGGGTCTTGTACGTGCGCACCCCCCAAACTGGGTCACCCACCGTCACAGCTTCGCCTTCGGCACGCAAAAGAACCACGTATTCGGACTGATCCTTCGGTGGGTCTTTGAGCCGCACGATCACTGGCACGTTGAGTTTCACCACGTCCGAGAATGTGCCGGGAATCCGCACTTCACGCACCTTGAGCGCATCCGAGCTGAGCACTCCTTCAATGACCGCTTCGTCACCCAACTTGGCGAGCTCCGAAAGTTGCACCTCATAGCCCCACATCTTTAGCAAGCTGAACTGAGCAGCCCGAAGCGCAGCCCGCGGGTTGTTCACCCGCACCAATGGCACATTGCGTTCCCATTTCCAATGCGGGTTTCGCTTTCGCAGCGCGTCCCAATCGGGGGTCGGCGTGGGTTCTGCCTTAACTGCGACATCTTGGCTATTGCTTGCGGAGGTTGCATCATCGCCGGAATTTTCTTCCTCTGAGGCAGCATTCTTCGCAGCTACCACTGCCGCAGGGGTAGGCAGCGGTCGGCTTGCCTCCGCCACTGCTTTCGGATGAGGATCTTCGACTGCTTTCACGTTGGCCAAGCGAATCCCAAGATAAATAGCGAATGCGAAAAGCCCCACGCCAGCAGCAGCCGCAATGCCATAGAGTGCGATTTTTTTTGCAATCCGCTTGAGAACATCGCGATCAATCAAATCTCCTACCGATTCACGGAAGCTCCGGCGCTTCGCTTTCGGCGACTTTGTCCGCTCGGAACCAGCCACTTCCTTGATCGCGCGTTCCATAATTTTCTCGTCCACCGTGTACGTGCCGTCCACGTAGCACGCCAACAGCGCGCGATCGCACACCACGTTGATCCGGCGAGGCACACCACCCGTTGCCGAGTACAGCATTCGCATCGCGCCGGGTGTAAATTCGATGTCTACTTTTGCGCCAGCCACAAACAGACGATGCTTGATGTACGCCAGCGTCTCTGCCTCGGTGAGCGGCGTAATATGGTAGCGGACCGCAATGCGTTGGTTGAGCTGCTCCAATTGGCTCAGAGCCAACGTATCATTGAGCTCCGGCTGGCCGATGAGCACGATTTGCAAAAGCTTTTCGCTCTCAGTTTCGAGGTTAGAGAGCAGCCGGATTTGTTCGAGTAACGTGGGATCGAGGTTTTGCGCCTCGTCAATCACAAGCACCACGTTGTTTCCCTTTTGGTTCTCGGCCAACAGGAAGCGGTTGAGCTCGTCCACCAACCCCTTTTTCGAGTTGTAGAACGATGGGATCTGGAACTCGTCGTTGATGGCTTTCAGAAGCTCGAGCTCCGAAAGTCCGGGGTTCAATATCAGCGCCAGCTTCACGTTCTCGGCGCGGAGCTCGTTGACGAACGCTCGGCACACCGTCGTCTTGCCTGAGCCAATTTCGCCCGTAAGAAGTATGAATCCTTTGCGCTCTTTCACGCCGTAAATAAGCGCACTCAGCGCCTCACGGTGGCGCTGGCTCAAAAACAAAAATCGTGAGTCGGGCGTTATATTAAACGGCTCTTCGGCTAATCCGAAGAATTTCTTGTACATCGTCGCTTGTCTGCTCCGCGTCCTCGCTTGGCACCCGTACGGTTGTTGAGACACCCAAAGCGGGAATCCTGTTCCCTCAACACCTTGAGGGGCGCATGAATTCACTGGCGGTCTGCTCCTGAAGCAGGTTTCAGGCCAACCGCAAAAGCCCGCTGCTACAAGTACTCAAGATACTCTTCCACCACCTGAAAATCAGCTGCCGTTTCCAGATCGCGCATGATCGTTTGAAGTAGCGAATCCACCTGCGGCCGATTTGCAGCCACCGTCACAATCGCCAAAATCGCGCTCTGCCACAAGTTCTGGTCGTCCACCTCAGCGACGGCACAATTGTAATGCGTGCGCAAGCGGTGGATGGTCTTGCGTAGCACACTCCGCTTTTCTTTCAGGGAATTGCAATGGGGGATGAACAGACGCACTCGTTGCGAACCAATGACCACGGCAGCTCACCCTTTCAGACCTGTAAGTGAAATCCCTTCGATGAACGTGCGTTGGGCAAAAAAGAACACAAGTAACACAGGCAGGATCATAACCGCACTGGCGGCCATGAGTTTCTGCCACTCGGCACTGTGCTGACCCACAAACATTTGTAGCCCAAGCGAGAGCGTATATTGCGATTCGCGGCTCAGGTAAATCAACGGCCCAAGAAAGTCATTCCACGACGCCACAAATGTGAACAGCGCCACAATGGCAAGCGCAGGCTTGGCCAACGGCAACACAATGCGCCGATAGATACCAAACTCCGAGCAACCATCCACCACCGCTGCCTCGCTCAACTCCATGGGAATTGTGAGAAAAAACTGCCGAAGTAAAAAAATGTAAAACGCGCTTCCGAAAAACGCTGGCACCGTGAGCGGCAAGTAGGTCCCCACCCAACCAAGTCTCTTGAAAAGCACTAGCACCGGGATGAGCGTCACGAACCCAGGCAGCATCATCGTCGAAAGCAGCAGGAAGAACAATGCATCACGACCCGGCCATTTCAGTCGCGCGAAGCCGTAAGCCGCTAAGGAGCACGACACGAGTGAACCCACGATGCACCACCCCGTGATCCAGAGCGTATTGAATGTGTAGCGCAAAAAAGGAATCGCGGCAAGTTTGCCTTTTGCCACAAGCTGCACGAATGCGCCCCACGCTTCAGCCGCTGTAGCCGTCGCCGGAACAGCCTCTTCACATCCCCAAAGAAGCGCCTTCGGATAATGGTCCCATTGGAGTTGACGGGGAATCCAAATCGGTGGAGACGTGAGCACCTCAGAATCGGCCTTAAGCGAAGTCAGTACCATCCACACGAAAGGCCCCGCGAAAAGCGCTGCCAGCAGGCACAATGCCACGTACACCACCATGCGGTGGATGAAGCGCTGCATTTTCGTCCCAACACTCATGTGCCTTCCCCCGCATAGTAAACCCAACGCGCACTGGTCTTGAACACCAGCCATGTGCAGGCGACCACCAACACAAATAGCAGCCAAGCCATCGCTGAAGCATAGCCCATATTGAAGAAGATAAAAGCATTGTTAAAAAGATAATAAGCGTAAAACAG
Organism: Candidatus Sumerlaea chitinivorans; assembly: GCA_003290465.1. GTDB lineage: Bacteria > Sumerlaeota > Sumerlaeia > Sumerlaeales > Sumerlaeaceae > Sumerlaea > Sumerlaea chitinivorans. The sequence goes on from CP030759.1 coordinate 2,496,779, forward strand.
TGTTGCGTCGCTCGGCCCGCCACGCGTCATGACGTACGCTTGCGTGAACACTTGGAATCCGGCAATCAACCCGATCACCACATTGAAGAAAATGACCGGGGAAAGCATGGGAAGCGTGATGTAACGGAATCGCGCGAGCGGTCCCGCACCGTCTATCGCAGCGCTTTCGTACAGCGATCGCGGTACTTCCTGCAGCCCTGCAAGAAAAATGAGAATCGTGTTGCCCATCCCCCACACCGACATGAGCACCAACGCCGGCTTCGCCCATTGCGGATCGGAAAGCCAGCCCGGCAAGCCCACGCGCCAGCTCAGTCCCAAGCTTGCAGCCCACGCGTTGAGCGCGTCCAACGGACCGCGCAGAAGATCATTCACCAAACCGTAGGTGGGGTGCAGCAACCACATCCACAAGACACTCGCGGCTACCAGCGGTGTGATCGAAGGAATGTAGAAGAGTGCGCGAAAAACGCTTTGGCCACGCACCCCTTGATTGAGAAGCACCGCGGCCAATAAGCAGAAGCCCAATCCTAAAGGAATCCACAGCGCCACAAAGTACAGCGTGTTGCCCAACGATTTCCAAAACAACGGGTCCTGGAGTAGCCGCTCGTAATTTTCCAACCCGATCCAGTGCGGTCGCGAAATCCCGTCGTAGTAACACAAGCTGTAGTAAAACGACGCCACAATCGGATACGCAGTAAAGAGCAGAAAGCCCAGCAGCCAAGGGCTTACAAATGCGAGCCCCTTCCACAATGCTCTGCGCTGATTCACGCTTTTACGCATCCCACTTTTATTCTTTTGCGACCCACATTCCGCCGCGACAAGCAATTTTCATCACGAATCTTGAACCGCACGCGTTCCATTCCTACAAAGCGGGAAGATTACTCGCGAAGAATGGCCAGTGGCGGAGTGACGGCGCCAAGAGTCACGATCTCATCTCACATTCCCGTTCATCGCAAGAGCCACTTGACGCGCCCCGTCTTCGCATGAATGTTTTCAAACCTTACATGGACCCAACGAACGACATCATGCGAGTTACCATCCTCGGCTCAGGGACGTCGGCCGGTGTACCCACGCTCGGCTGCCGATGTGAAGTCTGCCGCTCCACCAACCCGAAGAACAAACGTATGCGCGCCAGTGCCTACATCGAATATCGGGGGAGTCGCTTTCTGATTGATTGCGGACCCGACTTCCGGACACAGGCCCTCGCCAATGGCGTCGAGGACGTGGATTTTGTCCTCCTCACGCACGCGCACGCCGATCACGTTGGGGGCATCGACGATCTCCGCGCCTTCAATATGGTGCATGGCCATTCGATTGCCATCTACGGCACCCCCGCCACACTCAAAGAGATTCGCCACCGTTTCGCCTATTGCTTCCAGCCACCTCCCCCCGGCGGAGGCATTCCAGAGCTCGACCTTTTTGAGATCAACGGTGACTTCACTGTTCGCGGGATTCCGATCCGACCCGTTCCCGTCTTTCACGGCAGGATGCCGATCATCGGATTTCGCTTCGAACGCTTCGCATATTTGACAGACGTCAGCTCGATCCCTGAGGAATCATTCGAACTCTTGGACAATCTCGATGTCCTCGTGACAAGCGCCTTGCGCCAGCGCCCGCACCCGACCCACATGAGTTTGGACGAGGCCGTCGCGGTCGCGCAGCGCGTGGGAGCTCGCCAAACGTACTTCATCCACATGTGTCACTCGCTTGAGCACGAAGCCACCAACGCAATGCTGCCCCCTCACATTCAGTTAGCCTACGACGGGCTTGTGTTCGAGGTTCATAGCTAACCGCGCCCCAAAAGTGCGCACTACATTCTGCCCGCCGGCTCTTAGGAAACGTTGAGTGCACTGTCGAGAGTCCCCGGTGTACAACACTGCACAAAGAGCTGGCACCACCGATCCGCGCTAAAGCTCGAAAAAGCTCTGCCCCCTCCGCGCTATACCCACGACAACGAGTTCTGCTCACCCCGGTAGGTTTTCGTTATTGGCGCGCTGAGGCCGCCCGGGGTATTTTCTTGACATAGCCGCCTTCACCTTGATGCAAAGATTGGTTGGGGAATCGTCTGCATTGCGAGGCAACCCACCACCGAAATCCGAAAGGAGAACTTCGATGCGGAAAGCATTTACTCTCATCGAACTACTGATCGTCGTGGCGATCATCGCGATTCTGGCGGCGATCGCCGTGCCGAACTTTCTCGAGGCTCAAACACGCTCGAAAGTCGCGCGCGCTAAGGCGGACATGCGAAGCATCGCCACAGCAATCGAATCCTACACCGTGGACCACAACAAACCACCCACGGGAATCGTGCTCGGAAAGACGAACACTTCCTCAGCGCCTTTTGGTGACTACAGCGTGATTCAGCCCCTGAGCACGTCGAACAACTGCGTAAGCGCGCGGTTCAAACGCCTGACAACCCCGATCGCCTATATTTCCTCCGTCTTTGTGGATCCCTTCCGACCTGTCGGCTTTGGCGTGGACCCAAGCGGCAACGTGAACGTCGAGTACGACACGTACGACTACTTCTGTGCCAACGACGTTACCCCCGGCCTTGGCGCATTCGACCAAAGCACGCCGAATTGGCGCGGCGCGGGAATCACGTCGGGCGCGACCTGGCGGTTGGTCAGCGCAGGCCCCGACCGCGTGAATTTCTTCGGCGGAGGCTATGTGGGACAATTCACCATGCCGAACCGCTCGTTTGGGTTGGATTACGACCCCACGAACGGCACGGTCAGTCGCGGTGACATTGTCCGCGTCTCCTCCGCCCGCGGCCAAATCAACCCCGCCCGGCTTCCCTCGATTGACAGAATTCTCAACGTCTACAACGAATCATTCTGAGCGCAGCACCTGCGGGCATTAGCTCTCCTCGCAAGGCACTTCCCCCGCCCACCGGCCCAAATCGGCTGGTGGGCGCAGCGTTTTCCGAACGCCTCGCTTTCACATGCTTGTTGAGCATGGCTCAATCCGCGGGAATAGTTCCCAAGCCAAGCGGTTATCGCTTCTGGACAAACAACAAGCGAGCGCCCACATGAGCCCATCGGATAACGCACCACTCCAGAACTCATTAACCGGTAAAATTGACCCTCAGACCGGGATGTATCGCCATGGCTTTGGCCTGAACGCCGAGGTCGAGCACGTCATTGAAAATGACTATCGTTCACCCGTCATTGATTACCTTCGTCAGAACGACTTTCGCGCTACCGTTGAGGGGTTGGAAATCCTCCTCGCTCGTGAGTTCGGTTTCTGTTACGGTGTGGACAAGGCCGTGGACTACGCCTATCAGACGCGCCGCATGTTTCCGGACCGCCGGATCTTTCTGACCGCTGAAATCATTCACAATCCGGGCGTCAACCAACGGCTGCGCGAGATGGGAATTGAGTTTCTTAGCGGGCGCTACCGCAGCTCCGTCACCTACGAAGACCTCACCCCTCAGGACATCGTGATCCTCCCCGCGTTCGGGGCCGCCGTCGAGGAAATCGAGCGACTGCGCGCGCGCGGATGCACCATCGTGGACACCACCTGCGGCTCCGTCATTCACGTCTGGAAACGAGTGGAAAAATATGCACGCGACGGCTTCACCGCTGTCATTCACGGCAAGTACCGTCACGAGGAGACTATCGCCACAAGCTCGCGCGTCGCCCAGTTCCCTAATGGGCGTTACGTGATCGTTCGCGATAAGGATGAAGCCCAGTTACTCTGCGACTTCATTACTGGCACCTGCAGCGCCGAGGTGGTACGCGAGCGACTTGGCCACGCCGCCAGTCCGAACTTTGACCCCGCCCGCGATCTTGTGCGTGTGGGAATCGCCAACCAGACGACCATGCTCAGCAGCGAATCGCTTGAGATTGCTGAGATGCTGCGCCGCGCGATGGCCGCCCGCTATGGCGAAGCCGCTCTAAACGAACACTTTCGGAGTTTTGATACCATTTGTTCCGCAACCCAAGACCGTCAGGATGCGATGCATGCACTTGGGGAGCTCAAGCCGCAGCTCATTCTTGTGGTAGGAGGCTTTAATAGCTCCAACACGTCCCACCTTGTCGAAATCGCCGCCGAGTATTGCCCAGCGTATCACATTGAGTCGGTGGCGGACATCCTTAGCGCCGAAACCCTTCGGCACAAACATTGGGCAAAACCCGAAGCCGAAGTCGCGCACGGGTGGCTTCCCCCCTTGCCCACACGCATTGGTTTTACCGGCGGCGCAAGCACGCCCGACCGGGCAATCGGCGACGTGATTTTGCGCGTGCTCGAGCTCTATGGCCTCACGTGGTCGCCCGCGCAAAAATAATCTGCCCCTCCTCATGTATTACAAAGTCGCTCCAGCACGTCAGAGTGTGGGCCGTTAGCTCAATCGGTAGAGCAGCAGACTCTTAATCTGTTGGTTCCAGGTTCGAGTCCTGGACGGCTCACTTTCTTATTTTTCGTCCTCGCGAATGGCGACCGCAACTTGCTGCGCGAGCGGTGCGACCGTCGCCTCGTCAAAAGCGAAGCGTGAACCCGCTGTTTCAAATAGCTCAGGCAGAGGCCGCGCCCCGCCGAGCCTCAGAGCACTCCGGTAGCCTTCAATCGCCTGCTCGCGCTGGCCTCGGAAGCGCTCCCAAAGCTGCAGAGCACCGATCTGGGCAATCGCATATTCGATGTAGTAGAGCGGCACGCAAAAGAAGTGGAGTTTGCCGATCCACGAACACTCGCGCCATTCAGGCAGTTCGCTCCATTCGAGTTCGTCGCCAAAACGTCTCTCGAGCTCGAGCCACATCGCCGCACGCTCCTGCCGCGTGTGTTTAGGATTTCGGTAAAGCCAATGTTGGAAAGCATCCACGCGGGCAATCCACGGCAGAATCTCGAGCACTTCCTCCAAGTGCATTGTTCGTGCCCTCTGGGCATCTTCCGGCGAGTAGAAAACGCTCAAACACTCGCACGCCATCATCTCCATGCCCATGGAAGCCACTTCGCAGAACTCGATTGGCGCGTGGCGATAGGCCAGCAGGGGCTCTGTGCGTGTGGCGAGCGCATGAAACGCATGCCCGCCCTCATGAAGCAAGGTGAACACATCGCGGTTTCGCCCGGCCGCATTCATGAAAATGAAGGGCAGTCGCACCTCATCAAGTGTGGATTGGTACCCGCCGGGGGCTTTCCCCTTGCGGCTGTCGAGATCGAGAAGCCCCCGCTCTCGCAGAATATCAAATTCCTCGGCAAAACGTGGGTCGACCGCCGCAAACACGGCACGCACGCCACTCACCAACTGCTCCACCCCCTCGAAGGGGCGCAGGGGGGGACGCCCCAGCGGGTCCACAGCAAGATCCCACGGAGCCAGCCGCGCCAGCCCCAATTGCTGTCGGCGACGCTCACGCATTGCCCGCACCAGCGGCACCACCGTGCGCTCGATCGTAGCATGCAGCGCCTCGCAATCCGCAGGCGTGTAGTCGAATCGCCCCAGATTGCGAAACTGATACTCCAAGAAATTCTCAAAGCCCGCATTGTGCGCGATCTGCGTCCGAAGCGCGATCATCTCGTCGAAGAGCGACTCGATCTCCTCGCGATCCCGAAGTTGCCGGGCCGTCGCCGCACACCACGCATCGCGCCGCACCCCCCGATCCGTCTCTTCCAAGTAACGGCTTAGCTGCGGCAGCGTCTGCTCTCGCCCCTGAAACTCCGCCGTCATTTCCCCATAAATCTTTTGGTACCGCTGCGAAAGCTTTTCGTCCTCGGTTTTGAGCGCCACATTTTCTTCGCGAAACAACTCCACCTCGTTTCGCCGCGCGCGATCGTACACAAAGTAGCGCTCGGGGGGCAGCTCGCTACGCGCCGGCGCTGCCACATAGTAACGGTTCAGCGCAAACCGCGCCCGCTCGACTTCCGGCAACACGTGCTCGACGTAGTGCAAGTAGGCCGCCTCACATGCCAGATCGTCGGTATGGCACGTCATACGGATGTAGCGCACTGCAGCTTCTTCCTCGATTGCCGCCAGCAACTCAGACTGATCCAAAAGCCACCGCTCAAGCTCTGCCACCGAGTCGAGCGAGCGCTTGAGAAGGGCTTCGAAGTACGGAGCTATCGTTTCCCATTGCCCCAGATCCGCATCCTCGGGCAAGAAACTTCGCTGAAATTCGCGCTCTTTACGCAGCTTGTCGAACTGATCCAATGATGCTCTCCTTTCGCGAATCGATTTGCAGTAGGGTTGTCGCGTCCATCTCTCGCCCCCTGCCATGCGGGAGACTCAGCGGGTCGTCGCGACACAAACTCTTGTTTTACTCATAAACGCGCACGCTCGCATTTGTGAGCGCGGCCGCACGATTCCCCGGCTCACCAATCAAGTTAAATCCAAGAAACGAAACGGAGGTTTTTGATTTCTTCGAATCCTCATCCATATCAAATTCGATTCGGGTCGTTTCCGCTGGCGCGATCGCCCGAAACTTGATCGTGGCAATCACTCCGCTCGACGGAATCGCCGTGCGTGAGCCAAACCCCATTTCGTATACAACCTCTCCTGCCCCATTGTACGCGACATTGCGAATATGGAAGTCGAACGGCAGATCCTCGTGATAATCCCCGTCGAAGATATTGATCCCTTTCGTGATCCAGTTGTTCTCGTCGTAGTCTACCACTTGGAGCACCTTCGGATCGAACTTCACTTTGAAGCGGATCGAATCAATTTCCACCCCCTGCGGGTTTGCATACGTGACGTCCACAAGGAAGTCCTCACCTACGCGGACCTCACGCACGCGCGGCCGCAACGCCATCGTGACGTGCCCCTCGGCCGTCCCCTCGCTCAGCATCCGCGCCATGCTTACGGCACTCACCGGCAAATCGCGCTCGCTAAGTTCCTCCGCCGTCGCCGCGTCAGGCGTGATCGTAACGTCCATCCCCAAGAGCCCCGCCCGCTCCGATGCCTCTACCTCGTCGTTTTCGCTTCGCTTCTGAAGAACATTGATCTCCTTGCTCATCACGCGCGACGCGAACGCCTCGTTATTCACGAAATCAATCCGCGAGTACTCCGTCGGTGCCAGCGCTTCCCATTCCAGTCGGAACAATACCAGCATCTCATCCTTCCGCGGTTCGGCAAAGCGAGCGCGATAGACAATCAGCCCCCTCTTTGCATCATATTGAGCAGTTGCTGGTTCAGCCAAAAGACCGCTCAATCCCTCATCATCCAGCCCCACCGGTCGCACGACCGACGGATCGTATTTGATCGCCAATTCCACCGCATCAAACGTCGAGCGCTTGCCATTGCGGAACACCACCCGCGTGACGAAATGTTTTCCCTGCTCAACAACCACGTGCATGGTAGGGGCTACATCCAGCGCCTCGATAAATAAAACGTTGGCACTGGCGTCCGCCTGCATCTTGAACTCGACAGTGGTCGCCCCGCGCCCAGTGCCCCCCGTTGCCGCCTTCTTCGCCGGCTGCTTGCCCTTAACGGTTTTTGCTTCCTTCGGAGCTGCTTTTGCTCCCGCAGCTCCCGGCTGATTGCTTGCTTTTGCCCGTGTCTTATCGCGCTGCTGGTCCGCCCGTTGCTTGTCGCGGTCCGTCTGCTGATTCTTGTTCGTCCCAGTTTTTGACCTCGAGCCGAAGATGCTGCGCCCGCTATTGATTCCTAATCCAGAGTCGTATGAGCCACTGCCAACGGACGAACTTCGTCGCGAGCCAGTCCGAGTCCGCCCTGTGTCCCCCGCTTGGTCGGACGCTGCCATGCCCAATCCACCCACCAAGAGAATCAAACCGATCAGCGCCGCACCGACGAATCCTCGCCCTTGTACAAACCGCTTCAATGTCATAGTAATGTTATCCTCTTCCACACCTGAATTTTGCTTGCAAGCATCGAACATGCCACTATCATCACCAAGCAAATCGACTATGTTGTCTGGTGAGGACAGGGGTTTGTCATCGCTTTAGTTCGGAGGTTGTACGATCCTCGGTCCCTGAGAACTTAGACTGTTAACCTGGGAATGGATGCAAGGGCAAGTGAGAGGGAGTATTCATCTTCTCACAAAGCCCGAGTACCTAAGGCTTCAAGCAACGGGGATTCGGAATTTGTCTTATACTTAGAGTAGCGTAGAAGTGGTGAAACGGACAACATCGCGTTGCATCTTGGTGTGGGAGACATTCGGATGAAGGTAGTCAGCTATGTGCCTACCTATCGCGTCGTGCTCACGCGCCGTTGTGCGTACGCATGCGGCTATTGTGATTTTACAAATCGACCTTCTCCGACCCCTCCATCCCTGAAGACATTGCGGGCCCAGCTTGGCCTCGCCCAGAAGCTCGGCGTTCGTCAGGTCACCCTCACAGCCGGCGAAGGCATTGCCGAGCTACCAGAAATCGTCAGTGTTTGCCGTTACTATGGCTATGCTTCGTGGGCCGAATATCTGAAAGCCGTCCTGCGCACAATCCTAAAGCATCCGAATGGCCGGCCCGTTATCCCCGTTCTCGAAGTGGGCAGCCTTCCTTTTGTCGAGCTTCAACAAATGCGCCAGTATCTGCCCGCCGTCCGCTTTCTCTTGCATGCGGCGGACGACGCGCTCCAGTACCGCGTTGCACACATGCACGCCCCCCACAAGGCCCTTGGGCCGCGCATGGAGATGCTTGAGAAATTGGGCAAACTCAATATCCCCACAATCACGGGGCTCACCATAGGCATTGGCGAATCCCGGGAGAGCTGGGCGAGGGCAGCCGCCGTAGTGAACGCCCTCCACGAGCGGTACCATCACATCCTCCAGTTTGTACTCATCCCCTTTCATCCCGCTCGCCGCAGCCGCATGGAAAACTATCCCCCTGTTGCGGATGAAACCTTCCTCGACGCATGTCGGGAAGTCCGCCGTGTTCTTGCCCCTTCCATTCACCTTTCCGCGGAAATCGAGCAGCGTTTGCCCTTGGTCGCCGACCTTGTGCGGGAGGGCATCACCGATCTCGGCGAAATCCGTTTGGGCGAAACCGATTCCATCCATGTTGATCTCCCCGCAACACTCGAGGCGCTGCGCGCCGAACTTCGCCCCGCCGGCATCCGCTTGCGCGAGCGCTCCACACTCTCGAATGGGATCCTGCGCAAAGGCATCCTCCCGCGGCCCGTCGCGACGGCTGTCGAACGCCAGCGGAACTATCGCCCCCCTATCATCTCGCAGGGCCACGAATCCTCGGCCATCTCATGACCCCGCCACAGGACGCAACCCGATCAGACGCGTTGCTCGCAAAGCGGTTAGGTCTACGGCACGATCCGCAGAAGCAACTCCGCTGCGGCCAGACGCGCGGCCCCGCGAAGTTCCCAGCAACTCGATTGTCGGATCTCAACAAAGATCACCGCGAGAGTTGCCCAAGGTGAGCCCCCCGTCTGCTCCGCAATATGCGGCCGCGCTTTTGGGGAGCCTGCCGCCCATCCACGTGGCGAGCGCAGACTTACTTTGAACGCTTCACCAAACGCACCCGCACCGACTCCGCGTGGGCAAATAGCCCTTCCGCTTCCGCCATCGCGATCACGTGCGGCGCGTCGCGCTCGAGTTGCTCAGGCTCATACCGCAGCACGTTACTCGTCTTGAGGAACGCATCCACGCCAAGCGGCGAGAAAAAGCGTGCGGTCCCGCCCGTCGGCAACACGTGGTTTGGCCCAGCAATATAATCGCCCACCGCCTCCGGGGTATAGGCCCCGAGGAAAATCGCGCCCACATTTGAAATCTTTTCCGCCAGTTGTTCCGGCCGCCGCGCCATGATCTCGAGGTGTTCCGGCGCCTTCATCTCCGCCACTTCCACGGCCTCCTCGCGCGTTCGCACCCGAACGAAGAATCCACGACGCGTCAGCGACCGCCGAGCCTGTTGGCGACGCGGAGCCGCTGCCAACTGCAAACGCAGCTCACGCTCCACCGCATCGAAATCAAAATCCTCTCCAATGCCCACGAGCACCACCGTCTCGCCCCCCGTATGCTCGGCCTGCGCCAACAGATCCGCCGCCAGAAAGTCCGGTCGCGCGCTCGTATCCGCAATGATAAGCACCTCGCTCTCCCCCGCGACCGAATCAATATCAATGCGCCCGTAGAGCATCCGCTTTGCCGCCGCAACGTAGGCGTTGCCCGGCCCCACCACCTTGTCCACGCGCGGAATCGTATCCGTACCAAAAGCCAGTGCCGCGATCGCCTGAGCTCCCCCCACCTGATACACGTGCTCGCTGAGACCCAGCAGATGCGCCACCGCAAATGGCGTGAAACGCTCCGGCGCCTCGCGCACCGGCGGCGTCACCACCACGATCTCGCCCACCCCCGCCACCTGCGCGGGCACCGCATTCATGAGAAGGGTCGAAGGATACACCGCGCGCCCACCCGGCACATACACCCCCACACGCGCCAGCGGACGCACCCGCTGCTCCAGTGTCATCCCCTTGGAGCGCACCACGTAACCCTTGCGCAGCTGCCGCCGGTGAAACGCCTCGATGCGCCTTGCCGCGAGCTCAAACGCACGCGCCAGCTCCCGCGGCAAATTTTCCCACGCGCGCTTGCACACCGCCGGCTCCACCCGAAGCTCCGCGGTGCTCAGCTTCACGCCATCAAATTTCGCCGCGTACCGCACAAGCGCCGCATCGCCCTGACGCGCCACATCACGGATGATGCGCTCCACCACCCGCTCCACCTCATCCCCAGCCGTCTCCGTGCGCGCAAACGCCCGCTCCAGCGCAGCGCGCTCCTCTGGATACCGAAATCGCTTCACCATGCTAAGCGTTACCCTACCGCTTCGCCCCCTCTTCAGTGCAACCCGTAAATCGCTCCGTAACGAACCGTTTACCCCCACGCTCGTACTGGACTGGCATCCTCTCGCCCGCGAGATGAACCCTGCTCGCTTTGCGTTCCGCGAGGGCCGGTTCCGTTGTCCGTGCAGGTCTTTGGGGGAGTTAAAGATCTCACGCGAAGAACGCGAAGACGCGAAGGCTTCTTCACCTCCGTGTGGGTCTATTAAGAAAGGGGGGTCTCAAGGGGTGGGGCGTAGGGGACCCAGATTACCTTCACCAGTCAATGGTACCTCGCGTGGCTCCACGCGCGTGGAAAGGAAGTTGAAGATCTCACGCGAAGAACGCGAAGGCGCGAAGGCGAAAGGGCAAAAAAGCAAAAAGATTTCTGACGCACGTGTAAAGGGTGAACCTTCGCGTTCTTTGCAGCTTCGCGTGCGGAGCCCGCTTTTCCGGCCTGGCGTGGTAGCCTCTTTTTTTCTGACTTTGCGGAAACTCTCTGTGAACGCATGAAACCCTCCCGAGAAAGCCAAAGCGCACCTCGTCGCACTCATGGATTGCGAGTAAGCCCCCGCACGATTTACTTTTCCTGTTGCCGACAGCCCGCCGCGGGTCTCGTCCGGACGGCGGGTAGCAAAGATGGTTCAAGCCAGGTGCACTCGATCGGGCACAGTTTTCGTTGACTTGCGATGCTGAATGCTCATCGACTCGTCCCATAATAAAGACGGGGACGCAATTCAGGCGAAATGGTCGCAACCCCGCATAAAACCGCAGTGTCTTCCCCACGCGCGTGGGGGTGAACCTTCGCGTTCTTCGCGGCTTCGCGTGCGGAGCGCGCTTTTCCGTCTTCGCGTGCAAACCTCTCTTCCACTTCCTTCCCCAAGCGCATCGCACACACGCCAAAAAAAAACCGGGCGGTAAGCAGGGTCGCTTACCGCCCGTTCAGGTAGCGTAAATCAGTTATCGAGTCCCTTGCTTCGCGTGCTGCGATTCGTTTTCCAAGGTCACCGCGCCGAGGGCTCGAGTGCGCACTTGCAAGGGGGGCGTTGACTATCGGCCACCATCCTTGCAACCCGGCCCGCAACGCGCATTCCTTGGCTACGCGGGCACGCTGGGCAAGCGCTCAGTGCTTACAGGTGCAGTCGCCGCCCTTCGTGCAGGGGCACTTGCAGCTTTCACCGCACTTATGCTTCGTCTTCGTGGTCTGGCAGTCACCAGCCTGCGTCATTGCGGCAAACACCGGGACACTGAGAATCGAAGCAAGGGCAAGGGTAAGGGCAAACTTCTTCATCGTTCTATCTCCTTCGTGATTTGAACTTCGTTGTTGAACATCATTAAAGCCATCTGCGGACGTGGTCGCTGATCCGCGTGTGCGCTTTGCAGGCCTTGCACCCACGAACAAGAGGGGTGTGCTCTGAATCTAGCGGGCACTTCGCACCCAACTTCTTGCCGGCACCACACCCGCCTACCGGCGCGGCGCTTACACGTGCCCACCTTCTCAATTCCTCAGCACGCAGACCACAAGGTGAAGCCTCACTGTGGAGGGCGTGTGCACCCATGCGACCAAGTCGCGCTCAACCACCCGTATCGCCCGATTTCCTGCCCACACGGCTAATGCGGGCACAACTTCCGAGCGTCGGCCGTCGCCAGAGCCAACGACTGGTCGCTCCCACGTGACCGGCAATTGCTTCTCACTCGACGAGGCATGACAGCACGCTGGTGAACACAACTCCGGACACGCTAAGGAAGGGAGAGGGAATTCGCAGCACTCGCAGCACGGCATCTCGCGGGACGCGGAAGCCGCTGGAGTCTCCGTCGCACACGCGTTGGGATTCGCGCCGGTTTCGCACGCAACAGCCCCGTTTGCGAAAACCCACTGCAGAAGGCCCACGATCGCAGCGAGCTTATTGATGCTTAGCCAGCGCATCGTCATGCGATGAGTACCGATGGGATCCTGTTTTTATTTCCTCTATTTCACCACCACCGCTCTATAGAACGCTCCCAGCATTTACCCTGTCCATCACAGGCAGGCGACTCTTTGGTCGACCTTTCCTCGGGGCTTTTGTGCATGGTTCCCCATGCCTGGGATGTGTTCGGTAGCCTCACCTCGCCGATTGCGTTTGACCAGGGCACCGCAGCATCGTACGAATTTGGCTTTGCTGGAACGAATTTGCGAAAGGATGCCACACACGCATGGCGCTACTCATCCGCAACGGACGCATCATCACCGCTACGGACGATTACGTGGCGGATCTGCTCATCGAGAATGAAACGATCTCGCTCATCGGCCGCGAGCTTGACGTTGAAGCCGACACGGTGCTCGATGCCAGCGGCAAGCTTGTCATCCCGGGCGGCGTCGATCCGCATGTGCACCTTGACCTGCCGGTGGGAAGTGTCATTTCCAGCGATGATTACGAGACGGGCACGCGGGCAGCAGCCTGCGGGGGCACCACTACCATCCTCGACTTCCCGACTCAAGAGCGTGGTCGCTCCATGTTCGAGGCGCTCGATGTGTGGCAACGTAAGGCTGAGGGCAAGGCCTGCGTGGATTATGGGTTTCACATGATCGTAAGCGATTTGCCGCCCGAGCGCACCAACGAGCTCGTGCGCCTCGTCGAGGTAGGCATTCCCAGCTTCAAGCTCTTCACCGCCTATCCCGACCGCCTGTACGTGGACGACGCGACCTTGTACCGCGCGATGCGGGTTGCGGCCGAGCTCGGCGCCGTCGTTTGCATGCACGCCGAGAACGGCATCGTCATGGATGAAATCGTCAAGGAGGCGTGCCGAGAGGGGCGCACAGCGCCGCGCTGGCATGCACATACCCGACCTGCGATCCTCGAGGGCGAGGCCGTCCACCGCTGCATCGCCATCGCCGCTGTCGCAAAAGCTCACCTATACATTGTGCACATGTCTTGCGCGGCCGCTCTCGAACCCCTTCGGGCCGCGCGCGATCGCGGTCACCTTGTGTTCGGCGAAACTTGCCCGCAATACCTCATTCTCGACCAAGGTCTGTACGACGCAGAAGGGTTCGAGGGCGCGAAATGGGTGATGACCCCACCCCTGCGGACGAAAGCGGACCAAGCGGAACTCTGGAAAGCCCTGCGCGTCGGCGATCTCGCTACCGTCGGCACCGACCATTGCCCCTTCTGCTGGGCCGACAAGCAACGGGGTCAGAACGACTTCACCCGCATTCCCAACGGCGCTCCCGGCATTGAGAACCGCTTGGCACTCCTCTACCACTTTGGCGTGCGGATGGGCCACCTGAGCCTGAACCGGTTCGTCGCCGTCACCTCCACCAACGCCGCAAAAATCTTTGGGCTTTTCCCCAAGAAGGGAACCATCGCCGTAGGGAGCGACGCTGATCTCGTCATTTGGGATCCCGATCACGAGGAGACCATCAGCGTGGCGAATCCGCGCACCCACCACATGCGGGTGGACTACAATGCGTACGAGGGCACGCGTGTCGTTGGGTGGCCGGAAACCGTCATCCTGCGTGGAAAAGTGATTGCACGCAACGGGGAGTTCTGTGGTCAGGTGGGCGCCGGGCGCTTCCTCCCGCGCAAACCAAACCCTGAACCCGCCATCTGATATGTGGCACCACTTCGGCCGTCGGACCTTACAGTAGTCCCGAGGGGGTCGGTGCGCCTTCTGCGTTTCCTGCTTGCGATTCTGAGTTGACGCCGACCCAATTCTACTTTGCGCTCAAGGTACATAAGATAAGATTCCATGTAGGGAGTGATCAGCATTGAAAACGCTCGTCTCGCTCATCTGCACTTTATGGGTGCTTGCTGCGGTAGCACATGTGCACGGGCAGGCTCCGGAACCCTCCGGCAGCGACGCGGCTGGCGGTGCCCCCACGACTTCCACCGTCGCGGACACGCTTCCGCCCCCATTGCTCGTGGACGCTGCAGGCAACAAAATTGAATCCCTGCCCAACAATCTCGAACGCGCCGATTTCATGCGCGCTCTCTACGTGGACGCACTTGGCCCAACACTGAAATCTCCGACAAGCATCAAGAAGCTCATTCAGGACTGTCGCGAAAACGGATTCGACACGGTTGTGGCTCAGGTACGCGTGTACGGCGACGCTCTCTATAAGTCGGACTTTGTACCGCGCTCGGTGGATCTCACCGGCGACTTTGATCCGCTCGATGCGCTTTGCAAGGAAGCCCGTTCGGGCGTTCCTCCGATTAAAGTCCACGCTTTGCTGGTGACGCTGCGCGTCGCCATGAAAGATACCACGCTTCAACCCAAGCATGTGGCGCTGGAGCACCGCGACTGGCTCACCCGCACCAAGGACGGCTCGGAGGCAGTGGGCGACGAGAAAAACGAGCTGTGGCTCGATCCGGGAGTAGTGGAGGTGCAAGACCACATCGCGTTGGTCGCGTCCGAAATCGCCCGGCGCTATCCGGTGGATGGCATTCAGCTCGATCGCGTGCGTTACCCGGACGTGACGCTCCAAGCGGGCTACAACCCTAAGGCGCTGGCGCGCTTTAAAGAAAGTGGCGGCGCAGAGAACCCGGATCCCAAAGATCCCAAATGGATCGAATGGCGGCGCGATCAGGTCACGGAACTCCTTCGCAAAACCCGCGAAGCAGTCCGTGCGGCCCGACCCGGCACGCTGGTGTCCGCTGCTGCGATTACCTACGGGACGCCGGCGGAAAGTGCCGAGGCCTTCGTGAAAACCTCCACCCCCGGCGCCGCTGCGCTGTGCGACTGGCTACGATGGGGCCGCGAAGGTATTGTGGATTTCATCGCGCTGATGAACTACAAAGCCGCAGCCACGCGCGCGAACGAATTCGAAGGCTGGACCAAGTTCGCCCTCGAAAACAAGGGCCAAGCAAAGGTGGTCGTGGTCGTGGGTGGTTGGCTCAATAGTTCCAAGCATACGGCAGCGCTCATGCTTTTGCCAATTTTTGACGCGCGAGCAGACGGCGTCGGACTCTACAGCTATCACCAGCCCGCGGCAGGAGGCGAGTTGCCCGAGGCGGCGTTCTCGGTCATTCGCTCCGTACTTAAGAAAGAAAGCGTGGCTCGCCGAATTCCTCAGCTCGCACCGATTGTCACCGCACCGTTGGCGAATGACAAAACCGCAGCCTTGGCGCGTTTGGAGAAACTTACCGCTGTGCTCAGCGGAGCTGGGGCGGTGCCGGTAGCCAGCACCGCCGCCACCCCTGCGCTCCCGTCGCTTGCCGGTGCAAGCGCATCTCCCACACCCGCGGCGTCGCTCCCCCCGTTGCAAGCAGCTATGAGCGCTGTAAGTGCCACACCTCAGGCGGGTTTGCCCTCACTGGCCCAAGCGGCACCCCAAGGCATCACTTCGGCTCTGCCACCGCTTTCCGCTGCGGCACAAGCTGCTGCTCCCTCCTCAGGCCTCCCCGTGTTGGCCCAAGCCATTACCGAAACTCCTGCTCCGCAAGCTCCGCCGGCAGCACCTCTGATTCCAACGCTGCCACCTTTGAGCGCAGCTGCTACACAACCTGCTCCCGCCCAGCCAAGTGGCGAGCCACTTGCGAGCGCAACTGGCGCTCCTGCATTGCCACCACTGACAGCGAAGTCGACGCCTGAGAGCACTCCTCCACCGCCGGCGCAGCTTACTCCCCCTGCGGAGGTCCAAGCTTCGACTGCAGCTCCGATGCTGCCGCCGTTGGCACCCCCTGCGACGACGCCAGCACCTGTAGTCGCCCAGCAGGCCGCCCCCATAAACCCGTTTGCGGGGATGGAGCCGCCGACGCCAGCGCCTCCGTTGGTACCTGCACTGCAGGTCACGCCTCCCACAGAACTTGCCCCTGCAGCCGCCGCCACGCCACAACCTGAGTCATCCACCGCTTTCGCAGAGCAACTCAAGCGCATGGGTATTCCTTCGGCTGAGACTCGCGGCTCAATCAATATCCCGGCTGGCACGACTGGCGAAACCAACTTCAGTGCGGCCGCTGTGAGCACCCCTCCGCCCGCGCCAACGTTCGTGGCCCCCACCGTGGTTGCACCCGCAGAGCCCACTCGCGCTCCGGTCAACGTCAGCGCTCTGATGCCGAAACCCACACCCAAAGACTTCTCCTCAAGCGCGGATTCGCCGTTCTTCCGTCAAACTCCAGCGGCCGGGCCTCGCAATTACGCTCCGGCTCCTGCACCCACCACCCCCGTGACGGTAGCTGGGGGAGGGGACATGGAGATTATCGTGCTCAAGAACGGCTCGTCGTTCGTTGGCAAGGTCCTCGAACGTCAACCTTCGGTGTGGAAAATTCGGCTGCCCAATGGCAGTGTGATTGCTGTGCCCGCCGCGAAAATTGCGGGAACGCGACCGATGACGCCTCAGCAGTAACGGAATTTCACTCCTTCGGGAGGTGCCTTCGTCGTCTCGAGCTCGGAATCCGGACATGAGGCGCCCCGCAGATCTGGCTGGTGCTGCCCATGCAAAAGCCAGTACGGGCACTTTGGATCATTCGCACGAGAAGTTTAGTGCTTCAGAAGCGCAAGATTACGATCCGCAAGCGGAAGGGTGGTCATCATGTCTTTGCGACGTGTACTTCGTCGTGTTCCTTACCTCAGGAGTTTGTATCGCTGGGCAAAGGTTGCGCCGCACGCCCTAAAGCAAGGCGTGTATCCGGCCGGACATTTTTATTCGCCGATTCCCGACCCCGCCGACGTTGAAGCGCGCCTCAACTCGGCCGCCCAGATGCCAGAGGAGCTCCCCGGGATCCCGCTCTATCCTGAACGCCAACGAGACCTTCTGAAACACTACGCGCAATATTCCAAGGATCTCCCTTTTGCGGAGCACCCCACCCCTCAGTTTCGCTATTATTACGAGAATGACTTCTTCTCCTATGCGGATGCGATTTTTCTTTATTGCTTCTTGCGGCACCACCAACCCCGCCGCGTGGTGGAAATTGGCTCCGGTTTTTCTTCGGCGGTCATGCTCGATACCGCGGATCGTTTTCTCAGCCCCTCGCCTCAGTTCACGTTTATTGAGCCCTACCCCGAGCGCCTGAACTCACTTCTTCGCCCTGAAGATTCCCAACGCGTGAGGATCATCGAAAAACCTCTTCAACAGGCGCCCATTGAGGTGATTGGAGAACTCGAAGCTGGCGATCTACTGTTCATTGATTCCAGCCACGTCGTGAAGTTCGGTAGCGACGTTCAACTCATCTTCTACGAAATTCTCCCTCGCCTCCGCCCCGGTGTCTACGTGCATTTTCACGACGTCTTCTACCCGTTCGAATACCCCGCCCATTGGCTGCGCGAAGGGCGTTACTGGAATGAGGACTATTTTCTCCGCGTCTTCCTCTACGGCAACGCCCTGTGGAGCATTTATTTCTTCAACCACTTCGTCTGGCTTCGCTTCCGGGATTTCTTGCAAGAGCACATGCCCCTATGCCTTCGCAATCCAGGCGGAAGCCTTTATCTTATTCGCGAAAACGCCGAGTGGCCCCCAGCACGCAAGCCAAGCTGATTTTCTAACCAGTCAAACGCTTGTTCTCGGACCGTTTCGGGGAAATCGTGTCCAGCCTCGTGGAGCATGACTTCACAGCGGCACTCGAGTCCCCACTCGCGTGCCCGTTGACGAGCCCGGTCGGCGAGCTCGCGCGCAAGCGGACCATCAGCACTGCCACCCCCGACAATCAAAAACGGCCGCGGGGCGCCGAGGAGGAGAAGGTCGTCGTGGTCCCGCCGCTCCCTGCGAAGGATCTCTACGCGTTCACCTAGATACCACGACGCGTCCCAATTAGAGGAACCCAGTGCAATACCTCCTTCGCTCGCGACCGCGGCGCACACTCGTTCATCAAATGCGGCAAGGTAGAGCGTTTCCTTCGCCCCAAGCGAATGCCCAACGGCCGCAATTGCGCCCGGTAAGACATCGCCCCGCTCCATAAGCACGTCCACAGCACGCATCCCGTCCCAGAGCATTTTTCCCATGCCACATAGCCCCGGCGCGACAAGCTCCAGCTCAGCCACCGCGTCGAGCCACGTTTTCCCCCGGTAACCATAGATGAAGCATTTCGGGCAGAGCACAACAAATCCCCGCCGCACCAGCGCTAAACCCAAGTGGCGTGTCGGCGCGGACGCCAGCCCCACTGGCTGACGAATGTGCGCATCTGTTGTGGCATGAAATACCACCGCTGCCGGCAACCGCTCGGCTTTGGGCTCTAACGGTTCGAGCAAGTACGCCTCCGTGCGAGCGTCCTTTTCCGTCGCATAGATGAGAAGCACGCGCCGATGGTCCGGCTGCTCCTCGATCGACTGTACCTCGACCTCCAGCGGGACCCGCTGGGGCATTGGACCCAAAAGCCTGAGCCACCGCTCACGCAGATGCATCTGCTCCTCCCACCTCGTCGACATAGACGTCTCACTTTTCTCACTCATGTTGCGCCTAAGCCAGAGCGCCTTCCAGTGTGACGTCAAGCGCGGAGCTCACAACTCTTCGCTAAGGGCCGATCAGCTCGGTCGAAGGAACCTTTTACATTGACGAGGAAGCTCCCCGAGGTCAACTTGGAATGATTTAGCGGGCGGTCTAACTGCGAGATCTCAGTAAATCCGCATGCGCAAAGCGCGTGTGCGCGCAAGGAGCGAATTCAATGATGCTTCATTTACGCTGTATTGTTTGCGGTCGCGAATACCCAGCCGACAATCGCCTGACCTGTGAAAGCTGTGGCCCTCGCGAAGGAATTCTCGACGTCATTTACGACTACGAACGCGCACGCCGAACGCTAACCCCCGAGAGTCTTGCGGCTCGCCCACGGAATCACTGGCGCTATCGTGAGTTGCTCCCCATCGCACCAACAACGCCTCTTCCGCCACTCCAGGTTGGGTGGACCCCCCTCTACGAAGCACCGCGTCTTGCGCGCCACTGCGGTGTCGCTCGGCTCTGGATCAAAGACGACGGCCGGAATCCCACTGCCTCTTTCAAGGACCGAGCCTCGAGCGTTGGCGTGGCCAAAGCCCTCGAATTCGGATTCAACACCGTCGCGTGCGCATCCACTGGCAACGCCGCGAGCTCCCTCGCTGGCATGGCAGCCTCCGTCGGTTTGCGCAGCTTCATTTTCGTGCCGCAGCGGGCACCAGAGCCCAAAGTGGCTCAGCTTCTGCTCTTCGGCGCCACCGTTCTGCGCGTACAAGGCACCTACGACCAAGCCTACGACCTGTGCTCGCAGGCTGTTCAACGTTACGGATGGTACAATCGCAACTGTGCCATCAATCCCTATCTCGTCGAAGGGAAGAAGACGGCCGGGCTCGAGATTGGCGAACAACTTGCGGACACCCCGCCGGATTGGGTCGCCGTGAGCGTCGGGGACGGGTGCACTATCGCCGGCGTTTGGAAAGGATTACTGGAGATGCACAAGGTCGGCATTCTTACCCGCCTTCCGCGCCTCCTTGGCGTGCAAGCGGAAGGATCTCCCGCTGTGGCTCGGCAGTTTGCTCGAGAAGGAGAGCCACCACTGGGGAATGAGCCGGCCAGCACCATTGCGGATTCCATCTGCGTGGCTGTTCCACGCAACTGGCGGAAAGCCGTCCGAGCCGTGCGCGACTCACGTGGGACCTACGTCACGGTCTCAGACGATGAGATTTTGGAGGCATTGCGCATCACACCGCAATTGACGGGCGTCTTCGGTGAGCCCGCTGCGGTCGCCACCGTCGCCGGCGTGGCACGTGCCCGACAGCAGAACATCATTACTCAGCATGAAAGCGTCCTCGTGATTATCACAGGGAACGGCCTGAAGGACATTCGCACCGCAAGCCAAGCCGCCGGCTCTCCGCACGATATTCCCCCCACTCTCGACGCAGTCGCAGAAGTGTGCGAAACAAAGAGGACCTGAAGCGGCTCCCCTCTGGAGGCTTGGGCTCGAATGCTTCGGCGCAGACGGTAATACCGCGATCCTGAGCTATTTGCCATGATTCCCTGCGCGTGCCCGTCCCACGTACTGCGCCTCGCAGAAATGATTTCGGGAATTTCTCTGTTCGGCTGTTGCAATAAAACCACAGCATGACTCCGAAAAAACGCTTCGCGTGTAATATTGGCTGGACAGGCCGCATTATCCGCGCCGTCACGGGTCTCGTTCTCGTGGCAGATGCGTACCTACTCTATCGCTATGACATGCCCTCGGGTGGTCTCGGTTCCCGGGTGCTCCAAGGGCTGATTGCGCTTATCGGCGCTTTCGCAATCTTCGAAGGCGCGATTGGCTGGTGTGCGGTTCGCGCCCTTGGGATTCGGACACGGTTTTAGGTAACCCCGAAAGTGTCTGCGTGTGAGCTTACAGGAAAATGTAAAGTTGCCTCATGCGTGCGTTCCCGCTGAATTGAGTTCCCGACAAGAGCGAAAACATTCCACGCCGCCTTCTGTTTGAAGGGCAGAAATGAGATGCGCGCCTCCAAGCTGAATTTTGGCTCCTCAGGCACGCTATTGTTGGATTTACCTATGACGTCACATCGTTCAATTTCGCTCTTCGGAATTATCCCTTTTTTGCTGATACACGGTTTACTACTGGGCCAACCCACAGTCCAGGCAGAGCAAACAGCCGAGCCTCAGCCCAAACGAAATCCCCTGAGTCGCATCTTCAGCAAAAAGGCTCGCCCCAGCCCGACGCCGACCCCGACGTCGCCCGCAGCACCGATTGAGCTGGAGCAAGCGTCGAAGCCCCAAAGCCGCACTTCCCCCCCTCAGTCTTTGTATAATTTGGGGCGTTCAGGCTCCTCCACTGTCTCCGCGGGCGAAAACGCAGCTCCAACCGCACACCGCCGAACCCAACAGCAACGCACACGCGCCACGAAATCCATTGCCGACGTCAGCGACCGCGTGAAATCTGCCGGAAAGAGCGAGTCCACAACAGCGCCCCAAACCATTAGCTCGTGGCTAACCGGCCGAAAGCTGGTGGCTCTCACCTACGACGACGGCCCCCACCCCACGATCACACCTAAGCTCATCGAGCTTCTGAAAAGTAAGAACACCCCTGCCACGTTCTTTCTCCTTGGCCAGTCGGTAAAGGCTTACCCAGCCATTGCGCACCAGTTGGCCGAAAACGGCTTCGAGGTTGGAAACCACAGTTTCTCCCACCCGCAGCTGACAAAACTGAGCGACGAAGCGATTCGCCGCGAACTCGCCCAGTGCGCCGAACTTATCACCTCGGCGACAGGAGGTGCCCCCATTCGTGTGATGCGTCCCACGTATGGAGCACACAACGAGCGCGTGCGTCGAATCGCCAACGAAATGGGCTATAAAATCATTCTTTGGGACGTGGACACGAACGATTGGCGAAAACGCACCACCGACCAAATGGTCGCGACCATTCTTTCCTCAGCGACGGATGGCTCGATCATCCTCATGCACGACCGTTACCCGACCACGCTGGAAACCACCGCCGCCGTCATTGATGAGCTTCGCGCCCGAGGCTTTACCTTTGTGACAGTTTCCGAAATGCTTGAGCAGCCACGCGTAGCTCCTAACAGGAAGCAAGAACCGCGACGCCTCTAACGCTTGCGCGCCACGCCATGCCTTGGTGATTCAAAAACGTCTGTATTGCTTCTTGACCTCCGTCCCAACAACAGAAGATTCACTCCACGAATTTTTTCACTATTATGACATTTTTGTGGTTGAACTGCCTCTACTGTGCCAGACTTGTTAGTAGGTGTAGGGTGTGACATGGCGAGGAGACAGGCTCCAGAGCCGTCAGGGGACGAGAGAAACAGGCGGGGACATTTGCCGCCAGAAATTGAGAAACTTCTGGCCGAATTGGGTGACGAGCTGCCACCAAATTTGCGAGCTGAAGTGGAGGAACTTAGAAAACGGTGCGATGCTAACGACGTACTTCTTGATCCTGCAGCAGTGGAAAAAGTTCGCAGCAGACTTGAATTTGAACTTATTCAGCGAAAATACCGGCCACGTGTGCCGCTTTATGGGATGGGCGGAGAAAGGACGCGAAGCATGACCAAGGATCCGCACAACCGAAAAACTCCGCCTGAATCCAAGACCCCAAACTCGGAACGACCGCGCAGATCCTACCAAGAGGATCCGCGCTACCGTGCGTTCTATGAGCGATTGAAAAAAGAGCAACAGCAGACCAAGCCCGATTACGACGAGCCACCTGAATTCACAACGCTTGACGAGCTGGAGCAAACGGGCTGGGACGGCACACCTCGACCGTGGGAACCGCCTCGAATCAAATCTCCTACGCCGATCCCACGCGAGGTGCCTATGCCTCAACCAGCAACGGATCCGTTGGCCCCCACCAACGACCTTCTGCCCGGCACAATCTTCCGCTTCGACGACGGAAGCATCGCTATCTATAAGGACGCTGTCTCAGGAAAGGACTACGCGCTCCTCTATTTCCTTCAGCCGGATGGCACACTCCAACCGCAAGGGATCTTCCTCGATCAATACGAACGCATGCGGCTCGGCGCGATCCCCCCGGATCTTTTCGAGGCAATGATTCGCATGCGGCGCTGGGATCGCGATGCGGTCATCTACCATCTCGACCGCTTCGAATATGCAGGCTACGTGCGTGCCCTTGCTAATTCCGCGCAGTACGCCGCCACCCGGAACGCTCATACGACCCAACGCGTTCCTCATCCCCCGTCGTCCCCGCAGCCTGTGGTCGAGCCAGAACCAGAGGTGAGGCCCCGCCCGCGGGTCGCACGTGCGATCACACCGCCCCCAGAGTCTCCGCTCGCGCCGGTAGAACCCGCGGAGGCCGAAGTGAAGGCGCTCGCGCCTGAGCCCGAGCCACCACCTCCACCGCCCCCTCCGCGCGATCCGCTTGAGCGCGGCCGCGTCATCCGTATCAACGTCGGCGGGAAGGTGTGGGAAGCTGTCTATTGGACCAGCGACGAAATTGGCCCTATTGTCGCCCACGATACGAATCGCGAGTGGAGCCTCATGCACCTCGATTTGTCGCGATTCAGGGATGCCATTGAGTACGGTGAGCTTCTAAGCGAAGAGGAACTCGAGGAGATCGAGCGCTCGCTCGCCCGCCACCATCACGCGTGAGAGCCGCTCCTAACGTTGGTAACAACGGGCCCGCTCTGCCGTATACGCGCTTGCGCGCCTGACAGAACGTTTTCGTAGGCCGCAAGCATATCGCGCGCCATGCGCTCTGCAGTGAATTGCCGCGCATAGGGAATGGTTCGTTGGGCTTTTTCACGCACTTCCTCTGGGTGCCGAGCCAATCGCACTAAGGTTGCCGTCATTTCTGGAACACTCCACGGCGAAATCAGCCAGCCCACGTCCTCAGTGACAATTTCCGGGACGGCACCCACACGCGTCGCCACGACTGGCAGCCCATGTAGCATTGCTTCCACGCACACCAATCCGAACGCAGGTTGCGTGCGGTCCGGCAAGAGCAGGACATCGGCATCGGCTAGGAAATCACTCACCGCATCAGGCGCTAATCGCCCCACATACCGCACTTCGTTCCAAAGCAGAAAACAGGAAATGAGCCCTTCCAACCACTCAGGCTCCGCACAGTGTCCGGCTATCTTCATGACGAATGGGATCCCGTGCCAGCGCAGCCGATACGCTGTCGCAAGCGCCTCAGGAATGCCTCGCATCTCTTGCACGCGTCCTAACAATGCAATCCGCAAGGGCGCTTGATGTTGGATCGCAAGGCGGGAAACGGAAGAAATTTGGTAGCGAGAAAAATCCACGCCGAGCCTCACGATCTGAATCGGGGGACGGCGCCCAAGGATCCTGCGAACTTCTCGTGCTGTGAACTCACTGTCGGTCACCACCAAATCCACGCGATCGAGCATTTTCCGGAACATGGGGATGAGCGCAAGGCGCGTGCGAAAACGCCACGCCTGACGAACTTGCTCGCGCCACGATAAATGGCGTCGGTATCGGCGATCGAGCGGAGTCTCCGTCGTCATGGTTCCATGCACCGTGACCACGAAACGCCCCGGCCGCGCCTGCATGAAAATGCCTGCAAACTCCTGAGCATGGACGATGTCAAAAGGCTCACGCTGGTCCAAGTCCGCCACGAGCCGCTCTACCCCGCGGAAAAATGCAAGTGAATAATCCCCCACGGGGCCTTCCGCGAGATAACGCACTCGCACACCACTCGGCCAAACTTCCTCCTTGAGCCCTTCGGGATGCCGGCTCGTGACAACCGTCACCTCACAGCCTAGCTTTTGGAGCGCATTCGCCAAATCGTGGGCATGCCATTCTAACCCGCCAAGGCGATGAACCGGCAATGCTCGCACCACCATGGCAACTTTCATCCGTGTGCCCCCTCCGGACAAGCGAAGCCGCTTCGCTTCCACTTTTTTTCCATCCCGTCGCAGTGCTCCATCCCCACGAATGGCCGTGTCAGATCCCCAGCCACATGCTCCCGAGCCAACCCATTTCTCTCTCGCCCCTCACAAGTAGGGGCGCAGCCGCTCGTAAACACGCTTCGCGATGAGTTCGTAGCCCGCATCATTCGGGTGAATTTGATCGCTTTTCATTTTCGGGTTTGCAACGATTCCCGACAAGACATCCGGAATAAGGACGCATCCTGTCCGGCGGGCTAATTCACGGTAGCGATTCCCAAAGTCACCCGCAGGAATCGGTGCACGAATCTCAGCAAGAAGCACCAAGGCGCCGCGCTCTTGAATCGCCTGTACAATCTTCTCCAAGTTGGCGAAGGCTTGTTCGGGTGCAACTCCCCGCAAGAGATCGTTGCCCCCTAACATCACGATCACGATGCGCGGATCACGCGCCAACACATCGCGCTCGAGGCGGGTCAACGCGTCGGCCGTCGTGTCTCCGCCCCGGCCGGCGTTGATCACCCGGCGCCCACAAAGCTGGCCCAGCAAGCTCACATAGTCCTTGCCGGGACTCGCGCCGTGACCAGACGTCAAGCTATCGCCAAACGCAATGATCTCGGTTCCTCTCGGTTCCGAGTTCGTGATGGGATAAGGTCCCCACTGCCGATAGACATACGTCAAGGCAACGAGTGCAAGAAACGCAACAACGCCTCCTCGAGCGAATTGTCGCGAAAGAGATGCTCTGCCCTCACCCATTACTTGCGATTCTGCCGCTCCTGGAGATCGAAAAGCGCCTGCAAGGCTGCACTAAATTGCGAAGCCGTCTCAGGGTCCGGTGCACTCTTCAGGCGAACGGTGGGCGTGTGGGCAATTTTATTGACCAGTGCGCGGCTGAACTGCTCGATGAGCTCGCGCTGTTCGGGCGTAAAACGCGAGAGATCGCTCAGCACACGCTGCACCTCTTCGCGCCGGACCGTCTCGAGGTATTCCCGGAATGCCTGAATCGTTGGCACCACTTGCCGACTGTTGAACCATTCGAGGAATTCCGCAGTCTCCTCTTCAATCAGCGCTCCCGCCTTGCGGGCCTCTTCGAGCCGCAGCCGATAGTTCTCGGCCACGATCTCCTCGAGATGGTCGATGTTGAATAGATAAACATTCTCCAGATCATTGACCGCCGGATCCACCACGCGTGGCACCGAAATATCAACGATCAGAAGAAGCCGATTGTGCCGCCGGCGCATAAGCTGGCGCACTGCCGCCGCGCTCAGCAACATGTGTGGGGCCCGCGTGCTGGCGAGCACAATGTCTGCATCGTCGAGGAACGTCAGTGCTTCGTCGAACGGGCGAGCGCTCGCGCCAACTTCCTTCGCAAAGCGATGCGCATGCCCGAGGCATCGCCCCACCACAATCACTTCCCGCACATTTTCCCGTTTCAGGTGCCGAAGCGCAAGCTCACTCATCTTGCCTCGCCCAATCACAACCACCCGCTTGCCTTCCAATCGATCGAAGATCGTGCGCGCCAAATCCACGGCTGCGGAGGGCACACTCACCGCCTGCGTCCCTACCGCCGTCTCGCTCCGGGCGCGCTTGCCTACTGCCAGCGCATGGGTGAAAAGGTGGTTCAGGATTGGTCCCGTAGCGCGAACTTCCTGGGCGCGCAAAAAAGCCTGCTTCACCTGACCGAGAATTTGGGGCTCCCCGACGATCATCGAATCCAGGCTCGAGGCCACATTGAACAGATGTCGCACTGCGGCCGCATCATACAATCGGTAAAGATGGTTGATATAACGATGCTCAGTCACGTGGAAGAACTCACGAAAGAAGCTCGCGCTTCCCTGTCTCTCCCCCGACGCACTTTCCACGGTATAGAGCTCCACGCGATTGCACGTGGAGAGGATCACTCCTTCGCTCACCCCATTCTGCGCAAGTAAGACCTCTAAGGCCTCTCCAAGCTGCGCCTCCGGGATCGCGAATTGTTCGCGGAGCTCAACAGGAGCAGTCCGGTGATTCAGGCCCGTCACCACGATCTGCATCAGCGTGGCTCCTTCTCAACCGAATGCTGGGCAGCGTAGCCGTGCAGGGCTCCTCGCGGCAAAAGCTTTCCCCCAAAATAAAACGCCACCATCATCACAGCGCCGATGACAATTGCCAGACTCCCACGCCTCCCCACCCATCCCAGCCGTGGCCGTAAGAGCAAGTAGGCGACAAAGTAGAGCCAGATGAGGAAGCTCGACCAAATGGTGAAGTCCGTTGCAAACACGGCGAGCGCTGCCCACCCTCGCACGGGCGCCAGCAAAAGTAGCAAAACAAGGGACAACGCAATAGACAGCATCAGGATCAACGCCCCAATGCCGGCAGCTCGCGTCGCCATCTCGTCGAGCCGTGCCAACCCAGTCGCACCACGCACTGCCATGAGTTTCCCGGTCGCCTTCAGGCGCCGATCCACAATTAAGAAAACGAGGCTACAGCCGGCGCTGACGAGCAGGGCCGCGTAAGCGACCAAGAACATACCCACGTGGAGCGCAGACAGCGTATTCCCCAGCGCCCCCAAGGCTTCGCGCGAGGCAAACCACTCGGGAAAGAACAGTGCCACAGTTTGCACGGCAAAGGCTACTGGCAACAGGATCGCTGGTCCCCAACACGTTCGCGCCATGCGATGAGTCGCTTCCGCAGAAAGCAAGACCACCAAGGCGAACCAAAGGAACGAGTGACGGAGCGATTGAAGAGGAATGGCTGATTCCTCAATTCCCTCCCATACCAAATCCGCGACTGTCAGGCTGGCCGCGACAGCGAGTATCGTGGTGAGGGCTGAATTGGGACCCCGGCCCTGCTGTTTGCGGATGATTTGCAACGCAAGCAATTCACCCACCGCGAGTGCGATGTTTGAACCAATGACGAAAAGATCCCTCGCTGCAATCATTGAACTTTCCGGGCTTGAGCCACCAACTCGCGTGCACGCCCTAAGGCCGCCTCTTTGCCCTCGCTCCTCAGAACTTCGAGTACATCCGACTCTAACACGCTATTTAGCAAGCTGGCGCGCTCCTGCTGCGAGATCGGCAAGCCCTTGAGCTCCGCTCGCAGTTGCGCCATCAGGGCGCCCAGATCCCCCAAAACGTGCGAAAGTTCCTGCTCAAGGCGCTGTCTCAGCCAACGTGCAAAGAAAGGCGCCTCGCCGCCGCTGAACACTGCAACTTCGATATTTCCAGACCGAAACGAGGCGGGAACAATGAAATCGCACCCATCCGGGTCATCCGCGCGATTGACCGGAAGTCCCCGCCTGCGTGCCGCTTCTGCCAACTGCGCGTTGACCTGCGCGTCATCGGTCGCCAAAAACACAAGCGCGGCCCCATCCAAATCCTCTTCCAAGGCTTTTCGGGCGCGCCACTCGATTTCGCCTCGGATCGCCAATTCCATCAAGGCGCGCGTCGCTCGCGGCGAAACTAACCGGACGGCGATCCCGCGCTCCCGAAGCCCACACACCTTGCGCTCGCCGACCGCCCCGCCCCCAATCACCACCGCGGTACGGCCATCCATGTTGAGCGCAATGGGGTAGAATGTGCCCATGTGGGTCTCTCTCCGGCGCCTTATCCAATCCATTCATGCGTGGCTGGCGGGCTCTTGTCACTAAACACACCACGCGCCTTACGATTCGCGCCCGCTCTCCTCGCCACTACGCACCAGCACAGGTTTCAACTCGATCATCTGGTAAGCTTCAATGACATCGCCTTCCTTGATATCATTGAAATTCTCAATGCCTAACCCACACTCTTCGCCCGCTTGCACGCGTTTGACGTCATCCTTGTAGCGCTTTAAGCTAAGGAGTTTGCCCTCGTAGACAATCACGTTGTCGCGCAGCACGCGTACCAGCGCGTCGCGCGGGATTTCGCCATCGCGCACATAGCAACCGGCCACCGTGCCCACCTTCGCGATGCGGAAGGTTTGGCGAACCTCGGCATGACCCAACACCTTCTCCTCATACTTCGGCTCGAGCATGCCGAGCATGGCCTTCTCCACATCATTGAGAAGGTCATAGATGATCCGGTAGGTCTTAATCTCGACCCCTTGCTGATGGGCCAACTCGGCTGCCTTTGTGTCCGGCCGCACATTGAAACCGATGATGATGGCGTCGGACGCGTCGGCAAGGTTCACGTCACTTTCGTTGATGCCACCCACAGCCGCGTGCAGAATGCTGATCCGGATTTCGTCGGATGAAAGCTTTTGTAAAGCCTCGCTAATTGCCTCCACCGAACCCTGCACATCGGCTTTCAGGATAATGTTCAGCTCCTTAATCTTGCCTTCGGCAATGATGTCGTGGAGCTTCTCAAGCGTGACGTGTTTTGCACGATGCGCCTGCATCTGCCGGCGCCGCCGCTCCTTACGTTTTTCGGCGATCGCGCGCGCAATTCGCTCATCCGGCACCACCAAGAAGATCTCCCCAGCATTGGGCGCGCCATCGAGTCCAATGATCTCCGCTGGGAAGGAGGGACCTGCCTCGCGGATGTTGCGGCCACGATCGTCCACCATGGCGCGCACCCGCCCACTAATATCGCCGACCACAAACGGATCTCCCAGCCGCAGCGTTCCTTTCTGCACAAGGACGGTGGCCACGGGACCTCGCTGCGGGTCAATGTGCGACTCGATGATCGTGCCCTGCGCGTGGCACGTGGGATCCGCTTTCAGATCCAGAATCTCCGCCTGAAGCGCTACCAGTTCCAGCAACTGATCCACGTTCGTACCGTGCTTGGCGCTTATGTCCACGAAAATGGTCTCGCCGCCCAGTTCTTCGGGCACGAGCGAGTACTGGAGTGCCTCTTGGCGCACCCGAGCCGGATCCGCCCCCGGCACATCAATCTTGTTCACCGCAACAATGATCGGCACCTTCGCAGCTTGCGCGTGGTGAATGGCTTCGACCGTTTGCGGCTGGAATCCGTCGTTCGCCGCCACGACAAGGATCACGATATCCGTGACGGACGCCCCACGCGCGCGCATCGACGTGAAGGCTTCGTGGCCGGGAGTGTCCAAGAACACAATGTCGCCCTTCGAAGTCGAAACATGATAGGCGCCGATGTGCTGGGTGATCCCGCCGAATTCACCCTCCACCACATTCGATTTGCGAATGCGGTCGAGAAGCGTTGTCTTGCCGTGGTCCACGTGTCCCATGATCGTGACCACTGGCGGCCGCCGCTTCATGTTCTCGGGTTTCTCTTCCGGCAGATACTTCGCGAGGTCGTATTCGTCCGTGTCGAGCACGAACTCGAGCTCGACGCCGAAATCCATCGCGATGAGCTCCATGAGCTCGGGCGACATATCTTGGTTCAGCGTCAACCGCTCGCCAGCTAGCAAGACCTTCTTGATGACCTCGGTGGCGGGAACGCCTAAACGTTCAGCAAACTGGGCAACGCTCATCACCTGATCGACGGTGATTTTTTTGACCTTCGGCTGCGGAGGCGCGGACGCCGCTGAGGATGGCCGCGGCGCCTCGACGGGTGGTTCGGGCACTCCACGTTTGCCTTTTCCCGCCCGAGCCGTAACCGTCATATCTTCTTCCAACTCAAACAACTTTGTCGGACGAGGCTTATCCCCCCGCTTGGGCTTTGCGTCTTTGCGCGCCGGTTTGTCCGTGCGTCGCGGCCGACCCAAATCCACCATCACTGGAATTTGAAAGTTCGATAGATCGAGTTTCTTAATGGGCTCGGCCGGCTTCTTTTCCTTTTCGGGTCGGGGATGCTTGCCTGGCGGTCCACCAGCTGGAGCCTGACGGTGCCGAGCTCCATGCGGATGCGGTTTTTCGCCGCCCCCAGCCGCGGCTTGTGCGGCTTGCTGCGCCGCAAGCTGTTTGCGTTTCTCCTCTTCCTCGCGGCGCTTGCGTTCCTCTTCTTCTTTGCGTCTGCGCTCTTCCTCTTCGCGACGCTTACGTTCCTCTTCCTCACGGCGTTTGCGCTCTTCTTCTTCCTTTCGGCGCCGTTCCTCCTCCTCTTTGCGTCGCTGCTCTTCGAGCTTGCGCTTGCGCTCTTCCTCCTGACGGCGTTTTTCCTCTTCTTGACGCCGCCGCTCTTCTTCCTGTCGTCGCCGCTCTTCCTCCTCTTCAGCCTTGCGCTGAAGCTTGTAGTCCTCGATGTACTTCATGAGCTTGCGAACATCTTTATCCTCGATGTTCGCATTTGCACTCTGCTTCACGGCGACACGATGACGCTTCGCAAGCGCAAGAATCTCTTTGCTCGTCAAACCTGTCGCTTTTGCTAACTCGTGTACCCGCATTCGTACCCCAACTATATCTTTTAGCGGATAGTGCACTTCACAGCGCACCCCCGCCGCTCAAGTTTTTGTTACTGAAAACGTCTCTTCGGAGTTCGAGTCGTGCATCGTGGGAATGCCAAGGTAGGAGTGCGTACTCGTGCAGCCAGCAAAGCGCCGCAACAAGCACTAACCACAAGAAGCCAAAGGGAGAACCATCCGCTGAACCGTTGATCTCGTTTAGCTTCTCATGTCAGTCCATCCTCATGATTTTGTTCCACGAAGCACGCTTCGTTCCGTTTTCCTTTTGTTTCCTTACCGTTCCACCCTAAGTCTCTTCAAGCAATTGCCGTATGGGCGCATTTCAGGGTTGCGCCTATGCTGTGAACTCTTACGCTCGGATTCAATGATGAGGCAAGCACTCGTTACAGAATCGCCGGAGGTACAATCTCAACCCCGTCACTCTCACGCCCGTCGTCGCGAGAAGATTCGCATCATCCCCTTGGGTGGCGTCGGCGAGGTGGGCATGAACATGATGGTGTACGAATACGGCGCGGATATTTTTGCCGTGGATTGTGGCCACATGTTCCCCGATGAAGACCTTTTGGGGGTGGATCTTGTCATTCCTGACACTACTTACTTAGAGGAGCGCCGCGACCGTGTCCGCGCCGTCATTGTTACCCACGCACACGACGATCACATGGGCGCACTTCCATACTTTCTTAAGAAGCTGCCAGTCCCGGTGATCGGCCCCCCCCTGGCATGCGAAATCCTACGCGAACGACTCGCAGAGCACGGCTTGGATCAAACGACTCAATTCATTCCTGTCTCGCCGGGGGAGACAATCCTGCTCGGTGACGTTGAGGTGGAATTTCTCCACGTAACCCATAGTGTCCCTCAGAGCCTTGCCTTGGCCATCCACCTGCCATTCGGGAGTATCGTCCATTCCAGCGACTATAAAATTGATACCGCCCCCATCTATGGTCCCCCGTTTGACTTTCAAGGCTTTGCCCGCTGCGGTGAGCGCGGCGTGGTGGCGCTGCTGTGCGACTCCACCAACGTAGAACGGGAGGGGCGCACTCCCCCAGAGCGCTCACTGATGGAACCACTTGATCGCATCTTCGCCATGGCGCCACGCTCGATTATTTTTTCATGCTTTGCCAGCGCCCTTCACCGCATCCAGATCGTCCTCGACCTCGCCTTGCGCCACCGCAAAAAAGTTTTCGTCACAGGCTTAAACATGGCACGCAACATCGCCATCGCCGAGCGCCTTGGAATCCTCTCAATCCCCACAGATCATCTCCTCGACCTATCGGAGTTGCGTCGTGTGGCCCCCGAACGGCGTGTCATCCTCACCACCGGCAGCCAAGGCGAACCCCTCAGCGCCCTAAGTCGCATGGCCATTGATGAGCACAAAGAAATCAAAATCAAACCCGGCGATACCGTGATTCTCTCCTCGCGCATCATCCCGGGCAATGAACGAATGATCTATGCCATGATTAACCATCTGTTTCGCCGGGGAGCAGAGGTGTTTTACGAGGGGGTAGCGAACGTCCACGTCTCCGGCCACGCTTACCGCGAGGACATGCGCACGCTCATCGCCCTTTGCAAACCACGCTATCTCATCCCAATCCATGGTGAGTTTCGCCACCTTGTCCTGCACAAACATCTTGCCGAAGAAGCCGGAATGGATCCCGACAAGATTTTCCTCCTTCAAAACGGCGAAGTATTGGAAATTGACGCAGACGGAGCAGCTCGGGCCGAAAAGCTTAACGTCAGCCGCGTGCTCGTGGACGGCGACGAGGTCGGCAGCATCGACGACATCGTTCTCCGCGATCGCCGGCGCCTGAGCGAGGATGGCATGGTGATCGCCGTGCTCGTTGTCGACCGCGCCACAGGTCAGCTCGTCGCAGGACCCGACATTGTGTCGCGCGGATTCCTTTTTATGGATGAGAACGAACCGTTCTTTGACCAGTGTAAAACCGTAGTCAAAAGAGCCTTCGACGACTGTGCTCAGGAAGGCAAACAGGAGTGGTCGGTCGTCAAAGAGGCCGTGCGGGCCAAACTCAAGCGTTACATTAAATCCGAGACCGGCCGCTTTCCCTACATCCTTCCCGTGGTGCTGGAAATCTAATCGTTCCACAAAACCCCTTTTGGGCTCGGGAACGACGCAATTTGGTTTGAACATCTGCGCCTGCGCTTCGCAATATATTCATAGAAAGGAAGGGAACTCGCTGTGGAAATTGCTGATTTACTTCGCTACACCGTGGAAGCCGATGCATCCGACTTACACATTGCAGTAGGCCGCCCTCCCTGCATCCGCGTGCACGGCAAACTTCGCAATATTGAAGGTCCACCGCTGACCGCAGCGGATACGCGTCGCCTCATTTACGGCATCCTCACCGATGCACAAAAACTTCGCTTCGAGGAAATGCGGGAGCTGGACTTTTCTCTCAGCATTTCCAACATCAGCCGTTTCCGTGTAAACGTTCACCTTCAGCGCGGGAGTGTGGCTGCAGCCTTCCGCGTGATCTCTGCCGTCATCCGCAACTTCGAAGAATTGCATCTACCTACTCGAGTTTGCGAGCGCTTCGCACGGCGCCCCTCTGGGCTCGTCCTGATCACGGGCCCTACCGGCTCCGGAAAATCCACGACCTTGGCAGCGATGATTGACCTCATCAATAGTGAGCGCGAGTGCCACATTATCACAATCGAAGATCCCATCGAGTATCTGCATCAGCACAAGAAAGCGCTCGTCGAGCAACGCGAGGTTGGAGAAGATACACTCTCCTTTGCAAATGCGCTGAAGTACGTCCTGCGCCAAGATCCGGACGTCATCATGGTGGGCGAAATGCGCGACCTCGAGACCATTTCCGCCGCACTTACTGCAGCGGAAACCGGCCACCTTGTCTTCTCCACCCTGCATACCGTAGACGTGCCGCAGACCATCGACCGCATCATCGACGTCTTCCCACCCCACCAGCAGGAGCAGGTGCGTATCCAGTTGGCTGGGGTACTGGAAGGGGTCATTTGTCAGGCCCTATTGCCAGCAGCAAGTGGCAAAGGCCGCGAACTTGCCTGCGAAGTCATGGTAGCCACGGACGGCATACGCAACCTCATCCGCGAAGCAAAAACGCACCAGATCTATACCCAAATCGAAGCCGGCGGCGCACTCGGCATGCAAACCATGGACCGTGCCATCGCCGAGCTCTTCAAACGCGGAAAAATCACCCGCGAGACGGCTATGCTCCACGCTCGAAAACTCGACGAATTGAAGCGCCATATGACCATGCTGTAAGCGGTCGGCACAGACTTCTTAGGAAGGGACAATCGCTATGTCCGAGCACTACATCGAAGTCGAGCTCCGCGAAATCCGCATCATGAAGAACGCCGGGGAACCGCTTTTCCCCATCGTTCTTGTGGAAAAAGACGGCAAGCGAGCCGTCCAAATCTTCATAGGGCCGTTCGAGCTCTCCGTCCTGGACAGCACCTTGGATGGGCACGTTTCCCCGCGCCCCATGACCCACGACCTCATTTTCAATATTTTGGATGACCTCGGCGCAACGTTGCGCCGAGTGCTCGTCGTCAAACTTGAGGGAAATACTTTTTACGGTGCACTCGAAATCCAAGAGCGCGATGGCACAATCGTCCGGGTGGACGCTCGCCCCAGCGATTCTATCATCCTCGCCACCAAACGCAATATCCCTATCTTCGTCGAGGAACAGGTCTTTGCCGCAACCGGCAACCTGACAGTGGAGAACGAGGATGAGCTGGAGCCCGATGACGTACCGCCTGAGGAAGACGAGCCCTTAGAGTTCGACGATCTTGGCGAACAGGCGGACGAACCGGACTTTGGCAATGAAGGCTTCGATGACGAAGAGGAGGAGGATAAGTAACAGCGTGCGCAAAAGCCCGGGGATTCTTTGGCGAACTGCGTTCCTCCTTACCCTCTGCGGCTTTCTCTCCGCTGCCAAGCCGGTCAGCACGCACGTCTCCTCCCCCGAGCTTCTCATCACCGGCGCTTCCACCACATTCAGCTCTTCTAAGCCCATCCACGGTGCCCCCGCCGATCGCGCCGCGCTTCTCCAGCACGAGAGATCAGGGCGCGACTTTCACTACCTCCTGAAGAACATCCCCTCCGGTAAGCCGCTCGAGCTCGAGCTTGGCTTCGCGGAACTAATCCACACTCAGCCGGGGCAGCGAGTGTTTCGCGTTGAAGCAAACGGCAAAACCCTCATTGACCGACTGGACATCGTGGCCGAGGCGGGAGGCCCCCACCGCGCCCTCATCCGCCGTGTTTCTGCCACGCCAGTGCGCGGCACACTAGACCTGCGCTTTGTGGGCGTCATTGGCGACGCTAAAATTGGCTACGTTCGGCTGGAACTGGACGGACAGGAAATCGTGATTGGCCCGGGCGCTCCCCGCCTTGCGCAAACCGCGGACGTTGCCCCCTACGTCTCAGACAGTGGAGACATCCGCATGGATATGATGCATCGCCCCCTCCCCGTGGGGATGCCGATTGGTGGGCTGGGAACCGGTTCCTTTGAGATCCTGAGTGATGGCTCGTTTACCAACTTCACCATCAATCAAAACTGGGATTCACCCATCCGCACTCCACGCGGAACTTTTCTTGCCGTCATGGCAAAATCCCGTTCCTACTCAGGCGAAGGCCGCCTGCTGCGCGTCGCGAATCGCGGCTTGGCCAATGCCTTTGCCAACGCCCCACCCATGAGCGAGTGCCACTGGCAAGCTCGCTTTCCCTTCCTTCAGCTTCAGTTTCACGATCCCCAATTTCCCCTTCGCGTGCGTGTGGAAACGTTCTCGCCATTTGTGCCGGGAAATGCTGCGGAGAGTTCAATCCCCTGCGCCTACGTTCTGGTCGAGCTCACAAACCCCAACACATTTCCGGTTTTGGGAGCCGTGGCATTCTCGTGGGAGGATATCAATGGGCGCGGTGGATCCGGCTACGCCGGCGACGTGTGGCCACTCGTTGCCGCCCCCCATCACGCCGAGGCCCAAACCACAGGGCTTTCCGGCATCCGATGCTATGCCCCTCCGCTCCCCATCGAGCGCAAGGCAAGCTTCGCCGGCGAGTATTTTCTTGGCGTCGAGACCAGTGGCGTCGCCGTCACCCGTCTCCTCCACTGGGATCCGTCTTCCTCGTTGATTCCTTGGTGGAAAGCCTTTGTGCAAAGTGGACGGCTTCCTCAAAGCAAGGATCCGAAATCCATCTCGTCCCACCTCAACGCCCCCTCGGGGACAACCGCGATCGTCGTCGCAGCATGCCGCAATCTCGCTCCCGGCGAGCGCCGTGTCATTCCATTTGTGCTCACGTGGCACATGCCGCGCTATGTGACGCTCGACCAAGTGGTGGATTCGGCCGCTTACACCCAACGGTTTGCCTCTGCGCTCGACGTCGCTACTGCAGCCACCCTAAACCGTCCTTATTTCACCGAGATGGCTCGGGCATGGCAGGCATCACTCGTGGATTCAAATCTTCCAAACTGGCTCAAGCATGATCTCCTGAACGCAGCCAGCCGCACCGTGGCGAACAGCACATGGTTCTCCGCGCGTGGTTTTCAGTTGCTTGAAGCGCCTGAGTTTGCGGAAGGGGCGTGGCTGGCCTACGAACGCCGCGCTCTGGCCCACGCGTTTCTCCTTCCCCACTTCCCTGAACTGGTGCGCGCGGAAACCGAGCGCACCGCCGAGACGATCATCAATCGCAGCGAGCTCCCGCGCCGTGTGGGCACCCTGCATCGCTCCCATGTCTCGCCGCCTTCAGAACTGCCCGCTGTGGACGCACTGGCTGCGTTCCTTTGCGAAAGCCTCGCGCTTGCAAAAGCCCGACTCGTCGACGCCGCGTGGCTAAGCGCTCGTCTGCCTGCATTCGAGCGAGCTCTTGGGGGCATTGTCGCCACCACGGGGCCGGGCCCTACGGGCATCTCGGCAATCACGACTTTCGACGAACTGGGCGTCCCCCACTCACTCACTATGCCCTATGCAGGAGGAACCGCTGTGGCAGGACTTGCTGCGGGGGAGGAACTCTTGGGACTCATCGCCGCGCAGACTCCCTCGGCTGAGACTTCCACTCGCGAGATGCTTCGACGCCTGCGCGCAATGCGCGAGCGGATCGCACGAGAATACTTGAGTGCGGCCTTCTACGGTGATCGCCTCCTCTGGCGATTCAATCCGTACGACGTCCCAACCACCGACTCTACTTTTGCCGCTGCGTTTGCCGGAGAGTGGTTTGCAGCCGCGGCAGGCCTACCCAACATGTTGCCCGACACTCAACTGGAGAGCGCGCTCGAATCGCAGATCTACGAGTCTCTTCACATGGGGAAAGTTCCTCCCCTCGCCGCTGCGCTCTGTAAGCCACCGAAATGCCTGAGCACTCCACGCCTGACCGATGCGTGGCTTGCTGCTGTAGCAATGCGCACCGGCCGGGCAGATGCAGCTTTGACGCTTCTACGCGCGACCCATGAACAGTGCCTTGCGGTCGACCAAAACCCTTGGGGCGCCGCCCTCGCATACGATGCTCTCACGGGTGCCCCCCTCGCTTTTCCAAACTCCTCAACGATGGCCGCGACATGGGCAATTCTCCCCGCCATGCATGGCATCGCGTTCGACGCCATGGAGGAAATCCTCTCTTTCGATCCGCATATCCCGCTCGACCTTGCGGAGGAGCTCCACCTTCCCATCTTCACGCCAACCTTCCATGGCTGGCTGGATTACGATGGCGGGACCCGCACCGGAGTCCTTCGGGTAGTTCGCGTCTTGAACCCACACCCAGCATCGCCTCTGACCATTCGACGTTTGAAAATCCGCTCGGTCACAGAGACTCTTGCGACACCCATCACCCTCGAACCGGGTGCTATCGTCACCTTCCACCTTCAGCCACCTGAGAACATGCCCCACTGACGCGTGGGGACCTCGAACCACCTAAACAGCGTTAATTGGGGTTTTTGCGTCCGCCTTGCGGAGATCCTTCAAGAAAATGATTCGCTCTGCCAGCCTTCGTGGATTCTTACCACGCCAGAGGTCTGCCTTGGCACCTTGCCCGTGAGTCAAGCATGCTGACTGTTTTCCGCTCCGATTTTTGCTTCCTCTGTCTCCATTGAGCGGAACCTCAGCACAATCCTTGCCCCGCCTTCCGGGCGATTCTCTGCACGCACGCTTCCATGATGGAATTGCTCGATAATGGTCTTCACCCAATGGAGGCCCAAGCCCTCCGACCGCTCTGATTTCGTGGAGTAGCCGTACTCAAAAATGCGATTGCACTCCGTGTTTTCGAGCAGTCGCCCCTGCGGGTCGCGAATGCCAGCACCCGAGTCCTCCACGACAATTTCATAGTAGGCCTTTTCCGGATTATACCCAGTCCGAATGCACACTCGGGGCGAGGAGGGGTTTTCCCCTGTTTGGGCCCGACGAATCGCGTCCATCGCGTTACTGAGTACGTTGAAAAGTGCCAGCTTTAATAATCGGGGCTCCACAATCGGCGGCGGAATTTCCTGCCCAAAGTCCTGCTCAAGTTGAACTGCGCCGGAAACCGTTGGCTTGAACGTTTTCAAGAAGCTCTCCACCAGTTCGTTCAGGTCGTGCCGCTCGTAGCGAGGCTGCTTCACGTGGCTAAACGAACGGTAGATGTCCACAATGTTCTGAAGCAGTTCCGCAGAGCGAAGAACCCCTTCCACACTTTCGCGAAGGAGTTGTTGATGGACTTGGGTGAACTCCGACGACGGAATTTTCACCAGTTCTTTCATCGTCTGGAGTTCCAGTTTCGTCGTCGCAAGAATGTTGGTGAGGTCGTGGCCCAGATTGCGCGAGAGGCTGATATTCGCTTCGCTGCGCTGGCGCGTAAGGCTCTGTTGGAACATCTGCCATGCGTGAATCCCCTGTTGGATCACCTCGCAGCTTTGCTCTACGCCTTGGAACCGAAGCCCCACAGCTGGAACGCTTGCCTGTAAACGCCCCCGAATCACAAGCTGCATGCCTTCCACTGGGGCCCAGTATATGAAATCCCCCGTCTTGCTGTCCGCTGTAAATCCCTTTTTAGGATGCTCTCCGTCGCGCAGGACAGCCGCATCCTGCCGTGGGCTGGAAACGTCGGGAATGCCCACTTGCTCAATAAGCGACCAGCTTGCACCATCGTTTGCCACCAACGCGAGTTCCACGCGCTCCAACCCAAACGCTTGGAGCATCACCGTCAAAGTGTCCTCCAGAACCCGCCTTTGCCCTCCCTCCTCGCGTTGCTCGTCCGCCTGAAGCAACCGGCCGAGGATTTCGTTCAGCCGCTGAAGGAGGGCGCGCATGGCCATCTCATTGTACGCGGTCTCGAGTCCACCATAGGGCCGCAAAATCAGCCGCGGTGTGCCCTCTTTCGATTCCTGCAAATGGGTCGTCACCGTGTGCATGGCCCGCAGCACATAACGATACAGGAAATAGTAGACGACCAACCACACGACAACCAACACGCCCACAATCCCCCAGTAGAGCCGAGTCAGTTGCTCAATGGGTGGGTAATTAGTGGGCGTAGTATAGCGCGCGACCAGTCGCCCCGCGCTGGCCGCCCCGCGCTCCCGCTTCACCCCCAGATCCGTGATGCGCTCAAAGTTGCGCAAGAACAGACTGTTGCGCCACGTGTTGAGTCGCTTCGGTTTCTCAGGATCCGTGACCTGCAACCCCATCACCACGTTGCGATTGGCGTCCTCTAGCCGGAACGAGAAAATCGAGGAGGGCCCACGAACGATCGCCTCCATTTCTTTGCGCAGGCGCTCGGCAGCACGCTGGCGCACCGCTTCGCTTGGCGCAAACAACACATCACCCGCCAATTCGCCAAGCGTATCCGGGAGCGCGAAAATTTCGCGAAAATGCTCCCGAATGATCCTCTCCTTCTCCCCCGTAAAGTGCTGCCGGTCCAGCTCGTAGAGCACCAACCCAAGCGTCAGGAAATACAGCAGGGTCACGACAACGGTTAGGATTGAAGTGCGTCGCTGCTCTGTAATTTTGGTCATTGCGCCGGTCATTTCTTATCGGTAGAGACTAACTTTTAGAAACTTACAAGGGTGATGCAAGGTTGATGGACGAGACTATTTTCGATTATCTCGAACGCACACGACTTGTGGATTACGTTCTGGCGGCGGCCGCCATCGTTGGGCCTGTGCTCCAAGCCCTCCTTGCAGCCCTGCTTCGTGACCGCGACATTGTGAAACACCACCGCCATCAGTGGGCGCTTGGGCTGCTTGCTTTTCCCACCCTCTTCGTCCTTTGGCTCGTTTACAACTATATCATGGATCTTTACGGCTTGGACAGCGTTTTTGCGCTTCTTCTCAACGCCGGCATTTTTATCGGTGTGGCGCTGGTATACGTTTTGCTCGAACGACTTCTCTATCAGCACTTTTATGGGAAAAAGAGCGGACAAACCGTGACGGAGGCGTCGTCCTCGCCTGACAACTCCAACGAAGTCCAGACTCAAAACCCAAAGGAGTAAGCGCGTTATGTTGGACCGATTGGCAAGTTGGAGGCGAGCTGCCGCGTGGATGCTCGCAGCGATTAGTTTGGCGCCGCTATGCGCCTTCGCGCAACGTGGCAGTTCCTTCCACCTCGGTATTGAAGTCGCTATGGAATTCGACCGCACCGAAGTAGTGGTTGGGGAGCCAATCTTCCTCAAGATCACCGTCACGAACCGAAGCGCCCCCCTCATCATCGGGAATTTCGCGGCGTCGCTTCACTTCCCCGAAGGGTCCGACGTCGAAGTCAAAATCCAGCCGCCGGGTGAACTTGCTTATCGCTACATGGCGCACGAAGAACCCGCCGTGTACTCCGGCATTGAGATCGGAAATAAGCTCGGGGAGTTTACGCATTTTGAATTGCCCATTCTCTACGAACGCAACTCCCCCAATGGCTATGTTTTTGCGCGCCCCGGCGAATACATTGTTTCGGCACGCCTCTCGCACACCATCATGCGCGACAACACGCGCACGTTTACAGAAATCCCACCGACACGCATTGTTGTGCGGGAACCCACAGGCCGGACCGCCGAAGCGTTCCGCCTCATCGAAGGGAAGGACTACGCCTTGGCTCTTCAGCAGCAATTCACGGACAACCCGAAGATCCTGAACGCCTTCACAACCGTTGCGGAAAAGTTCGCCGACACCCCATATGCCCCAATGTGTGCTTATGTTGCGGGCTCCGCCAAAACGCTCACACAAAAAGGGCAACAAGAAGGGATCAAGATGCTACGCGAGTTTGCCCGCCGCTGGCCCAATCATCCGTTTTATGGCAATGCGATCTACAACATCTTCTACACCTACCACATGAGCGGGAACCTGGAGCGCGCCCAAGAATGGTTTTACTACCTGCTCGACACGGATCCACACCACCGCCTCATGCGCGAGGAGAATAAACTTGCGGCCTATTATTACTACGGACGGCTGGAAGAAGCTGCAGCTCGCCGCTGGTGGCTCTACGAGAAACCTTGGGCTCTTCCGCGACAAACTCCCAACCCCCAATAAGTACACAAAGGAGGCAGTTCGTGACCGACCAGTTTCCATGGCGAGTTCGAGGTAAGCTGGTCCTCCCTGCTGATCACACTCTTGTCATGGGGATCCTAAACGTCACCCCCGATAGCTTTTCTGATGGTGGCCGCTACTTGGATCCTCAAAGCGCGCTTGCCGCAGCTACACAAATGGTCGAAGCGGGTGTCGATATTCTCGATATCGGCGGCGAAAGCACGCGCCCTACACGCTCCGGCCCGGTTCCCGCCGATGAAGAGCTTGCCCGCATCCTCCCCGTTCTGCGCGAGGTTCGTGCTCGTTTTCCAAACGTCCTGATCTCCGTGGACACCTACAAAGCGGAGGTTGCAAAAGTGGCGCTCGAGGAAGGGGCGGATATCATCAACGACATTTACGCACTGCGTGCTGCCCCTGAGATCGCCGAGCTTGTGGCCGCCGCAGATGCTGGACTCATCCTCATGCACATGCAAGGGACCCCCGAGACAATGCAACAAAACCCCCTGTATGGGGAAGTGGCGGTGGACATCAAAAATTTCCTCCGCGACCGCATCGCGTTTGCGATCGAAGCGGGTGTCCCCGAAGAGGCGATCGCTGTGGACCCCGGCTTCGGATTTGGAAAGACCGTGGAGCACAACGTCGAGCTCCTCGCGCGCCTCGAATATTTTCGCTTGC
Source organism: Candidatus Sumerlaea chitinivorans (assembly GCA_003290465.1). Taxonomy (GTDB): domain Bacteria; phylum Sumerlaeota; class Sumerlaeia; order Sumerlaeales; family Sumerlaeaceae; genus Sumerlaea; species Sumerlaea chitinivorans. Next base: position 2,539,124 of record CP030759.1, read on the forward strand.
TTCAGCGCCCAATCTGTGTGGGCGTATCGCGCAAAAGTTTCCTCGGCGCGCTCACAGGCGGCTTGCCCCCGCTTGAACGGGAGGAAGCGACACTTGCCGCGCAATGTGTGGCGGTCATGAATGGAGCCGCAATCGTGCGATGCCACGACGTCCGAGCGGCCCGACGCGCGCTTGCCGTTGTAGACGCTGTGTTGGCCCGCGGCTAACCCGACCGCCACGACACAGGCGCTGAGAAATTCTTAAAGAGTTTGTTTGCGAAAGGATAAAAGACGCCAATGTCGCCGACGCTATCTCCTTCGCCTTTTGGCACAGCAAAGACACTTGTGCTTAAGGTGGGCTCGGCCGTGCTCACGAATGCCGACGGAGACCTCGACAAGGGCATGCTCCGCACGATTGCGGACTGGACCTCCGAGCGCATGGCCGCAGGTTGCAACGTTATTCTTGTGACATCGGGTGCCGTTGCAGCGGGTCGCAGCGCACTTGGCGTACGCGACCGCAATCTCACCATTTCGCAAAAACAAGCGCTTGCCGCCGTGGGCCAGTCGCGCCTCATGCAGATTTATGCTGAGCTTTTCGCCACCCACGGTTTTCACGTTGGGCAAATGCTGCTGACTGCCGGCGACATGGAGGACCGCCGCCGATACGTCAACGCACGCTACACGCTCGAAGAACTTCTCCGACGACGCTGCATCCCCATCATCAATGAAAACGACACTGTCACTGTGGACGAGCTGAAGTTTGGCGATAACGACGGCCTTGCCGCTCGTGTGGCCGTGAAAATGCAGGCCGATGCGCTTGTTCTGCTCTCGGACGTCGACGGGGTTTTTAGCGCCAACCCTAAAACGACCCCCGATGCCCGTCTCATTGAAGTCATCGAGAAGGTCACGCCCGCTCTCATCGAGCAATTATGTCCGACTTCCCAAACCGGTTCGCTCGTAGGAAGTGGCGGGATGCTCAGCAAACTGCGGGCGGCTCGTCTGGCCACCAGCGCTGGCACGCACGTCGCCATCGCCAACGGCAAACGGCCCGGAATCCTTTCCAACCTTGTCGCGGGCAAATTTGTGGGCACGTACTTTCCACCAGCCCCCACCCATCGCAGCCAACGAACTCAATGGATCCTGCACGGCCGCGTGAGTGGCACTCGCCAAGTGGTCGTTGATGACGGCGCTCGCGATGCACTCCTTCACCGCCACAAATCTCTACTCCCTGCCGGCATTCTGCGCGTCGTCGGCACCTTCAAAGCCGGCGATCTCGTGGATATCGTGGATTCTGCCGGAAGGCTACTCGGCCGTGGCATTGTAAACTACTCGAGCGCAGAAATGGACCTCATCCGCGGACACCGCTCCGCCGACATTGCGAAGATCCTTGGCGCAAAGCCCTACGACGAAGCAATCCATCGCGACAATCTTGCGCTCTTCGAGGAAGTCACCAGCGCTCGGTAACGCGTCTCACACTCGCCCCCTCGAGTTCAGAGCAACTTCAAGCTCGCGAGCACACGGTTCCACCGCGTGTTGGGACGCGGCCACCATGCTTTCGACTGCTCCACCAGTGGCGCGCCGAACTTTGCCTCCAATAATTGTGCCCGCTCACGCATTTTGGGGATAGCTTCCGGACGCTTCCTCACCGCGTGGGCTTGCTCAGCGTAAAGAATCCGCGGATCCGCGATCGGAACCGCAACCCCGCCAAGCTGCGCTGTTTGTCCATGCATATTCAAATCGGGGAGAATCCAGAACACGCGCTCATGCTCATAAAGCCAACGATCCTTGCGATATCGGCAGCAAAGTGCGATGTCCACTTCCACAAAATCAAAGTTACAAAACAAGAGGTTGGACGTCTCGACTATCATGCGTTCGCCGACCGCGGCAAGAATTCGTTCTCGGTCTTCAAGACGTGCGAATAGGTCTACATCCTGATGGGAAAGCGGCTCGCCAACAAGGGCCTCCACCGCCCAGCCGCCATGGAGCCATACGGGAATTCGGTGCGTCGCGAAAAACTCAAGAATTCGAATGACATCGCTTGCGAAGGGGGAACGCTGCTGAGAACGAATGTGTGCCACTTCCTCCGCAGGCTTGTAGAATCGTGAACCGCTTTTCACTAGATCCTCAAGGTTTTGCAACTAAACTCGGTAGTATGTTTACTTCTCATTCTCAATCCAGCCGTTTCCACACCTGAATGCCAAAACTCCTTGGAGTTTTCAATGGCTCTTCGCCAAAGAGGCGTTCTACACGATACTCACTGCGTACCCATGCCAGAATCTCGCTCCCATATTCAGGCGACTCGCCAAATAGCATGGGCACCGTGTATTTGTGCACGAGCACGACCCATTTCGGCGAGGCTCGGCGAAAATCCTCCAGTATTTGCCTTTCACCAAAGCCAGCAATTTCTGTCGGCGTTAGCTGACAAAAACGGGCCGGGTTTCGCCGGTCGAGAATATAATTGATGAGCGCGCCTTCGGGGATCACAAGGAGTTTTTCATCCTCTGGAATCGTGCTCGAGAGATCACGAAGAGCCCCGACGAACGTTTCTGTCCGCGGATCGTCATCGAATGTTTTTAAGGAGACTCTACCAAACTCGATAGGCGTATTTTTCCGCTGCAGGTGCCTCCACGACTCCCCCAGATTGGCGATGCCAAGGGCAAACACGAGCGCAACTCCAAGTCTCTGCACCACACGTGCATTGCTACCAAGCAAAGCCGCTGTACGAGGCAGATAGATCACGAGAAGCGGCACCAACAAGAGTGTGGCCGGCATCGCCTGCGTGAAGCCATACTGACGGATCCGTGCATCCAAAATCATGCGGAGAATTGCCCCCACTGAAAAAAGCCCCCACAAACCCAGCGCTACGATCTGCCCTCGCTCCTTGAAGTTCTCCCGATTGTTACACAGCCAAATCGCGGCGCCAACGACCGCACCCCCCGCTATGATCGGAAGTGCCCGTATGGGTAATTCCCAGTTCTCGAAACGCACACCAAGAGCAAAGAGCCCACCGACTGCCCCCCACTCGAGTGCTCGCTGAAAGCCAACTCGCCCATGCCTTTGCTGGCACCACCTCCCAACGAGACCTATCGCTAACACCACAGCAACGACAATCCAACCCCCAAGCCCCAGCCGTCCAAGATTGCCTGAAACATCATCCAATCCCATGGTCTTGAGGTTCCATGGCAGTTTTGCTGCAGGTGTGAAAACCGTTTTCCACGCACCCACGACGGCAAGAAACGCTGGTTTGGGATCCATGACCGAGAAAGCATAGCTCGCATAAGTGCAAACAGGAAAAAGAAAGCCTCCAACAACACTTATAAACGCACTGCTCGAACTTCGACGCAAATGCTGCGCCCTACCCACGCTACAGGCATCCTCGTGAGAAAGGTAAGCAAGGCTCGTGCTTTTGGGGGCAACGTGCTCGGCAAAATAAAATCCAACACCGGCGACCACTGGCAAAACCGCAGCAGGAAACATTTCGGCCTTGGCCAAGAAAGCACACCCACAAGCAATCCCAGCAACGAACCACCACCAGCGGCGACCGCCTTTCGCCAGTGCCTGCTGGGTGGCCCATGTGGCAAGAAGTGCCAGCTGCATTCCGTGAAGCTGCTCGCTGGAATAGGGAAGGACGTAATTGTAGTTGCCAACCTTGGTGCTGTGAGAAAAAACAAAACAAGTAAGAAGAAGCCACGCTCCTCCCAGCGCTGCAAGCGTGCCCCATGCTCGCTCGAAATAGTGGTAACTGGCAGCGACCGTTGCGGCCGCAAGGGCAACGTTCACCCCCATTAAGGTCACATCGCGCACTCCAAACAGCTTATACCAGAGGGCGTTCCAGTAGAGCGAGAATGGCCCATACAACCACTCGAAGTCCCGGTACGGTACACGGCCAAGAGTCACCTGCCACGGACCGTACAAGACCACTCCAGTGTCCAGATAGAGGTCCCCAAACCGCCGCCACGTGACGATCGCAAACACGATAAACAACGTAGCAACGGCCATACGCGCCAATTGCCGGGGCACACAAGCAAAAATCCACACGGGTGGAGATGCTCACCCACACGCGGCTTACGAGGCAAGATGAATCAAGCAAACTTAGAATGGAGACGCGGAGCGGAAGGCACTTGCCGATTTAGTGCTTCACCGCTCGAGCACGGGTCGCATAGGAACTCCACCTTGAAACCCGACGAAAGCCGGAACGGTGATCTTCCTGTATGCCCAAGCCCCGGATTGATTCTTCCACCGACTCACCCACCCGCACAGGTCTGACACGAATTTCCCCCTTTGGAGGAATTGAAAAGCGTCTCGCGGCAGTACGATTTCTGTTGCAGATGGCACAAATCGACCTGCAAAAGGCAAAGATTATGAACACAAAACTTCGTTTCTCGACACGATTACTTGTTGGGATTCTAACGATTTTATATTCACCCCTCGTCTTTGGGTTCGCTGCAGAAGGCCACCGGCTCGTCGCCCTCATCGCCGAAGAACATTTGACCACAAAGACACGCCAAAAGGTCGAAGAGCTCCTTGCCCCTGCCACCATGGCAGACGTCAGTTCATGGGCGGATGAGGAGCGCTCACGCGATCGGTCAACCTCGACATGGCACTACATTGACTATAACATCGTCGATGGACGCGTCAAAGAGGGAACCGCCACACACGGCACGATCTTGGATGCGATCTCCTCGCAATCGGAGATTCTCCGTTCTTCGTCCGACCGCGCTCAGCGTGAACGCGCTTTGAAATTTCTCATTCATTTCCTTGCGGATCTTCACCAACCGCTGCACTGTGCCGACAATGACGATGCCGGCGGGAACCGCGTAGACGTTGTCGTGGACGGGCGCCCCTCGCGACTCCATCGCGCTTGGGACTACAACGTCCCTGCACACATGCTACGCACACGGTACACCTCGGTCACCCTTGAGCAAGCGGCGCACGCGATTTCCCAACGCTTTGCCGCCCAGGCCAACGAATTTCAAAAAGGCACTCCCGAAGCGTGGTCACGCGAATCTTGGCAAATCGCCCGAACGGTGGTTTACAATTTCGACCGGCCAACCTCAGGGCCAGTGGAGCTTACGAGCACTTACATGGACCAAGGAGCCGAAACGATTGAAGTCCAATTCGCGAAGGCGGGGTACCGTCTGGCTGCAATCCTGAATTCAATTCTGGATCCGCCCGCACAACCCGCACAGGTCAGGTCAAAGGCCGTGGGTGCACCCGCGGAAGCCCAGAAGGATCGTCATTCGGCCACCGAGCGGCGACGCCCCGCGTCTGCTGCAGGCGCCGCAAAATAAGCGCCGCTTTCGATTTTAATCGGGCTCGGTGGGCTCCACGAAATGCCCACCGCCAAGTATTCTTGCGCCCCCCAGGCTGTGCGAGCAAAGCAACCCCATCATAGTACAGCCCCAACCCACAAGGTGATCTCACTTCAACGTGAGTTTGACGAAGTCCACCTTGCCCGCCTTCGCCTCCACTTCGCGCACAAGTCTCTGAGAGCCCGACTTGACCTCAATACGGTATTTACCCGGTGTCAGGTTCACGAACACGGCCCACCCGTTGCCATCCGCACGCTCCTGCTTGCTCGCCTTGCCGCTCACACTCACCTGCGCACCGTCCAAGGCGCGGCCTTTTGGATCCCGCACGCTCACAGCCAGTGTGGCCACCGCATTGCGCCACGTTGGCCGGGGAGGATCCACCGCTTCGGGATAAATCTCCTGCCCAAGCAAATCCCAGAATGGACTCTCTGCCCCATACGCTTTCGTGGTATCGCTTTCCACCGTCGGCCGCCAATAGCTAAAGAGCGAAGTCCCCAGCCCTAATTCCTTTGCCACCCGATACTGCGCAAGGGTGCCCGTGGTCGAGTTGAAAAATCCTCCGATTCCAAGGGTCACCAGTCGCCCCGCGCATTCGTCCTGAAGTCGGCGCGACAGCGCGGCCCAATCTCGAAATTGCTTGGCATGAGCGGCCACGTGCTCGCGCTTATATCCCATGCGTGTAACGATGTCCACGCACCCTTCTCTGGCCCACCCCGCCCAGTCTTGATGCACCTGCCGGTAGGGAGCCGACTTCGTAAAATCGCCGTCCGCCGCCGGTGCTCCAAATCCTACAGCGCAAACGCTCACCACGGCATTGGGTCGCACACTCCAGACGGTGGCCGCTACTCGCCGCACGAAACCCGTGACTTGGGCGCGACGAAATTCATTCCACTGCGGATCGTTTGGCGATGGGGTTCCACTTCGTCCGTACAGCCGATTGAATCGCTCGATCGCCCGCGGATGATAGCCTGCCTCTGTCTCCGGATAACGAATGAAGTCCAAATTCACACCGTCCACGTCATACTTGCGGACGCATTCCTCTATTAGGCTCAAAAGGTGCTCCTGCACTTCGGGTAACCCCGGATCGAGAAAGGTCGTGCGTGTCCCAGAAGTATCGTAGGATAACCAATCTCGGATCTTATGCCGAAGAGCCGTTCCCAACCCCTTTGTGCGGGTGGAGTCCGGATCTCCAAAACTGAAAATGTTGAACCACGCATACACATCTAAGCGCTGAGCACCTGTCGTGGGTTCATGCGCTTCGCGCAATAAGGTCGCCAGTGGATCAAACCCTTTGCGCTCACTCCACTCGGGTGCAGGCGGCTCGATCTCGGAGTTGTACCATGTGTTGCCACGATGCCGCACTTGAGCAATGACGGTATTAATGTGTGCGCGCCGCACCGCCGAAACCAGCGCTTGGATCTCTTCCGGCGAGTTCATGCAAGGGGATAACGTGCTGGCCCATACCGCACGGAGTTCTTGGGGGGCTGTCGTCGTGTGAGACTTTTTTTCGGTTTCTTTACCAGTGACTATGGCTCCTGAGCATGCAACAGAGAGGGAAACTATCGCTAACCAACGCCCCCACACTCGGGACCATGCAAGCTTCGTTCGCATTCTCCACCTCCGCAATGTTTGAATTCGTTCCGACTTCTGTGACAAAGAGAGACGCCACGCATTACGCCCCTGCGACCATACCCATGTTCGGTTGTCAATCGCTCGTTTACAAACTGTAGGAAACTGCGAAATGCTCACATGGCTCCCACCGCTTTCGCATTGCAAAGCGTTTCCGAAAAGAGAAAATGACATATAAGTGAATTCGAAATGCCTTTTCACAGAACGGCATGACACGATCCATGGCCAAACTTTTGGTGATTTCAAACGGCGGCGTCCAAGAAGTCCAACTTGGGCAGGAGCTCACAATTGGCCGCGCGTACTCGAACTTGCTGCGACTTGATGGCGACGAAGTCTCGCGTGTCCATGCGATCATTTACCGCCGCGAAAATGACTACCTATTGCGCGATCTCGACAGCAAGAACGGTGTGTGGCTCAATGGCCAGCGCGTGAGTGTGTCGCTCGTTGTTCCCGGCGATGAAATTCAAATCGGGAATTATCTTCTCGTCTTCGATCCCCCGCCTTCCTTCGACGTCGCCGAATTTATGCGCCGCCACAAAATCGAGGGCTCGGCCCCAGCGGTGAACTTGTCGCCGCAACCCACACCCATCGCCGCCTCCGAGTCACCAAGCAGGGAAGATACGGGAGACCGATTCGATACCTCGCTTCATTTTGTCCCTCCCGAGCTCGAACAGGTATTTTTCCCCCTCCCGGAGATCGAAAGCCAGACACAAACCGATGCCCTGCCCATGTCGGCCAACTTCCAAATTGATCTGGTTCGTGCACTTCGTTGCCTCACCCCGGGCGAGGACGACAGCCCCCCGCAGGCAACTATCCTCTATCAACAAGTGCTGCGCGGTGCTCTCGCTGCCACAAAAGCAGATCGTGGCGTGCTCGTACTTCGCGAACCCGAGGCCGAAGCACTCACCCTCGGAGCAATTTTGCCCCGCGATCGGGACGTGAGCGTGAACCGCGTTGTCCTGCGGGCTGTACTGCGCGAACACTGCGCCGTCCTCTGTAACGACGCGCTCAACGACCCTCGTTTTCAGAAAACCGAAACCGTTCACAAAGAGAAAATCACCAGCCTGATTGCCCATCCCCTCATGCGTGGGAAGAACGCTGTCGGCTTGCTGTATCTCGACACGCAAGAACGGCCACATATGTTTCGCCGGGACCACCTTCAGATCCTCCATTTTCTCGCACGAATCGCTGTGTTAGCCATGGATCACCGCCACATGGATCTTCCTAAAGGAAAATGAACTGCTCACCATTGCGAATTGAACGCGTTGCCATTCTCTCAACCGGAAGCGAAATCCTGCAAGGGCTGTACGCCGACACAAACGCGCAATGGCTTGCAGCGCAGTTTTCCTCGCTCGGCGTTACGACAGTGCTCACGGCCGCCGCACCCGATCACGCGCAGGAACTCGAGGCGCTCTTGCGTTACGCCGCTAACCGTGCAGACCTTGTGGTTTGCAGCGGCGGGCTTGGGCCAACGGCCGACGACGTCAACCGCGAGGTCTTCGCGCGTGTCTATAGGGTCCCCCTCGAACGCGACGAACACGCTGTGGAGATGATGCGGGCACGGTTTGTCCGGCGTGGGAGAACCATGCCTGAAAGCAACCTCGTTCAGGCCCTGATCCCTCGAGGCGCCACGGTCCTCTACAATGAGTGGGGAACCGCCCCCGGATTTTTTCTGCTACCGCCTCCAACCGCCGCATCCCCCGAATTCTCGCAAGCACCCCGTGCCGCTCTTTTGGCGCTACCGGGTCCACCCCGCGAGCTTAAGCCCATGTTTCGCGAGCGCGCGTTGCCGTTGCTTAAGCCTTATCTTGCCCACTCGCGATATGTCCTCACCCGCACGCTTCACACCTTTGGCGCCCCTGAGTCCGAGCTCGGCGAATACGTCCGCGATCTTTTCCACCGCGACGAACGCCTCATCTACACCATGTTGGCGAAGCCGCATGGTGTAGACATCCGAATTACCGCGCGCGCATCCACGCGCGAGGAAGCTGAGGCTCTCGTCCGAGAATACGAGACCGTGACCCGCAAGCGCATCGGCGAGCGCCTCATCTACGGCTCAGACGACGAAAACTTACCCTCGGTCCTTGCCCGCATCCTGACCGAACAGCATCTCACTCTTGCTTGCGCGGAGTCTTGCACCGGCGGCCTCGTGGCAAAACTCATGACCGACATTCCCGGAAGCTCCACCTATTTCCGCGAGGGGCTCGTAACGTATTCGAACGAAGCGAAAGTCGCTCGACTTGGCGTCTCTCCTTCCACCCTCGAACGCTACGGAGCGGTGAGTGAGGAAACTGCTCGGGAAATGTTGGAAGGACTTCTCGCGCGAACAAATGCGCAAGTCGCCACAGCGATCACAGGCATCGCTGGCCCCACTGGTGGCTCAGCCGACAAACCAGTTGGGCTCACCTACATTGGAATTGCGACTCCGCACCGTAAGGAGGTACATCGGGCTGTTTTCGCCGGCGACCGGGAATTCAACCGCACCTTTGCAGCGCTTACGGCGCTGAATCTCCTGCGCATCGCACTCTTGGAAGATCACGGCTGAGGCGACTGCTCGCTGGGCGGATGAAAGAACTCGTAGACGGCGCGGGCCGCCGCCGTCGTCATCCCAGGCACCTCCTGAAGCTCTTCGAGCGATGCCGCTCGGATCGCAGCCAACGACCCAAAATGTTTCAGCAGAGCACGCTTGCGACGTTCGCCAATTGCCGGAATTTCATCAAGGATTGATCGACGGTTCTCCGCACTTCGGAGACGTTTATGGTAAGTAATGGCAAATCGGTGCGCCTCGTCCCGGATTCGTTGGAGAAGAAATAGAGCCGGCGAATTCGGAGGAAACACAACAGGGTTCTTCCTTTCCGGCAGAAAGATGCGTTCCTCGCTTCGCCCACGCTTCTGATTTGGTGTGACCCATTCTCGTTCCTCGTCGAGCCAATCCTCGTCGTTGCCCTCATCCGCCGCGGCCCTCTCCTCGTCGGCATGCTCCCATGCAGCAGAAAGTGCATCCCCACTGCGCACGCGCCGCGACTTTGCAAGAGCAGCCAACATGACATCCGTAATCCCTAATTCCTCAAATACTTGCCGCGCCACGGCCAACTGTCCCTTTCCCCCGTCCACAATGAATAGGTCGGGCCGCTCAGGAGCGCGCTCGCTTGTTGGGCGAAAACGCCTGAGCAGCATTTCACGCATCATGCCAAAGTCGTTGGCTCCCATGACTGTGCGGATCCGATAGCGCCGATACTTGCTCTTGTCGGGCTCAAGCCCTTCAAAGCGCACAATGGAGCCGACCGCAAATGCACCCATAAGGTTAGAGATGTCCGCGCACTCGATCGTTTGTGGCACGCGCGGCAAACCCAGCCGCTCCGCAAGTTCGGTCAAAACTTCCTGCTCGGACCTTTCGCCTTTGAGTCTTGCTTCCAGCCGCACCCGCGCGTTGGTAGTTGCCGAGGCAATCACACGCGCCCCCTCACCCCGCTGTGGCACGCGAAGCTGCACTGCTCCGCCCCGCAAATCCCTCAACCATTCCTCAAGCAAACTCTGATCCGAGGGTTCAACGTTGAGCAAAATTTCTGGAGGAATCGGCCGATGCATTTCGTAATGCCGAGGCAAAAGCTGGTAGAGCACCTCTGCATCCGACTGATCATAGTTGCGCACATAATACTCAAAGGTGTTTGAAAGCACTCCGTCTCGATGTTGGACGACTACCACGAGCGAGCGACCTGCCTGCGAAACGATCGCGATCGCGTCTCGGTCCGAGCCCCGGTGGGCCACCACGTGTTGGCGCTCCATCGTTTCCTCCAGCGCAAGCAGGCGATCCCGCGCCAATGCCGCCTTTTCGAACTCCAGTCGCTCCGCAAACTCCTGCATGCGCTGCTCGAGCGTCGCTCGCACCTCATCGTACCGCCCGCGTAAAAATCGGGCAACACTCTCCACAAGACGCTGATACTCTTCCTGAGGAACCGGACGCACACACGGCGCACAGCACTTCCCAACATCGTACAGCAGGCAGGGTCGCACCCGGTTGGCAAAGACCTGATCCGTGCACGTCCGCAGGGGAAACATCTTCAGCAAAAAGCGCAGGGTCTCACGCACTGCGGAGGCCGATACATACGGCCCGAAATAGAGGTCCCGCCGGTCAAGATCCTGACGCTCCCGCTGCCGCACCCGCACCACTTCCAGCCGCGGATAGGGATGACTCATCCGGATCCGCACAGAAACATACGTCTTATCGTCACGCAGCCGAATGTTGTAACGCGGCCGATACCGCTTGATGTATTCGTTTTCGAGTAAGAACGCTTCCTTCTCGTTCGCGGTCACCACACATTCCACGGAGCATGCCAGCTTGCGCAGAAACTCGACCGAGAAACGTGAATCCCCCGTCTCCTTGAAATAGCTTCGGACGCGATTGCGCAGGTTGACTGCCTTGCCCACGTATAAAACCTCTCCCTCGCGGTCGCGAAAGAGGTACACGCCTGGCAACCGAGGCAACTGCTCCTGCCAATCCTTGTCACTCAGGTTCACAATCATGGTCGTTGCAGTAAGCGCATGGGCTTGGGTCGGAAAACTCGGACTCGCCTCTCCTGCATTGGAAATACAACGGCGACCACAAAGCCCTGCGTGGCCAGACAGCGAACAGACATCCCCCCTCGCAATCCACTCGGACCACACCTTGGCAGAGACACGCCCATTAGCCGTTCTTCTCAAAAGCGAGTTGCCCAATGAGCTCCAGCAGTTCTTCTCGCCCTTGGCGTTTCAGGGCACTGAACAAAAGGACGGCTCGAGGCTGCCACGGCACGAGGGCTTTTTCCATCTGCCGAAGCGCTTGAAGTTGCGCCCCCCGGCCGAGCTTGTCCGCTTTCGTCAGAACTGCGATGATTGGCACACCGTGGTATTCTAACCAATCCAGAAGCGCACGGTCATCTTCCTCAAGTTGCCGCCGTACATCGAACAAAGTCACCATCACGCACAGTCGTGGGTTCCTTTCGACAAAGCAGGTGACCATCGCCTCCCACCGCGCCTGCTCGCTCTTCGCCACCCGAGCAAATCCGTAACCCGGCAAATCCACAAAGTAGAGCGCCTTGTTTACAAGATAAAAATTTAATAACCGCGTGCGCCCGGGTGTGCTGGAAACAATTGCCAAACGCTTCCGGTTTGCCAGCGTGTTGAGCAGTGAGGACTTTCCAACATTCGAGCGGCCAGCAAACCCCACCATTGGCAAGTCGTCGGGAGGAAACTCTTCCGGCCGTGTGGCACTTCGTACAAACTCGATCTGTTTCACTTCGAATTGCGACGTCATCAAAGCTTGCGTAACACCCCCACGACCTTGCCCGCAATGCGGAAAGCGGGTTCGCTCTTTGGCACGCGAATCGATTGCAAGGCGGCATTGGCCGGCTCCAACCGCCATGCGTCGGGTTCTTCATACAGCCGCTTCACCGTGGCTTCCCCATCAATCACGACCACCGCGATTTCGCCATTCTGCACCGTTGGCTGGCTGCGCACGATGACCACATCCCCGTCAAAAATGCCCGCCTCGATCATGCTATCTCCACGCACCCGCAAGGCAAACGTCTCGCCAGAGGGAGCGAAGTATTCCGTCAAGTTCACGAACCCCTCGAAGTTCTGCTCGGCAAGAATGGGAGTCCCCGCCGCAACGCGCCCGAGCAGCGGTATGCGCACCGCTCGCGAACGACCTTGTGGTTCTGCCGGCCGGCGAGGCGCTCGCGAAATGCGCCCCACGGGAGCCAATCCCCCCTCCAACAACTCGTAAGTTCGCGCCGTCCGACTTCGTCGCAACAGCCCAAGCTTCTCAAGCTGCCGAAGGTGGTAGTGCACCGTGTTGGTGGAACGCAAGCCCACCCCTTGCGCAAGCTCTCGGATGCTCGGATACACGCCCGTGCGCTCGTGCTCCCTTTGCAGATATTCGAGGATCTCGCGTTGTTTCTCGGACAGCGTCATTTCCGCAGACTTCTTCCCACCGCTTGCGGCCAAGCGGCCTATCGCCAGTTTGGGCCGCGAAGAATCCACCAATCGTTCCCTCGGTCGGATATACCAAGAATTAGAACAAATGTTCGCAAATCCCGCAGTATGGGAAATAATCCACCGAAGAGGCGCGCCACCCACGCGCACACCCGATGAACGCTTACGGAAATCCGCAACGCCCTCTCCCCTGCCCGCCTTCGGTTTTCTCTACTCACTCTCCGAATCCGCAAGCACTTCCACAAGGACAACCGTGATGTTGTCGTTACCGCCAGCGTGATTCGCCAGCGCCACCAGATGATTGCCGCACTCCCGCAAATCGGTGCGGGCATTTAGATTTCTCTCGATTTCTTCGTCCGGGACCATCCCCGTCAGCCCGTCTGTGCAAAGCAGGTAAACATCGCCGACCTGCGACTTCTCGACGCGCACATCCACTTCCACATCAGGCCGATTTCCAAGCGCACGCGTGATGACATTCTTATAGCGATGGTTGCGCGCTTCATCCTCAGTAATAATTCGCTTCTGGAGCTGTTCGTTTACCCACGAGTGGTCGCTCGTCAGCAGGGTCAGTTTTCCTTCCCGAAGCCGATAGACGCGCGAATCCCCCACATGGGCGATTGTCGCCTCGTCATCAACCAGCCGCAACCCCGCAATCGTCGTGCCCATCCCCACGAGCTCAGGATGCGTCTGCTGCAAGCCGCACAGGTGGAGATTTGCCAATCGGATTCCTGTCACCAGCGCATTGCCGTAAGCACTCAGCGTGCGATCCAAGGCAAATGGCCACGTCATGCTGTCGTCTTCCAATTGACGTTCAACGAACGGGACAATGATATCGATGGCCTGAGCGCTGGCAATCTCACCCGCCGCATGCCCACCCATCCCGTCGGCAACGAGATACAGGCCATACGTATCCGAACGAAAAAAGCTATCCTCATTTACGGTGCGACGTAATCCTACATCGCTGACCCCGTACGACCGAAATATCATTCCTCAGCCTACCATTTCCCAGCTCTGGCCAACCCTCACTCGTCTCTGTGGCTTCTACAAACGCGCCAACAGCGAAACCTTTGTGCCCCATCACACCTCAACGCTCTATACATGTGACAAATGCCCCACCCTCGCAACATTTTTCTCTGCAAACCAACGAAATCGACCGCCTTTCCCCCTCATCTCATCGAAAAACTCTGACTTCGCTGCCCGTGCTACATACCGTTTCGCTTGCCGGAAACATTTTCTTCGCTAAAATCTCCCCACCATGGAACACGAGAGATTTTTGAACCTTCAACCTGAACTTTGCGCGCTGACGGGTCCTCTGGCATCGGATACAATCTGGCTGGATCAGCTTTTGGGTGAACTCCTTACTTTGAAGCACAAAAAGCACGTGATCGCCCTTGCCCGCGCCCTCTACGAAGAAGCCCCCGATGCTGATGCAAAAACCCTCTTCGAGCGACATCCCGAGCTGCGGGATCCGCATACTCTTGTGGACGTCGTCCGAGCCATCACCGTGCTCCTCCAGCTCATTAATACTGTCGAGCAGAAAGAGATCGTCCGCATCAACATGCAGCGCGAGGTTATGGGTGACTCGGTCCCTCGTCCCGAGTCGCTCCGCGATACCATTGCGCGCCTTCACGCAAAAGGCTGCAGCGCCGAAGAAGTCCAGTCCGCTCTCATGCGCATCCAAATCTGCCCCACCATCACAGCTCACCCCACAGAAGCGCGCCGCCGATCCGTGCTCACCAAACTGATCGCTGTTGCCGAAGCTCTCACCCGCGCTTCCCAAGCGCCCGAAACCCCGCACCTCGATCGTCCGCTCAGTTGGCGTCGCCTCATCGAACATGAATTGCGCCATACCCTCACTGCCCTTTGGGATACATCCGAGCTCAGAGCGGCACCCTACACCGCCGAAGACGAAGTCACCAATGCTCTCTACTATTTTCGACACACGATCCTCAAAGTTGTGCCGTGGGTAGTGAATGACCTCGTTCTGGCGCTCCACGAGTTTTATCCGGATCACACATTTGAGATCCCGCCTCTCTTTCGGTTTCACTCATGGGTGGGCGGCGACCGGGACGGCAATCCGAATGTCACCCCAGAGCTCACATGGCGGGCCTTGCTCCTGTACCGCGAAACAGCGCTCAGCCACTACCTCGATCAGGTGCGCTCGCTCCAGCAGGTACTCACTGAAAGCGTGAAAGCCACCCCGCCCTCGGAGGCCTTGGCCAAGTCGCTCGATCACGACGCTGCAATGGTTGCGATTCCCGAAGTTCAACGAGCCCGCTACGCCCAAGAGCCCTACGCGCTCAAGCTTGAGTACATCGCCGCACGACTGCGCGCATCACTCGCCCATCTGACTGAACTCCAAGATTTCCGCGCAGAGGGTCCTCGATTCCTCGCACGACCACCCGCTTACGCTTCCAGTGCTGAATTCCAGACGGATCTCGAACTCATTGCCGATTCGCTCCGCGCGAATCAGTCCGAAGCAACTGCTCGTTGGAGCCCCCTTGCGGCACTGCTGACTCAGGTGCAGGTGTTTGGCTTCCACCTCGCCTCCCTCGACATCCGCGAGCACAGCGCCGAACACGAGAGCGCCGTGGGCGAAATTCTTGCAGCAGGTGGCGTCCTTCAGGATGCACGCGCCTACAGCCAGCTCGCGGAGAACGACCGCATACGCCTCCTCACTCGCGAACTCTCGATGCCACGTCCCCTGCTACCCCGCGAAACCTCTCTCTCGCCCCACACCAGCCGGGTGCTCGAGGTCTTCCACGTCATGCGCCACGCCAACCGCTACCTTTCCCCAAACGCGAGCACCGCGTACGTCATCAGCATGACCCACGGCCTCAGCGACGTGCTTGAGGTTATGCTTATGGCCAAAGAAGTGGGCCTAATCCGCGGGGAACCCAACGGGAAGGGTTTACAAAGCGACGTCGACGTGGTCCCCCTTTTCGAAACCATCCACGACCTCACAGTCTGCGATCGCCTGACGCACAAGCTTTTCCGAAACCCCGTCTATGCCGCACAACTTCGCGCCCGCGGCGGTTTTCAGGAGATCATGCTTGGCTACTCCGATTCGAGTAAGGACGGCGGATATCTTGCGGCGAATTGGGCTCTCTACGACGCTCAGCGACGCCTGGCCCGCGTCTGCCAGCGTGCCAATGTCACCTTGCGGCTCTTCCACGGGCGCGGCGGCACCGTCGGCCGTGGCGGTGGGCGCGCCAGCCTCTCGATCCTCGCCCAACCCCCCGGAAGCTTTTCCGGCCGCATCCGTTTCACCGAGCAAGGCGAGGTCGTGTCGTTCCGCTACGGACTCCCCCCAATTGCTCACCGACACCTTGAGCAGATCACTGGCGCCGTGCTCACTGCGGTTTTGCGCCAACCCACCGGGCCTCGCCGACTCAAACAATACTACGCCGCGATGGAGCGCCTCGCCGCCGCCTCGCAAAAGCACTACCAGCATCTCGTCTATGGTTCGCCCGACTTTTGGCACTTCTACACTCAGGCGACCCCCGTCGCTCACATTGGCCGGCTCTCGATTGCCTCCCGTCCGGTCATGCGCCCCGGCAAAGCCCGCGCCGCCCTCCAAGAACTGCGCGCCATTCCGTGGGTCTTTGCATGGACTCAGGCACGCTTCACTGTGCCGGGCTGGTTCGGCGTGGGCACCGCATTGGAAACCTTCTGTGCCAAGTCGCCGCGCCAACAAGCCCTGCTACGCGAAATGTACGAAAAATGGACCTTCTTCCGCATGGTGGTGGACAATGCCGAGCTCGAGTTAGCGCGCGCTCACATGCCAACTGCACACCACTACTGCACCCGCGTGCAGCCGAAAGCGCTCGGTGAGCGCTTCTATCGGGAAATCGAATCGGAGTTCGAGCGCTCCGTCCGTTGGGTTCTTGCCGCTGCTGGTCACGAGGAACTTCTCGAGCGCACTCGCATCGTCCAGCGCCTTGTCCAGATGCGCAACCCCATCGTTCTCCCCCTCAACAAGCTCCAAGTTGCCCTCATGGCAGAGTGGGAGAAACTATCGCCCGACGCTCCTGCCGAAGAACGCACCATGATTCAGAATGCGATTCTGCTAACCATTGCCGGCATTGCCGCTGGTATGCAGAGCACAGGTTGAGTTCAGTGCCAGCCTACCGGCGTGCTCATCTCTCACTGATTC
Organism: Candidatus Sumerlaea chitinivorans; assembly: GCA_003290465.1. GTDB lineage: Bacteria > Sumerlaeota > Sumerlaeia > Sumerlaeales > Sumerlaeaceae > Sumerlaea > Sumerlaea chitinivorans. The sequence continues at coordinate 2,556,172 of CP030759.1, forward strand.
TCGCGCAAAAATTTCTCGAGCTCGGACTCTTGTTTACGAAGGAATTTGTCCTCGCGCTCCTCGAGTTCTCGGCGCCGCTTTTCCTCCGCCACCATTTGTTCGCCCGAAATGGATTTCGGATGGATTTGAAACCCCGGCTGGCTGATGAGCGTCTTCAGCCGCGTCACAAGGTCCTCCGCCGAAAACGGTTTTGCCAGGAAGTCTGTGGCACCCAAACGCAGCGCATACTCACGATCCCGCGGCGAGCTCTTGCCTGAAATCATGATGATCGGTGTGCGCTTGAAGCGGCAGTTGCGCCGCAGCGATTGGCAAAGTTGGTAGCCGCTCATCTTGGGCAACATCGCGTCGAGCACGATAATGTCGGGTTCATAGAGCGTGATCTTCTCAACGGCCTGAATTCCGTCGTTTGCCGTGGCCACCTCAAATTCCCCTTCCAATGCGATGGCGCAAATCGCTGTCAGATCTTCTTCATCGTCTACCACCAGCACCCGCGGGCGCGGTGGCCGAGGACTCATCGCCCGAGCACGCATCTCCGCTTGTTTTTGCCGCTCTGCTTCTTCGGTCTCGGCGCGCCCCACAACCCGCTTACCCTCGTACCACGCCTTTTCCTGCGGTGCCCCTGCACTTTCCTTGGGTTCCGGACTCGGGGCGGCCGTCGGGCCTACGCTCGCAGCCTCCGCATTTGCACGCGCCCGCGCGCTCGCATACTCCACCGACTCCGCATGCTCCAGATTTTGAATCTCCTCGACCGTGTATTTCTTTCGCTGGTAGGGGAGGTTCTTTTCCTCGAAGAAATGCTGCACCACCCGAAGTAGCCGCGCAGGATCAAACGGCTTCGTCAGGTAGAGATTCGCCCCCGCCTCGTAGCCCGTCACGATATCCTTCCTGGAACTCAGCGCCGTCAAAAACAGTACTGGGATTTCCTTCCATCGCGGCTGGCTGCGAATGACCCGGCACGTCTCGAACCCGTCCATAAGCGGCATCATGACATCGAGAATCACGAAGTCCGGCTCAACGACATCCAGCTTCTGCGCAGCATCCAGCCCGTCTTGCGCCTCCACCACCTCGTAATGCGGTGCAAGCGTCGCCCGCAGGATGGTCCGCACGTCCGGCTCGTCGTCCACAATCAGGATTCTTCGTTTTGGCATGTTCGTCGCCCTCGCCTCTCACTCGTATGTATAGGCCAGTGCTGCGCGATCGTCAGTGCGGCGAGCATGGAGCCCCCTGCTCGTCGTCAGTCCAGTTCGTATGGATTCACCGGACGCACGTCCTCACCCGACGCTTCCGCTTCCTTGAGCTTCTCCTTGAACAGCGCATTCAGCCGATCCTGCTTCGATTTCTGCGCCTCCTGCATCTTCCGGAACTTTTCCTCCGCCACCGTGCCGCGTTCCTTCACTTTCTTGAACGCATCCTCAAAGCGGTCACCTGTCGAATTCTCGAGGATGGGTCGGCGCTCCTCCACGATCTTCCCCGTGCGTTTCTCCACGATCAGAATCGTTTTGCAGCACGGACACTTCACTTCGATGAAGTTCTCCATCTTGTTTCTCTGCCTCCGACACAAGATCCTTACAAACGAGCCAGCCGCTCCGCAATTGGATTCGCAACCTCGCTCGCGGACGTATAACCGGACCCACCCCCAAGCCGAATCGCCTCCGGCGCTAAGTCGAGGTACAGGCCATGGCCGGCAATCGTGCGCAACAAGCGATTCGCTCGCTCCTCCCCACAGATCGCGCGGAATCGCCGCACCACCGCCGCCTTGTGCGCAAGAATCTGCTGCTGCTCCACCTTTGCGTCGGGCCACAGCACTTCGTCCAACTCAGCGTACGGCACCACCCGCCGCGGATTCCGCGCAAGATGCAAGAGCAGCCGATAGGGCAACACGCTCAGGAAAAAGCCCTGCCCCATAAACCGCACCTGTCCCGGGCTCGATTCGTCCAGCTCCAGCACCACCTCCGCCGAATCTACACGCGCAGCGTCCCCGCCCGTGCCGATTCCTTCCGCGCGTTTCCCACCCGGCATCGCCACCTGACCCACCTCGCCCCGTCCCTCGGGAAGCGTCTTGAGCACCCGCTGTCCCCCATCTCCTTTCGTCGCCGTGCAAGCTACCGCTTCATACTCCGGTTTCGCTTCCCCGCAAAGCGCGGATGCAGTCCCATCCTCCCCCCGCACTGCGACGGCTTGCGGTTCTGCGTGCTTGCGCCCGTTGTGCGTTCCTTCGCCAAATCCAGCGCGAGTAGCTTCCGCCGGCGATACCCCCGCCTTGAGCGCCGCCTCCACCACCTCCGCCATTCTCGCCCCCACGAGTCGCGCAAGCGCCCCCCGCTCGCACTGGGCAAGGTCCCCCACCGACTCAAACCCTTCGCGCGCCAACCGCACCAGCACCTGCCGGTTCACTCCTGCCTCAGCCAACGGGCTCAGCCCACGTGCTTGCGCCGGAAGCCCCCACGTCAGCCGCTCCGCCAAGACATCCACGCCGCTCACCCCATTGCCCACAACGCCGAGGCAACGCCCAGTGGCTGCAAGCGCGTGCATGAGCCAAGCCATGTGCCCGCCGAGACCCTGAATCAGCCCGCCGTAGACCCCGTACGCCTTCTCAAGCTCCACCAGCGGTTGCCCGGCGACCCAACCCCACGCAAGGAACGCTTTTTTCAGCGACGCGTGCACGGCCTCGCGCACTCCGCTAGCGCCCCGAAGCAGCCCTCCCAATACCGTCTCGCTCCCCATTCGAGAGAATTCCCCCAACCCCACCAAGCGCTGATAATAGACTTGCCCCAACATTTCGGCGCGCGTCAGCGGCAGAAAAAACGCCTCGCTGTCCGGCACCAACGCCGCAATCGCCAACAACTCAAATTCCGTGGGCTCGGCCGAGGTCCGCATCCGTTCACGCCAAAACTCTGCAAATTGCACCGCACTCCGCGGCTGGAGCCCGAACATCGCCGCAACCTCCCCCAGTCCGCTCACCGCGATCACCCCGCCCGCTTCCGTCACAAGCCCACTTTCCGTGAGCTCCCCCATCGCTTCCTCAACTCCGTTTGCGAGCTCTTCCCGCGTCGCGCCATGGACACGCGCACCAAACATCTGCTCCGCAAAGGCACACACCTCCCCCACCGCCTGCGAAATGCTGCCGATCGGCCGCTGCGAAGCGACGAACTGAAGCGCGTCGAGCACGACGTTTGCGAGCGCACGCTCCAGCCTCGGCGGTGCCAAAGGCTCACACGCTGCCCCCAGAAAACGCTCCTCCCAGCGGAGCGCCCACGCCGCGTCGAGCGCCGGCACAATCGAGCGCCCAAAACCCGCCGTCAGACCAAAGCGCCCAGCCCGCCCCCCTTGATTGCGGAAGCGTCGGATGCTAAGAGGCTCGATCGTTGGCTGCACGCCTGCAGGCGCTCCCCCCTCCGCGACCATCACCGGCAGCGAAATCACGTTGCGACACGTCAGGTTCACCCCCTGCGCAAGCGTGGAGGTCGCCACCAGCACACGCACCTCGCCCTCGCGAAACGCCCACTCCACGAGCGTACGGACCCCACGCGGTAGGTCCGCGTTGTGGAACGCCACCCCCGCGGACAAGCACCGGTCGAGAAGCGCAAGCAACTGCGAGGGCTCATGAAGCCCCACCTCCGCCCGCACCCGCTCGGGCACGGCGGGCAACCCGAGCTCCTCGGCAAAGCGCACCGCCCACACCCGGCTGAGTGCACGCGTCGGGACGAACACCAACACTTGCTCGCCACGCTCCACCCCTAGAGCGCGCACCACGCGCACCATTCCCTCCCAGAACTCCGCCTCGTCGAACCCCTCGATCGCACCTCGCCGACCCCGGCCGACCCACGCCTGCGCCTCTGCTCCCCCGCCCGAATCCCCCCGCCAGTTCGCCGGCTCGAAAAGCTGCTCCACGGCCCGCTCGCCCGTATTCCACACCCGGTAGGCAAACTCCCCCCGCGCCAAATCCAACACCCCCTCGCGCAGCTCCACGGGACGCTCGCGCCACACCAGCCGCTCGCACTTTAGCCATTCGCAAAGCCGGTCCGCATCATCCACCGCCGCACTCGTGCACACGAGCTGGGGCGGCCGCTCCCCATGCATAAGCTTGGTCAGCACGAGGTCCGCCGCCACGGCACGCTCCGCCTCGCCAAGGATCTGCACCTCGTCCACCACCACGCACGCCAATGCCGAGGCCAACGCCGGCGCCGCCACCAAGTGCGCCCGCAGTTTCTCGTAGATCATCACCGCGAGGTCGAACTGCCCCGTGCAGATCGCGCCGTCATCCCCCGTTCGCTCCCGCGTGGACACCACCACCCGAAACCCCATCGGCCCGTATAGCCCCCGCAGCCGCCCGTAGAACTCCTCCGCCAGCGCCTTTGTTGGTACAAGGAACACCGTCCGCCCCCCAAGCGCCGCATGACGCATCGCCGCCATCTCGCCCAAAAAAGTTTTTCCCGACGACGTCGGCGCAAACACCGCAAGCGAGCGCCCGTGCAGTAACCCTGTCCGGAGCGCCGCGTGCGCCTGAAGTGGGAGGAGCTCCATCATTCCGGCCCGCCGCCACCCCTCGATCACTCGCTCGCTCAGCCCCAACGCAACCAAATGCTCAATTCGCATCCCACTCACCTCCACCTGTGGCGTTTGTACCTACTTAGCTTTCGCCCCCCGACCGCCTGATCGGGCAGCGCTTTGGACATAAATCGCGTGCTCAACCGCACTCTTCCCAACGCTTCCTCCCCGTGTCCTCGCCTCGCGCCCGGCCCCTACCACTCTCCTCCTTTCGTGCGATGCGCTCGTACTAAGAAACTCGGCATAATGCGCCGCCCGCGGAACGACTCGACACCCCACCGCCCCAGCGGCTACGCGACACATCGCGGACCGCAGCTCCTTAGCGGGAGTAGCAACGACACCCTTCCCATCCGTTTCGCTGCGACCACTCATAGCCGCCTCTCCTGCCTGTCGCTCTAACACGTCTTATACTTCCAGGCGGCGCTCCGCGTCGCCCTGCCCATCGTTTCTGTGACCCGCTTTGTCACCAAAATGCAGGGTTATAGAAGCCCGTCTCGCCGATTCGCAAGGACTTGTAAGGGTGAGAAGCAGAAAGCCTTGGTGCGCGCGCACCGTCGCGCACCCCATGAAGAGTGACCCCACGCCCTCCGCCCCGTGAGCGCATGCATCCCCAAGCGCCCCGCCCACGCCCCACACCCATTATGAATTGCAAACCCTTGTTTCCCCAAGCTGCCACCAACCGCAGTGCAACGGCCGCTGCAAATCGAGCGCGGCGAATGGAATGTGTTCCTACCCGCCTGCCCCACGCCGGAAACAGCCTGCCATTGAGGTCCACCCGGCTCCCACCTGTCGGCGATCCCCAGTTCGTGGCTCACGTTTCTCAGGACCGGGTGGACGCTACCTCCGACGTCGCTCGGCTGGCGCCCCTCCCCACCCACCCGACACCGGGCTTGAATGCCACGGCCCGCCATGAGTACTTTCACGCGTAACCGACGAGGAGCTCGGACCGCGCACGCAGGCGCTCGGCAACGCATACGCACCTCTCAAGCCGCCGACACCGGATGCCCGCAGCCTCCTCGGCCATCTTACACGGAAGGAAGGAACTCGGTTGCCTGAAGTCGCCACTCACCAAGCCGTCGTACGCAAGGCCCGCGTCGAGGACGTGCCCGCCATTCAAAAGGTCATCCACGTGCATGCCGACCGTGGCGAGATGCTCCACCGCTCGCTCAACGAGCTTTACGAAACGATGCGCGACTTCACCGTGATCGAGGAGAACGGCCGAATCGTAGCGTGCGCGGCAATCCACATCGTGTGGGACGACCTCGCCGAGCTCAAAAGCGTGGCTGTGGCGCCCGAGGCGCAGGGCCGTGGCTATGGCAAACTCGTCGTCACCCATTGCCTCGCCGAGGCGCGCGAGCTCGGCCTCCGGCGCGTCTTCGCGCTCACCTACAAACCCGAGTTCTTTGCCCGCTTTGGGTTCCAGATCATCGACCGCAACATGCTCCCGCACAAGGTGTGGGGCGAATGCATCAAGTGCCACAAATTCCCCAACTGCAATGAAATCGCCATGATCCTCCACCTCCCGCGTGAGGCGTAGGCGCTCCCACCCCGCCTAACGGGGACGCAATAGCACGGTAGCTTTCGTGTGCGTGCACGAGGGCACTGTCTCCTTTTTGCACGCTATCATCGCTTTTTGAACTGCCACGGGATGACTAACCATCGAATTTGGAAACTCGTCAAAGTGACTTCGTTGAGAGTGCCCCCCACCTGCGAGACGACATCACGAGGGAACCTGTTTACCCCCTAAGCAATGCAATACATCGCCCCGGAGCCCCGCAAGACCGGACAACTTCATGGGAGGGCATGCCTATTCAGGAAAGTTTCAGCCATCAGCTAACATGCGGGCCGTTGGCCTGGTCGGGCAAATCTCGCCCACAAAACCGGCAGATCTTTGCCTCTGGCCGAACCACTTCGGCGCAATGTGGACATTTCTTAGCTATTCCATGCTTCAACAGCACAGCTTCTGCCTTACGCTTCATGCGCTCACATCCGACAGGGTCCGGAGGCGTGAAATACGCCGCGAGGATTCCGAGTGGTCCAAAAATGAACCCCCACCAACAACCAATGAATTCAGATCGGCCGAGCCTAGTGTAGATTCGACCCGAAATGAGTCCACATAAAAACCAGATTATTACAGCCGCTACCTCCACTTAGCACCTCCTTTCTCATCCTACACAACGCACGAAACAGGATGCTGCCACAAGAAGACTCTTCGATACACCACATCCCGAATCGGGTTAACCCGTCGGGTGGCTCGGCCTAGTTGTTCGCGCTCCTTAGTGACCTACTACCGAATTCTTCCAAGAACTTGTATGCAGTTCTACTCTCGAATCACGCACGCTTACTCCGCGGAACTGACATTAAGTACCCCTTGTCCCATAGTGTTAACCTAAATGTCTCAGGAGACCCGGTGTAATGGGCACAAAGCTCTCTCAGCTAATCTGGATTACCCTTGCAGCGGCGGTTGCACTGCCGCTTTCGGCTCAGCCACCGCGCCAAATGCGCACGCGCAACGCAGCTCCCAGTTCGGCATTAGAGATTCGCGCCGTTTCGCCGCCACCCGCCGCGTTCACCCTCGTCGTGGGTGGGCCGACAGGACAAAACCTCCGGCCGTTGCTCGGCGTCAACATCGGCCCGATCCCCGCGGGGCGCGATTCCCAAAATGCCGACCTCACGCAAGCGTATCGCAACATCAGCGTGACGCTTGTGCGCACCCACGACTACTTTTGAAGGATCCGGATTCGTGGGTCCGCTCCGCTGCCGCGGAAGCCCTTGCCGAGCTTCGCGCCCCCGAAGCCACCGACGCCCTCTGCGAAGCACTTAATGAATGCGGACACACGCAGAAACACAGCTTTGTGGTCGCGCTCGCGCAAATCGGCGACTCGCGAGCCATCGCGCCACTTCTTCGCATTTATGAGGACGCGTCGCAACTGCCGTTCGCCCGCGCAGACGCCCTCTCCGCACTCGCCTCTCTCGGCGCACCCGGGATCCTCGACCGGCTCGTTGCTGCCCTGAAAGATGCGCACTGGGAGATCCGCGAAGCAGCCGCCCGAACCCTTGGAAAGCTCCGCGCCCACGAGGCTCTGGAACCTCTCATTTGCGCATTGGACGATCCCTCGTATTCGGTGCGCGAAGCCGTCGTGGAAGCACTCGAGCGCATCGGCGGTCCCAAGGCAGCCGAAGGGCTTTGCCGCGCCCTCGAAGACAGCGAAAAGGGCAAAGGGCGAGTCGTCGCATTTGGCTCCGCTCCGCGCAAACACTATCATTTCATTCGTTGGGCTGCAGCCGCCGCACTTGGCAAACTGCGCGACCCAATCGCCGTCGAACCCCTCTGCCGGGCCCTGAAAGACCCCGATTTCTCCGTGCGCACAGCCGCTGCCACGGCACTTCGGGAGATCGGCGATCCGCGCGCCCTCGGGCCTCTTGGCGAGGCGCTCAACGATCCCGAGCAAGGGGTTCGCGCAGCCGCCGCCGAAGCCATAGGCAAGATCGCAGCTCAGGCCTCGACCCCTCACCCCGAGGCTTAGCTGCGCCTTGAACGGGGGAACAGGACACCTCGTTGCGGTACCTCGGCGTCATGAGCCCGACCGCCCTTATGGGGGCCATCCTGCCCTGCGACCACACTGGGCGCTCGCTCAGCCGAGCGCCCAGCTCACGGGCAGGAAAGGGATCATCCACCAAGTGAGCATGCTATCGCGGGACAGAACATTTTTGTCTCACACTTAAGAGCCACACGGGTCGCTGGCACTGCCGTCATCATGCTTCCTGTTTCTGCGCACGACCACGGTTTGCTGGCACCAGCGGGGTTGTGCTGAAAAAGCTGGTGAGAACAAACGCCCTCGTTTTCCGCTTGCAAAAGCGCTCGAAAGTGTGGCTAACAATCAATGTTTAGACTGGGGGACAAACAGATGGTGCCGAGTAAATGGGGTGGCAAATCCTCGTGCACAAGAGGGGCGAAGCCAAATCCTCGCTCGCATTATCCAGACCACGGCTGGCTAAGAACACGAGAGGGGGAGACCCATTGCTTGCAAGAGGCCCTCGCGGTTGTAAGCAGTTGGAATAGCAAGCTTTCTCGGCACCACCACACCCTTCGGCCGCAGCTATCACTCGCTTGGAAGCGCTTCTCCCGGGTCGTAGTCAGGGCGGAGCACAGCCGGACTTTCTCGGCGTCCGATTCTGCGCGCGTCCCCCCGGTCGCGCAACGCTCGCTATCGCCGTGCAGGGGCGTCAAGACTTGCATCCCCAAGAGAGCTGACGGCCGAGCGGTGCACAGTACGCACCAGTATCTGCATTGTTTCCATACCTGCAGTTGTCGCCTTGATGGGAGGGGAAAACAACAATGACATCGAATGAGAACTTCTCCAGCGATTCACTCGGTTGCCCAAACTGTAGTCGTCCAGTACACCGCTCCGATCGGTTCTGCCCTTACTGCGGAGCCGCTTTATCCCCTGAGGCACCACACTCGGCAACTGACTCAGTAAAAGGTAGCGACGTCATCTGCCCCAACTGTGCACACACCCTTCGCGGTGCCCATAAGTTCTGTCCCGCCTGCGGAACCACTCTCTCCGCCGCACCTTCGACTTCAGGCGAACCGACACCGTCGCGACAGGCCACCGACGACGGCACCCCGCCAACGCCCAGCCAAGGTCAGCCACGTGAGACCCGGCCCCCCGCCCAGAGCGGGGAAACCTACTCACCGAGTGAGCCGACAATCGGTGAACCCGAGCGGACTCTTACAGGTGCGGAGACTCCCCACTCCAGCAAGCCTCTCTCCACTGGCGGCTCTGACCACAGTGAGGACGTCCCTTGTCCCGGCTGTGGGAAGTTGGTAAATCCCGGGAGCATTTTCTGCCCTGACTGTGGACAAAGATTGCAGGGCCAGCCCGAACCGACGCCTCCTCGCCCCTCCGCGGCAGCCGTACCTTCAGACAATCCACTCACTCCCCCTACACCCAACCCACCCCAAACCATAAAATGTCCCCACTGCGCAGCTCAGACAGATAACAGGCTACAGTACTGCAGCTATTGCGGTGGCCCTTTACGAGCAAATCCCCAAAGGCGTTTTTTCATTGTTGTGGGAACGCTATGTCTTACCATCGCTGTACTTTCCAGTTTGCTGTTCGTCACGCAGCATCTCTCGTCAATCCCGGATAAGACAAGAATCAATCTTAACAACCGGAAAGCGCCAGAAAGCGCTAATAACAAAGCAGCGGCGCCACAAAAGGCGTTATGGGACCATCCAGTCATGTCCCAGCCCGAGGCAATCAAATTAGTCGCTCTTGTCGCTAGGCCTAAGTCAGAGTTGAAAGGGTATATCCTATCGTCAGGCAAACGCTTCTATCATTTTGGATATTTAGTCTTGCAGAATCAACTATCTGCACCGGTTACCTTTATGTCAGCCAATGCAATCTATGAGACTAAGGATGAAATCATAAAGAGAGACCTTTGGCCGTACGTGGTAATGGACTTAGATATCGAAAGCCCTGACTTTGAAGAGTTGGCTGCACATACACTCACAGACCTTGCTCGTATGGACATAAGCGATAAACTTTTCACGTTCGCGGATTTTAAACTTCCGCCAAAGAACGCGCCTAACGCAACGCGCTTTGTTGGTCTGCTCCAGACGTGGTCGCCCGTTCCTGGAGAACCAAACGTCAGTGCTGCATTAGAAATTACTTTCCGTAACGACAATACAGGCCAGTTAATCAAACTCCAGCTAAGCCTAAAATACCATCCTTACCTAGGAATCCTGTCAGAAAAATCCATGGTAGAAGAAGACGTAAAACGACGCGAAGAAGAGGCGCGAGCTGAGCAAGAAAGGAAAAGACTCGAGGAAGAGAAGCGCAGAGAGGCTGAGGCAAGGGAACAAGAAAGAAAACGGCAAGAGGAGGAACAGCAAAAGAAAGCTGAAGAGGAAGCGCGACGGCGTAGAGCTGAAGAAGACGCTCGTCGGAAACGGGAGATCTGTGCAAAGGCACCATCGCTTCGAAAGCAAGTTGTAGCACTCCGCGATGGAATTTCGGGCAAGGTAGACCATCTGAAGGCAAAAGAGTTGCTTGACCAGGCTGCCGAAGCTGGTGACACTGTCTCGATCGGGATGCAGTACGCCTTTAAGGATTCGTGGGTTCTTCCGCCTTGGAAGAACACTGGCATCTCTCAGCTTCCTCCACTCTCCCCTGAACTAATCGAAACCCTTACTCACTTAGCGAGGACCGGTGATCCGGAAGCTTCATTTGTGATTGGCACTTTGAATCTACAGGTTAACCCGTCAGCGGCCACAACTGATCTAATTCGCGGTGCAAATCAGAAGTACCTACCTGCCCTAACCCAATTGGCCAACTACTACCTTGCCCAGAGCGGCCAAGATTCCTTCAAAAAAGCTCTCTTCTACCTCGAGACGGCTTTGCGCCAAGGGAGTGTAGAGGCAGCCTTGACACTTGCAAACCTCTACCACACGGGCACCAAGGTGACTACGAACACGACGGAAGCAATTACTTACTATATCTTCGCAGCCGAGCGGCAGCATCCCGTTGCCCTTTATATCCTCGGGTCGCTTTATTACACTGGGGCAGGCGTTCCTAAAAATCCCGAGAAGGCATTGGAGCTTCTCAGCCAATCGGCCGATGCTGGGTATCCTGTGGCGATCAAAACACTCCCAAACTTCTACTATTCCTATGCCACGAGCCTTGCCGCACAACGCTCTTCGCAGGCTTCCGCTATGGCTAACGCCGCCAAATATGCTCAACTCGCTTTGGATTCTGGCTTTATCCAGTATGCAGGCCTGCTGGCCCAGTTCTATAAGAACGGCGAAGGCCTCCCACGGCATTGCTCCAATGCCGCCTTCTACGCCCAGCTCGGCATGAACGCCGGTGACCCATACGCCAAGGTCGTCTACGCGTGCTGCTTGTGCGAGGGCTGCGGTGTGCAACGCGATTTCTCCAAAGGCATCCAACTTCTCACCGAGTGCGCCAACGCCGGTAGCCCCGAGGCCATGTACGCCCTCTACCAAGCCTACAAGCCCGGAAACAGTTTTGTCCCCGACGCGAAAATCTCTAAACAGTGGCTCGAAAAAGCCAAAAATGCCGGCTACCCCCTGTCGGAGAGTGACCAGGCGTTTCTTACCAGCAAAAGCCAAATGCAGGGCGCAGGTTCCAGCGCAGCCCCCTCCACCGTGCGAATCTACGTCCGCAAGGTGGTCCCAATAGCTCCGCCGCAAGCAGCGCAGCGGCAGCAATCAGCCAACCAGTAAGGGCCTCAGCGTGGCCGTCTCGGGCCCTTTGCCCGCCCAAACTCCACCTTGACACGGGCCCGACTCCCCGGCAGGTCTTTGCAGTAAACCGATATCGGCATCGGCGCGAGCCACGCACGTCGATGTGCCGCTGCTTACTCGTGCCAGCGTGCACGCCGTGCGCGCCACACAAAAAGTGAGGAGCCAGCAACGTTATGATACTCGACCTCATCGAGACTCTCCGCGAACGCCTACGCCGCGGCGATTTCAAGACCGAGGCCGAAGTTCGCCAAGGGATTGTTCTTCGGGCGCTCGACGAGCTCGACTGGCCCATATTCAACACCGAAGTCGTTGTGCCGGAGTACAACGTCGGAGGCCATCCCCTCGATTACGCCCTCCACCGTCCCAAGCAGCAACGCCCCGACGTCTTTCTCGAGGTCACGAGGCCCGATAGCGCCGACCTCACCCCACCCCAGCTTCTTGAACATGCTTATCGAAAAGAAGTCCCCCTTGTCGTTGTCACCAACGGGCGAGAATGGAACTTCTACCTCCCCGACGAAACCGGCCACTACGACGAATGGCGCGTGCTCAAACTCGACCTGCTCGAGCTCGAGCCCGAGGAATCCGCCCATCGCCTTGAGCGCTATCTTCTTTTCGACCGCGTCTGCTCCGGCGAGGCATTCGCCGCGGCCCGCGAGGACTACCAGAACGAGGCGCGCAAACGCAGCATTCAGAGCACCCTCCCGCAAGCGTGGCGCGCCCTACTCGAAGAACCCGACTCCCTCCTGCTCGAGCTCCTTGCGGAGAAAGTCCGAGACCTCTGCGGTCACAAACCCAGCATGGACGAATGCAGCCAATTTGTCGGCCACCTCTTGGCCCAAGGATGGGCTACCCCGCCACCTTACCTCCCCGCATTGGAGCATCCACCGACGCGCACTGCAAGACGTGGTCGGAGCCGACGGGGCCCCGGAAGCAGCGCACGCTCGTTCATTTTCAAAGGCCAAACCTACTCCGCCCGTACCGCATGCGATGCCATGCGCCAAGTTTTCGCGCTTCTGGCCCAAGAAGATCCCGAATTTCTCGAACGATTTGCCGCTCGACAAGAACTCTCCCTCGGCTCGCGAAAACGCAAGCGCCGCTACCTTGCTCGCAACAAGTATGATCTTTACCCCGGCCGCCCGGATATCGCCGACCGCGCCTCCGTGGAAGTCGCCCCCGGCTGGTGGCTCGGAACTCACTACAACATCGCCTACATGCAAAAGATCATCAACTTAGCCCTCAGTGCCGCTCGCCCCGATCTCCGGGAGAGCTTCCAAATCAACCTGCTCGGATGAGCACATTTAAGCCTTCGCCCCATCGCATCCGCGCGTCGGTGCTGAGTGTGACACCGCACTCGCGCTGCTCGCAGCGCATGCTTGGGCTACGACAGCCGCAAAACATACCGGCAGAGCGAGGATTTTGCCAACCCTCTGCCCATCTTCGTGGAGCCCTGCCCCACGCCGCTCCAGCGACTCACAAGTCCCCCAGTGCACACATTAGCGACTCGCGCTCCACGCTTTCCCCGCTTCGAGAAGCTGCGTGGCCAGTTCGAGTGCATCCACCGGCCAGAAGCACTCTGGGCGTGGTTGGTGCACCTTTGGGTTTTCCAGCGTGGGGCAACAATTGAGCACCGATTCGACCCACTGACTTGGGATGGCTTCCCGCCCATGCACCGCCCCAAGGAGCGCCCCCCAAATGCCCGCATTCGTATCGGTGTCGCCCCCACGCATGACCGTATCCACCACGCCCTCCTCGAGATTCGGAGCATGGAGAAGTTGCCATAGAGCATTCTGAAAAGCCACCAACACCCAACCTCGTAGCCCCACGAAATCGGTAGGAGGCGACTCCGCAGCGTTGCAAACCGCCTCGAGAAGAAGTTCGTCCACCTCCAGTTGCTCAGCCCACGCCACGATGTGCTCGTATAGCCGTGGCCCGTCCCATCCGTGTCGAATGGCATGGGCGATCGCCAACACATACAACGCATTCGCCTGCTGACAAACAGGGTTGGGATGGGTGATTGCCGCATCCTGACGCGCCCACTCCGCGACCTCCTTCACGTCACAGTAAGCCCCAAAGATACCTAACGGGCTGATCCTCATGAGGGTTCCCATTCGCCTGACTCTCCGGATTTGGATCTCCGCGGAGCCCACGCCGGATCGTTCACCCACAATCAAAAGGTCCCGACCTCCACCACGCCAAATAGGCCCTTCTGGCCTCGGCTGGATCATACCTCCCCACTCTCACCAACGTCCGAGCCAGTGCCAACGCCATCTCCGAATCATCCGTCGGCTGACCGGCAATCGTGTTCCAACTTCCTCCATCCGCAAGTTCGCGCACTCCGTTCGGGTAGTGCTTACGAATACGTTCAGGTGGCCAAAACTCAACCAAGCTCCCAAGCGAATCACCCGCTATCTGCCCCAGCAAACAACCTTGAGCACGCGAGACAACGCCCACTTCCTCACAATTCTCGCTCAACTCTCCGTTCCCTTCTCTCAAAATGATTGCCCACACAGGAACAAAAACAGGTCAATATCGCTCGGAATTCCGGTCTCATTTACGCCAAGGTCTCGCAACATTCCTCTCCGCAGCTAACGGAAGCCATGCGAAGCCCTGGAAATTCGTTCGCCGGAACGCCCCCTGACCTGCGGCCTCGGGCAAACGAACATTGCAGAGTATTTGTCGCAGTTTCCCCCAACCAAACGGCGGCTCCAGCAAAAAAGCATGCAACAATCTCCCCTTGGAACCCTATTGATCGCGAGTGTGCACTCCTAGTGATTTCCCGCGAAATGTCACCCGCCCAGATGACCGCGAGCCCCCATGGAGAGGGTCTGCCAGTGAGAGGTTGGCGCGTCCGAGACTCTGCTTTCGGTTGTCGGGACCGTTCTCCGGCACAAAGCGCGAGGCCGGCACCAGCGCCCATAGACCGCGGCGCGTGACGCCACGAGCGGCCGCCGCGCCCACCACAGGTGAAGCGTGGAAATATGCCCCTTGCGGATCGACTTCTCCCGCGACGCCTCCGCGCTAATCACCGTGATCGGTAAGTAGTCCTCAATCAACCGCCGGTCGCTCATTTGGGTCGGCTCTCCCTTTTTCGTCCTGTTTTTTCCAGGGCTTGTAAACAGTCGCTCAGTGACTGAATCGCAAGCTGTAACTTCTGTTTGAGACTTTCACTATTCTTCGCTGGAGCTTCTTCTCGGTCTGCTTGGTCGTAGCGTTCAACATTTGGGCCGAATCGCCCCTTCTGGGCGTTCATGGGTGGCTCGGCGACTTCGATGATCACCCCCTCAAGCACGTCGGCTAAGTGGCTCAACTTCGAGTTCATGAGAATCTCACTTTTCGACGTGGCAGCGTCCGGGCCGCAGGCCGAGCCCTCGCTGGGTGCATGAGGATCGCGAGCGACAACAAGCTTATTGTCCGGGCCAACGGGAAACAGACCGAACCATGAGAATTTGTTCCACCGCCCTGCCAAGTCGTCGTTCAAGTGCTGCCTGAGTCGCTTGCCTATGCAACTCTTATCGCTCAGCCCGGCTTGTCCGACATACACCAACTTGTAGTTTTCGTAGAGAGCGTAAATCCCCACTTGGTCCCAAAAATTCACCGTTCCTTTGCGCTTGCCGCTCGCTCGCCGACCCAAAAGCTCTCCCTTGGCACCGCGGGCCTGCTTGCCCCAAAACACGCGTTCGCGGTCCCAGTAGAGGCCCATGTTCGCAATGATTTTTTGCCCGCGGTCTTTTGGCTGCCTCATCCGCAGTCGCTCCTCCTTTCGAAGCAATCATCCATCGGTCGGTCTTTCAAGTATCACGGCTGACGCCCAGCCGCGTCTTCCACTGCCTCGGCAGGGATTTCGTAAAAGCGTGTGGCCACGATTTCCCGTTTCGCATGATCCAGCCGGGTGGCGGGATTCTGGATGCGCACGAGTTCTGGCTTCGGGCCGAGGGGATCCCATACGACGTAGAGCCAGTAGCTGTCGGCAAGTTGCGCCGCCTTGTACCACTCGTTCGTCGTAAGGCGCACAGGCTGGCTGCGCCGTCGGCCTTTGACCTCGATGCGTTTTACAAGCATTTCCCACATCGTCTCATCCACGACGCGGTGGGCTCGGATGTCAAAGCCTAAGTTCAAATGTCCCACCCGCTCGATCCGCTCCGGTGGGAAGCCCTCGGCAAGGAGCGCTTTCACCACGAAGTCCTCCGCCGCCAACTCGCTTTTGCGCCGCAGGTCCGGGTCGAGGTCCTCCGCCAAATCGGCAAGTTGGCAGGTCAGATCTTTCTCGGGAGCGAGAACGACGGCTGTGCCCAATGGGAGCACGGGACCGGGCCGCGCAATTTGAAGTCGGTTGAGCCCCTCGAGGCGTTCTTCGCGTTGGCGCTCAAGCTCTGCCACGCGCTTCTTGGCTTCCTCCGCGGCACGTTGAAACTCGGGTTTCCTGAGCGCTTCGGCGGCAAGCCGCATGTGCTGCTCCTGAGCGCGCGCGATGCGTACATTGAACGATTTCTCGAGGTAATCGCGACAGATGCGCGCGTAGCGCTCTCTTTCGCTCTGACATCGCCTGCGGCACTCAAGCTGGTACGTGCTTCTCACGTAATCCCCGGCCTTCGCGCGCCCCTCCAAGACCGCCGCCATGTTGATCTGTAGCGGGGTGTCGGGATGCGCAGCAAAATTGAGCAGGACGTCACTCGGGAGGATCTCATATTGGCCCTGCGCTTCCCGCACAGCCACGACCTCGCCATACAACTGCTGTTCGCGTTGTTTCGTGTCCATGCCCCGAATCGAGATCTCGAAAAAGTGAAGGTAGTAGGGCTCCCCGCAGAAGGGGTCAATGAACACTGCCACGCCGCCCTTGAGCGCTCCAAGCCGGCTGTGGAGTTTTTCGTCCACCGCGGCGTAAAGCGGATGCCCCGGCCCCACCAACACGGCGTCCACGTGCGCGTCCTGCTCCAGATGCTCCTTGTGAAACGTAATCTTCGAATAGTTGCGCTCTGGCTTGCCGAGCCGCAGCACCGACTGGAGCCTTTCCGAGCGCAGCTCCTCGAGCACATGCTCGACGCGCCACAGTCCGTCGGCACGTGGCTTCACCTGCAGGCCCACCTCTTTCGCGGCCGCAAGGAACTGCGCCTCCACGTAGCGCGGCATGAGGCGGCGTTCCTCCACTTCGAGGTTGCGGCGCTGAAAGGCTGAGAAATCCACGTGGCTGCGGGCCAGCGCGATACCTGTGGCCTCCTCGTACTGCTTGAGTTTGGCTGGATCCATGCGGTCGATCTGATCCAGATACTCGTCGAGTCGCCGTGGGTCGTAGGCCGCCTCGCGCAGCATCTCCGGTAGATTCACATCGTTGAGCGATAAGACCTCGCCAATGACGTCGAACACGCGGCCCTCGAGCGCCTCATTCATCTGATCGAGCTTTTCCAGCAGGCGACTGAGGATGCGCCCTTCAACGATCGGCTCGCCACGTTCGGAGGACGTGGCCACAAAGTTGAACACGTAAACGTCGCGCAGCTGCCCAATCCGGTGGATGCGGCCCAGCCGTTGCTCAAGCCGCGTCGGATTCCACGGCATGTCATAGTTGATCATCAGGTGGCAGAACTGAAGGTTGATTCCTTCCCCCGCCGCTTCCGTGGCGACGCAGATTTGGGCGCCCGTGCGGAACGTCTCCTGCGCACGCTTGCGCTCGTGGGGATTCATGCCGCCATGGATTTCGCAGGTGGTATATCCCCACCTTTCGAGATGGTGACGGACGTAGGTGAGCGTGTCGCGGTGCTCGGTGAAGATGATGAGTTTTCCGCGCCCGTCCTTGAGATCCGCGAACTGCGCCTCGGTCAGGCATTCGCGCAACGCTGCAAGCTTGGAGTCCTTGGCATGCTCCCGGACTTCTCGCGCCTGCTCAACGACATCGCGCAACGCAACGATCTCTCTGCGCAGAGCATCGAGTTGCTCCGCCGCCGTGTATTCGGACACTAACTGATCCCGAAGCGCTTCGTCGAGGTCGTCCTCGTCTTGCTCCCCATCCGAATAATACCCCATCAGGGTCGCCAAGCGCTTCGCCTGTTTGTCGCGGGGGAGCGCCTCCAACTCTTTCACGAGCTCTTCTAATTTCTGGAGGCGGCGTTTGAGCGACTCGTGGATCGCACACGTGGAACTCACTAACCGACGTTGGAGGACCGTGCGGGTGAGTGCCGCAGAAGTACGCTTGCGCCCCGATTGCTGCGGGATAAACTCGTTAATGTAGGCCGTGACCCTTTTGTAGAGCGCATACTCCTCCGCGCTCAGCGTGAAGGTGACCGTCTTGGCGTGCCGATCGGGGAAAAGCCGCCGCCCATTGGCATCGCGCAGATCCTCCTTGAGGCGTCGCAGGCACCAAGGCGAATTCTTGCCCAACTGAAAAATTTTGCGCCGAATCTCAGCCGCTTGCTGGGCAAGCCGGTGGGGCTCGGGAAAAAGGTCGGGATCAATGAGCCGAAGGAAATGAGCAAACTTATCCTCGTCGCCGTGATGGGGCGTCGCCGTCAGGAGTAAAACATGATTGGCCTGCGCGGTCAGCCGCTGCGCAAGTTCGTAGCGCTTTGTTCGTGCCACCTTCGGTTCGCGATTTTCCCCCATGGACTCGGTCCGGGCCGAACATTTGTGGGCCTCATCAATAATGACCAAATCCCACGACTGCGCCCACACACGCTCGCGAACGCCTTCCTGTTTGGCGTAGTCCATCGAGGCGATGATTTGCGAGGATCTTTCCCACGGATTCGTGAGCTGTTGTTGATCAACCGCAGAAAAAACAATGTCGAACGACTCGCCAAACCAGCGCAACAACTCATCCTGCCACTGGATCGTCAGCGGGGCTGGACAAAGGATGAGAATCCGCTCGATAGCCTCGCGAAGCTTTAGCTCCTTGATGAGCAACCCCGCCATGATCGTTTTGCCCGCGCCCGGGTCATCCGCGAGCAAAAATCGCAGGCGCGGCTGGGGCAGCATGACCTGATAAACCGCTTCGATCTGGTGCGGCAACGTCCGAATGCCCGAGAGACTCACAGCAAATTGAGGATCGTGCGCATAGGCCAAACGAATCCGCGCGGACTCAATCAAGAGACGCAACTTCTCGGCGTCCACCAGCCCGCCGTCCCCGGCGAGGTCCTCGGCTGGCGCTCGGTCGAGCGCCTCGGCCTCGTCCGCCGAAAGAGTCGTTTCCTCCAAACGCCCATCTGGAAGGCGAACCCGGCAGGCGTAGGAGATCGAGTCGCCCGAGCCGAGCGGCCGGACCTCCTCGAGCACCACGGGAACATCAAAGTGCCCGGCCATCCGCAGCCGCTTGCCAATTTTGGAACCAAGTGGAATGCCGCTCATTCCCACCCCTCGTCACCGCAATTGTGGCTTACTTTCTCGGTTTAGGAGTAGCTGCTTACCAGAGCAACAGAAGAAGTCAATGCCCCAGAATTCCTTCAAGCAAGCGTCCGCACTTCGTACTTCCCTCGGCGTGAGCCAATACAATTCGGATCCAACTCCTTGTTGCCTGCCCGTTGTTCGCCCTCGCGACTTCTGCCAGGCCGCCCCCAACCAACAAAGTGCAAAAACTTCAAGCATAAAGCTTGACATTGCGGTGGAGCTGTTGGAGACAGGGTACGTACGCGGGGATTTGCACGCTGGTTCGGTCCACAAGGACGCCTTGCATTGAGTGCGTGAACTCAGCCGCGGTGCGTTGAGCGTGGCAGCCAGTTTCAGCGTTGTCGCGAGGGATAACGCGCCGCAAGCGGCGCGCGCCCCTGAGCTTCGACATTCGGCATCCTAATCGAGGGCGTGATGTCGAGATGCAAGTGCCCTCAACAAATGAAACCGAAAGGAGAACGGGGATGGAGGACTTCCTGAAATTCAAAAAGATGATTACCCCAATCATTATCCAGATTCTGTTTTGGATCGGTGTTGTCTGCTCGATCCTCATTGGACTCATTAGTATCGCAAGCGGAGCAAACGCACCCTATGGTGGAGGTGGGAGGGTATTTTGGGGCCTCGTTTGGATTCTCGTCGGGCCGATCATCACGCGAGTATACTGTGAATTGCTGATCGTTATTTTCTCTATCAACGACACGCTCACTGAGATCAAGAATTCGCTCAAGAATAAGGACAGCATGTAAGGAATGGCCGAACATACGGCTGCAAGCGCTGCGCCACCGCCCGCGCCTGATCCCTGACCTCCGGTCCGACAAGAAAGTAGACGTGCACTTTCGGTATGCACCGTGGAAATGAGATTCCCGATGGGGCTGCAATCCGCACAAGTGTCGGGTGGCAACCGGACATAGCCCCGCTCGGGTACATTTGCGACATGGCGTACAGCTTACGTCCTCTTAGGGCTCTCTCTTAGATGGTTGGGATCCACATTTCCTCCGCCAGATACACCGGCCGAAGGATTGCCTAATTGCGAATCGGGAGGATCGTCACACCAATCATTGCTGCGGACATCTGAGTTCTTGTCGTGGTTTGCACAGTGACTCAAAATGCTCAGGGCGGTCCGATTGCCGGGGAGAGCTCCGGGCAGCCCATTTGTCCGAGAAAATTCCACAGCGAATGATCGGCTGGCGCGTGCGCCCTCCCGCGCGCCACTCCGGAGTCGGGAGTTGAACCCACCGGCGGGAAAGTTCGAAATGTGGAAGCAAGTGTTCAGCTGCGGCGGGACCGTGAAAAAGGGTGTCGAAAAACGGCGAAGGGGAGAACTTGGAAACGACCTTATTCGAGAGCGCGCACACCCACGCTTGCTTCCGGCCACTGGCTGCGGGCTTCGAAACGGAGAATCAGGGTAACTGCGCGGGCGGGCGTAAGTCGGCGTGGACACGCCGGCAGCGACGAGCCCCCGAGCTCATCGCCTCATGGGGTCTTCGGCTAAACAAGAAGGGCTGAACTCAGCAGATTAAATTTTGGCTCCCCAGGTAGGACTCGAACCTACAACCCTTCGGTTAACAGCCGAATGCTCTGCCGATTGAGCTACTGGGGAGCAAACTTTTTCCGCGAAACTTGCCACTCGGCCACCACCACGCGCCACGCCGCAAGCGTGGCTCGCGCTCGCGCCCTCTACGGCATCGCTCGGGGAAATTCCACGCTCCCCTCGACGACACCGCTTCTACGCCTTGAGAAACTCATAGGCGTGACGCCACATCGCAAGTCCGCAGCACGTGGATTATATTTCGCACGCGCAACCGTTATTCATCCTCACTACGCAATTGCATGTGGTGGCGCCGTCGCACATTGGCATCTCGCGGCACCTGCGTGCCTCTCCGAAGGCTGCGAGGGAAAGCTCCGCGAGTGGGCTCGTCGAATGAATTCGAGCGGTGCTATTGGAGCCCGGCGAAAGCCCCCTGCGCACTTGGACTTATCGGGAGGGCTAGGGGGGGGACCACCCACCCCAAGGAAAGCCACTTGCGCGCGTGGCCTCATCGAGACCGAGGCTGTAGACTATGCGACTCGACTTGAAAGCCCCCTCCACGCGTGGACTCGTTGGGATCAGGCTGGCCGCGCGTGGAGATTGGCGGCCGGCTGTCACGCTTGCGCAGTTCTTTGGTGCAAATTGCGGCGGCGATTGTTCGCAATTCCCGCACATGATTCGTGGGGACAGCCGCGCTTCTGCACCCCCTCGGCGCTCGCCGATTCCACTTCCCCGTGGCCAGCGCGGCAGGGTGAAAGCGGCTACCGCTCCGCGCTTTGCGGATTGCGCACGTCCGCTGCAGCGAGCAATAGAAACAGTCATTCGGCTTTCCTGCGCAGTGCACGCACTTCCTGCGACCACTTGCGGCGTCCTCCGCGGCTCACTCAGTTGGCAACCTCCCCACTTCTTGCCTACTTCTCCTTTGTGTGGACTCGCGCTGCCCCCCTACTTCCCGCTTGATTTTCGGCTAATTCGTGCCTGCGCTTGTCGCGAAGGAGGCGCGAACACATATGCCGAGCAGCCAACGCCTGCCACGAGCAAAACCGCAACCAGCGCCGCGGCAGTGCCCACTTTGCGAGGCCACGGTGCCGCCGGGCGCCCACAAATGCAGCTTCTGCGGGTCCATCCTCGAGCCGGATCGTCCTGAGCCCACCCCAATGCCCGAGCGGGCAGTTCGCCCGGACGACCGCCTCTTTCTCTTCGCGCTGGTCGTGACCTTCGCCGCTGTGGTCGTGTTTTGGGGATTGGTGTTTCGCATGAGCCCTCTCCTGCCACGCATGACCGTCTTTTGGGTAACGTACCTTGTCTCGGGCGCGGCGGCTGGGATTGCGGTGGCGGTCGAAGCGCGCCGCCTGCGCATCGAACGCACTCCGTACGGGACACCGCGCTGGTGGCTGGCCCTGACGCTGCTTGTGCCGCCGCTTGGGATCGTTGGCTACGCGGCCGCGCGGGTGCACGCTGGCGCCCGGGATCTGACACGTCTGGCAATGGGAGCGGCAGCCGTGTGGGCCCTCAGCGCGGCAATCGTTGGCTGGAGCGCCTCGCGCGGCCCTGCGCCCACCCCGCCCCCCGAACTGCGCGAGATCGGCGAGCAGATTCTGCGGCCGGTCGCACTCACCGACACCGCCTCGACGAATCCACTCGAGCGCCCGGTCTTCGTTCCCGGCGCCGCCCCTGCTCCTTGACTTGGCTTCTACCGAACGAAATTCCCCCACCCCACGGCGAGCCTTGTGCTGCTCGCACAGATCCGTTGTGCGCTTTTCAGGCATCCTCTACACAGATCCGCAGAGCCGTTCCCAAGGCACGGCGGACACATGGCCACCGTAGAAACCTCGCGAGCTTTCCAAACAAGCCTAGCCGTTCTCGGCCAAAATGACCAAACTTGGCGCGACGCCGCCCACGTACTCGCCATGGCCTATCATCACAATCAGATGGGTTTCTCCAAGCATCCTGCGCATGTGTGCGCTTTGCGGAGGGATGCCCCCTTCTCGCGGAGTGGGTCCGTGAATAACCCGCAAGAGCAGACGGTTCTCGCATTGCGTCGGACCAGAACGCTACCCTTGAGTGTTGGGAGTCGGCTTTCAGTACGCTGACTTCTCCGCTGGAGAAAACGTGAAATGACTTCCGAACCTCTTCTCCACTCCCTCATCACGTGCCCGCATTGCGGTTTTGCGCGCGAGGAGGTCATGCCGACCGACGCATGCCAGTTCTTCTACGAATGTACGAATTGCCATGCCCGGTTGCGTCCGCGCCCCGGGGATTGCTGCGTGTTTTGTTCCTATGGAAGCGTCCCCTGCCCCCCCAAACAGGAAGCGAGTGGGGGCGGCGGATGCTGCTGCTCAGGCTGACAGGTGGCGCCCGCAACCGCAGGCACGCCCAAACGCCGCAACCAAGCCGGCGGAATCGCCTTCCTATCCCCCGCACCCACACGCAAAGTCGGAAGGCGAGCTCGCACTGGCTCTCCACCGGGGGCATCCGCGCACCCACGTGCAACACCAACCGCCGATCAGCCCCTCAGTCCAGCACACACCTGACCACTTGGCTTCGCCAGAAGAATAGGCCTTCACGCTTCTCTCGGCCAAACCCTGAAGGGCCCTCACTCTTGTGAGGCCAAGCCTTCCTCCTCCGCCCCGTGGGGATGGCTGGACCCGCTTGCATCCCCAGAGGGGTTTGCCGTTTCTTGCCGCCCCACCGCGGGGTGCGCGTAGCGCTCGCGCCCACGCGACAAGACTACTTTTTCAGCGGCTTATGGCAGAACCACCAGTCGATCACTTCGAAGTCTGCCGACTTCTGAAGACGTTTCTCCGCCTCAGCCACACTCTTGGGCGGGGGCAGAATGATTCTATCCTGGATGAGCTCATTGTTTGGCCAATTAGCGGGGACCGCCCCCTGATTGTCAGCGATTTGCAGCGCCTTTACCGCGCGCACAATCTCATCGATGTTTCTCCCGATCTCCTGCGGATAATACATGATGAGGCGCACCACGCCATTTGGGTCGACCACGAACACGGCGCGCACCGTATTCGTTCCTTTCCCCGGATGGAGCATCCCCAACTTCATCGCCACCGCATCCGTTCCCGCAATGATCGGAAAGGTGATCTCAACCCCCAGCTCGGACTTGATCCATTGCACCCACTTAATGTGCGCAAACACTTGGTCAATGGACATGCCAATGAGTTTGCACCCGAGTTCTTTAAACTGGTCGTAGCGCTTCTGGAACGCCACAAACTCCGTGGTGCACACGGGCGTAAAATCCGCGGGGTGGCTGAATAGAACGAACCAGCTCCCTTTCAAATCCCCGGGAATTTTCATCGGACCGTGCGTGGTCTGAACATCCAATTCTGGAAAACTGTCGCCGAGCAACGGCATTGCGGCTCTGGTTTCTTCCATGGTCTTGCCCTCCGTCGAACCCCTACTGATCTGGGTTTTCGGTGCCATTTTTAGAGGCATCATCGCAGAAACACAACCGCGAAATGCCGCTCGCGCACTTTTTCCCGTGGCGATGCTTTCTGCGCCTCAGCTCGGCAAGCCCTCCCCTCAGGAGTTCCGTCCGCCCCATCCACCGGCTGCCTCCCACCAGATGCCCCGCCGGGGCAGATGAATTTGTGTGGCCGTGCGGGCGGTCGCCATGCTATAACTCCCCGCCACAAGAAAACGAGGCAAACGCACATTCGCTCATGGAGAAACTCCGTCGAATACTCGTCACCGGCGTGACAGGCTACGTAGGATCGCGCCTGTGGAAACGATTGGAGGCGGAAGGCTACGCCCTCCGGCTTCTCGCTCGCCATCCCGAGCGGTTGGCAGGGCGTGTGGGTCCCCGCACGGAGGTCGCCCGAGGCGACGTCCTCGATGCAAGCTCGCTGGAGTCGGCTTTGGCCGGCGTGGACGCCGCCTACTACCTCATTCACTCCATGGGATCCAAGAAAGACTTCGAGCAACTCGACCGACGCGGGGCCCAGAATTTCGCCGAGGCTGCGCGTCGCGGAGGCGTACGCCGCATCATCTATTTGGGAGGCTTGGGCCACGGAGATGACCTCTCCCCTCATCTGAGAAGCCGGCAGGAAGTGGGCGAGATCCTTCGCCGCTCGGGCGTGCCCACCATCGAGTTTCGGGCTTCGATCGTCATCGGAGCTGGGAGCCTCTCCTTTGAGTTAGTGCGCGCGCTGGTCGAGCGCCTTCCGGTGATGATTACTCCGCGCTGGGTGGCCGTCAAAGCCCAACCGATCGCCATCGACGATCTCCTCGAGTATCTTGTCCAAGCCCTCACCATTCCGCTGGAAGAAAGTCGCATCTTCGAAATTGGAGGCACCGATCAAGTTTCGTACGGGGACCTAATGCGCGAGTACGCCCACCAACGTGGTCTGCGCCGCCTTATGATCCCCGTTCCCCTCCTTACCCCACGATTATCCAGCCTCTGGCTCGGACTGGTGACGCCCGTGTACGCGCGGATCGGTCGCAAGCTGATCGATTCGATAAAAAATCCAACGATCGTTCGCGACACCACTGCATGGGAAGTTTTTCCCATTCGTCCCTGCGGAATGCGTGAAGCCATCGCACGGGCACTCGCGGACAAGTCTCGGGATGTGGAGAGCATCTGGTACGACGCTTATTCTTCCTCGGGGCGCACCCCGCGACCCATCGAGCGCCAACCTAAGGCACGTCTTACCGATTGGCGATCGTGCAGCGTGCCTGTGACCGCAGAGCAGGCGTTTACGCCCATCCGCACAATTGGCGGCACCACCGGCTGGTATGCCTACAATTGGCTCTGGCGAATGCGTGGCTTCCTCGATCTCCTCGTGGGAGGGGTGGGGATGCGCCGCGGCCGCCGCTCCCAAGACACGATTTACGTGGGCGACGCTATCGACTTCTGGCGCGTGGAAGCCTACGAACCAAACCGTTTACTGCGACTTCGGGCAGAAATGAAACTTCCGGGCAATGCGTGGCTCGAGTTCGAGGTCGTCCCCACCGACGCCGGCGCCACCATTCACCAACGGGCCACGTTCGAACCGGATGGACTCCCCGGCATTCTGTATTGGTACGCGCTCTATCCTTTGCACTACCTTGTGTTCACCCGCATGCTTAGAAACATAGCGCGGGCCGCCGTTGCATCTCCCCCCAGCTGAGGAAGCGGAAGCATCGTGAGGCACCAACCCTTTTGGTACTTCACGCAAACCTCCCCAAACCCTCTCCCCTGGGGTCGGTCCAACCGGGCCCCGCATCCCTCTGTGCACTTCGACAGACTACGTCTTCACTCTTCCGATCGGCCCGTGCGGACACGAGCCAGTACTCTACCAAGCGAACGCTTCACGCCCCCCACGACCACGGTCCGGTCGGTGGCGTTTGTTTCACCTATTTCTCTTAAGCTCCAATTTCCGGTCAGCGAGTGAGCTCTTGGAAAATCGTCAAAAGCCATTTGCCTTGTCTAACTTGATCACAATTCGCTTCCGGTTGCGCTCTATCACAAAGTGTTTCGTAACAACTGCGCTCAGGTGCACGGGGAGCAGGTGGGTAGAATCGTTTAGCCATTCTTTGAGCGCTTCGGGCGTCACATTGGGGGCGCATGCGGCTGTGGCCTTCAATGCGTAGAGTGCCGCACCGAATGCATGCTGAGCCACATGGGCTGTGGCAATCGCGTGGCCCGCAGCTCGCGCCGCAAAACAAGCGGCATCCCGCCCTTGCGCCAGAGCCTCCCGAGCGGCCGCGTGGGCACCCAGCGAAGTCGCGCGGATCTCGTTCATGCGGAAGAGTCGGGTCTGAATCCACGTCCGACACCCAGCGATTGCTCGGCGTGGCCGAGGGTCGTCCGGGAAGTCGCGTTCAAAGATAGGCAATACCCGCTCAGCGCATTCCGCCGCCCAAATTGCCAAGGCCACTTGGTCCTCTTTATCGTATTTCCGGTACCTGCCCATCAGCGCCGACCACTAAGTTTACTTACCCTCCATCTGCGGCAAGTTCGATAGTTCTTTCTCTTGGCGCACGGCAATCCGTGCGCGCGATATCCTCTCCACCTGGCTCTTATCAGAGGGAAAGTAAAGGCTTCGCGCGCTCAGCTTCGTGGTCACGCCAGGGCGGCTAGAAACGAACGTTTTCGCGCGCCGGGCTGTAAGCTTCTCGTGAGAAATGCTCGATCTCGGACGCCATATTCCCCCCGGCTCGCGAATCCTCGTGGCGATGAGTGGCGGCGTGGACAGCGCCCTCACCGCGGCCTTGCTGCGTCGCGCCGGCTACCAGTGCGTGGGGGTGAACATGCGCGTCCATGCCCCGACCGAAGCCCCGTCCGCCCCGCGCAAGTTCCAAAGCTGCTGCTCGCCCGAGGATGCGATGGATGCCCGCGCGGTTGCCACGCGTGAAGGCATCCCGTTCTACGTGCTCGACCTCGAACGCGAATTCGAGGCCGCCGTCGTGCGCCCGTTCATCGCCGACTACCTCTCCGGTCGCACCCCCAACCCCTGTGTACTTTGCAACAACCATCTCAAGCTCGGGGTCCTGTTGGCGAAAGCCCACACGTGGGGATGCCAATATGTGGCCACTGGCCACTACGCGCGCGTGGTAGAGAATTCTGAAACCGGCAGAATGGAGCTTCGGCGCGCTCGTGACTCCCACAAGGACCAAACCTACTACCTCTTTGGCCTGACTCAGGAGCAGCTCCGCCACCTTGTGTGCCCTCTTGGGATGTTTCGCAAGACAGAGGTGCGCGAACTCGCCCGCGAGTTGGGTCTTGCGGTTCATGATAAGCCCGACTCGCAGGAGATTTGCTTCGTGCCCGACAACGATTACCGTTCCTTTCTTCGCTCGCGTGTCCGCGAAGGGCTTGTTCGTCCGGGCTCCATCGTGCGTACGGATGGCACTGTCGTCGGTCGGCACGAAGGCATCGCTTTTTACACCATTGGCCAGCGGCGCGGGCTTGGCCTCGCTGCCGGGCAGCCCCTCTACGTGGTCGCCCTCTTGCCAGAAGAAAACCTTGTGGTCGTCGGCACGCACGAGGAAACGTTGGCGCGCTCTTTCACATGCCGAGCCGTGAACTGGGTTGCACTTGCCCCGCCCACGCACCCCATTCGGGCTGAGGTTCAGATCCGCTACCGGAGCCGTCCCGCTCCCGCCACAATTCAGCCGCTCGATGCCGAAGCACGAACCGTCCGCGTGAGCTTCGATGAACCCCAGCGCGCGATTACGCCGGGGCAGGCTGCTGTTTTCTATGATTCCGAGCGCGTACTTGGTGGCGGGTGGATTGACCGCGTCGAGTCGCTCGCGACTTCGCCCGCTGCTCATGCAACGTCCGAGGGACAACCACGTCGTGCGGAGGCGTCCCAGCCATGATCAAATGTACTTGCGAGAACCGAGAAAGATGCACGTGCCCGAAAAGCATTGTTTGCGCGAAGCATCTTTGGTTTCGGCGGGGCAACCGCGTGATTTTAGAGGACATCACTTTCTGCCTCGATGAAGGCGTCTTTCTCGGCCTCATTGGGCCGAACGGCGGCGGGAAAACGACGCTGCTCAAAATCATCGTCGGGCTACTACCACCAACCGAGGGCCGAATTAACGTTTTTGGTCGAGCACCCTACGAGCTCGCCGACCGACGCCTTCGCATTGGCTATGTTCCGCAGCGCCCTCAGGTGGATCGGCAGTTTCCGGCTACAGCCTTGGACATCGTTTTGATGGGAGCCGTACAGTTAGCTGGGCCCTTGCCGTGGTTTCCCAACTCGCTTCGCCAGCGGGCGCGCGAAGCCCTCGAACGGGTCGGGGCGCTGGAGCTCGCCGACCGCCCCATTGGTCAAATGTCTGGCGGCCAGCAACAGCGCGTGTTCCTTGCCCGCGCACTCGTTACCCATCCGCGCCTGCTTGTGCTCGATGAACCCACCAGTGGGCTCGACAGCCACGGCCAGCAGCAGTTCCTGCACCTGCTGCGCGACCTGCGAAATGATTTGGGACTCACCATCATCATGGTCTCGCACGATGTCGGGCAACTGGGCCACTACGCCGACCAAATCGCATGCCTGAACCGCCGTCTGCATTGGCACGACAAAGCTGAGCTTCTCACCGACCACATCGTTCAGCACGTCTACTCGTGCGAACTTGACGCTTACGTCGAGAAGGTGCGCGAAATCGGTAGCTAAGAGAGGCGCGCGTCTCAGCGCAAACCATTCGGAAAGATTCGTAGCGGGCGAAACCCAACCCGATGTCCCGCGGGGTATGCGTTCTTGCGTTGCAGCGCGTCGAACCGAATCGCCCGCACCATAGCCAACAACCCACCGACGTCATCCGCAATTGCACACACTGCGTCGTTTGGCACCTTGGCTGCCTCTTCCATTTCCTCCACCATGCGATCGGTGAGCGGCTGCCCCTTCTGCAGACGCGGCAGGTAAGCTGGCAAGATGCGAAAGATAGGGTACTTCGCGCGATCCAGCACAGCCACGCCGCGCACCAAGTGTTCATCCAGTTTTTCGGGGGTCATCGAGGCGAGCGCCTCCATCGGCATCGCCTGCTCGGCGCGAAACGCCCCTGTGGCAACCCTCGCCAGACGAAGCAGGAATCCACCGCAGCCGAGCGCTCGCCCAAGGTCCCGCGCGACCGAGCGAACATAGGTGCCGCTCGACACAGCAACCTCGAATTCCACCTGCCGGAAAGTTCCCAACAAGCGTTCGAATTCTTGAGCCACGGCTGGATTCTGACGTGCCCGTTCTACAAAGTCTTGGGGAAGCTCAAGCGGCTTGACTCGTCCAATTTCGAAGCGATCAATCCGAACCCGCCGCGGCTCAACCGCCACCTCTTGCTCTGCTCGAGCGTATTCGTAGAGCTTTTTGCCGCCTACTTTCACGGCTGAGAAGCGGGGTGGGATCTGCTCGATTTCTCCAACGAAGCGCGCAGCAGCCTCACGTACTCGCGCTTCGTCCACACCGCTCGCATCCGCCACTGCGATCGGTTTCCCATCCGAGTCGTCCGTGTCGGTTTCCACTCCAAACGCAAACCATCCCCGATAGACCTTGTCGGTGTCTGTAAGGTAGGGCACGAGCTTGGTGTATGGCCCAAGGCATAGCACCAGTAGCCCTTCCGCGGCAGGATCTAAAGTGCCCGTGTGCCCCACTTGGCGAATTCGCGCCACGCGGCGCACCATATCCACCACATCGTGGGAAGTGGGCCCAACCTCCTTCCACACAGGCAGAACTCCGGCGATGTCGAAATGTTGCAGATCTTTTCGGCGCATGATCGGTCAAGCTCGGAGAGATACGACAGCCGCGCAAGTTGAATTCAGCGCGGACATGGCCCCATGCGTTCCGGGGGTAGCCTCAAATCAGTAGGAACTTGCCGCGCTTTCCCTCCCCCATCGTTCCCATGGGCTGATCATCCGGCACAAGCAGAATGCACCATCTCTGAATAACGATATCACAAAGCGTTAGATCGCCTAACGCCATGCATGAGTTTTCCCCCCTTACCGACGTCCTCCCCGCACTCCTCGAAAACCTGTTAGCCACCTACGACGAACGAGTTACGGAATGCGGCCCATTCCCCGACCATAGCGTTTCAGCGCGTGTAGCCATCGAGGGCATGCTGGGCGTGCGAAACGTGCGGCTCGAGATCTCCGTGCGGAGCATGAACAAAGAAATCAACGAGGCGTTTCAAGCTCAGCGCTTCTTGGCAGTGCGCCTCCATAAAACGGACGGCCCCGGGTTTGTGTCTGCAACCTGCTACCACGGCACAAAAGAGGAGCTTCGCATTCAGCTTGTCGCCCTCATCGCGAACCCGGCGGACCTGACCGAGCGCATCGAACAGCTCGCGCACGGCTTGCCCGAAGAAACCAATCCCGATCTCTGGCGCTGAAAAGTCGTTGCGTTCTCCCGCTGGCTGGGGCAAACATTTGTTACTGAAACAAGCCAAATCGCGTGCCTCGCGCCCACGTGGATTTGCGGGGGAGATGGTCCAGTTGTCGCTTGTGGAAGCGAGTGGACTGAGTCCCATCATCCCGAAAGGAACACAACGATGACCCATTTCGGAAAACAGAGCGCGTTGGCGATCCTAAAACTCGCAATAGTCCTTATGGTCGCCCAAGTGCACGCACAGGAGGCGCCCCTTCTGCCTCCCGCTCCACCAGGTGCCGAAGCTCAGCCTGCCCGAGCACCCGAACGCACCGCTCCGCGGCGGTGGCGCCAGTGGCTCGCAAACCGCGATCCGATGAGCTCGCCCGTGCTCCAGTTGCGGCGATTGCTCAATGAGGAATTCGCCAACCTGCCAACCCTACGCGAGAAACTCAGCGAGCTCCTCGAACTCCAACAGGAACACCTCACCCTGCAACGTTTGCGCGAGAGAATCGCCCGCGCCACCGGCCAACCCACGGACGAACAACTCAGGCAATTTCATGAGCTCCTCGCTCGCGAGGAGGCCCTCTCCAGCCGCAGTGCCGCATTGGTGAAATCGTTTCAGCGCGACCGCGCGAAGCTGCTCGACGAGATTGCCGCCCGCCGCCAAGTCATCGAGAATAAGCTCGACGAGCTGCGGAATAAGGCCTCCACTGAGCCATCGCCAAAACAATCCGAGGAACTGCGTAACCTTTACCGCGCGCGACGAATATACGCACACCTTGCAGAACGCCTCAACCAGCTCGAAGAAACGGGACCCGCGAGCGACTGGCAAAATCGGCTCTTGCGCGGCCTTTGGTCCCCAGAAGAGGTTGATCCGCGCGTGGTTGAACAGGCTCGCGAAAGGCTCCGCCAACTTGAACATGAACAACAAGAACTACGCGAGCGACTCGACGATCTGCGCGAGCAACTCGAGGACTTGCGTGAAATCCTGTCGGCAGCAGGCCCGCCTCCCAGTTTACCAAAAGAGCCCCGCGATCAGTCCGGTTTCGAACGACCCCGCACTCAACAACCGCCGCAACCCGGCCAGCAGCGCGCACGCCGTCAGGGGGTCCTGCCTAGCCCTCAACCGCCCAAACCCCCAGAGTTGGATTTACCCCCGCGGAATCCAACTCGCGACGGACGCTATCCGGAACCACAAGCTGATCGGCCTTAGGTCCTAAAAAATATGACACTGCTTGCAGGTTGGGCCTTCGCTTGACGCCGTCCGCCGCTCCCGGCCTGCTTTCACCAAATCGCCGTTCTCTGCCTAGCCCCGAACCAAGCGTTCTCGCCCTGAGCACTCGTACGTCATCAAGGGAAGTCGTCACGTCTCAAATTCCCTCGAGACAAAACCACCCGCCACACCAGAGAAATTGCGACGGCTTGGCTT
The DNA here is from genome assembly GCA_003290465.1 of Candidatus Sumerlaea chitinivorans. Lineage (GTDB taxonomy): Bacteria > Sumerlaeota > Sumerlaeia > Sumerlaeales > Sumerlaeaceae > Sumerlaea > Sumerlaea chitinivorans. The sequence continues at coordinate 2,588,109 of CP030759.1, forward strand.
CGTCGCGTAGCCACACGGATTTAATGGTTGCCCCAAGGTGGAATGCAACCTCTCAGCGTCTTTGGACAACATGCGATATTCGCCGGCCCAAGCCTGCAGTTACCCGCGCTCGACCGTGCAGGCCGCCAGCTCTGCCGATTCGCCATGACTGTGGCAAACGACTTCCGCACGCAGATGGAATCGCTCCACGCGCGTCAATCGAACGCTAAGCCGACTCCCCAAAGGCCAACTGCCTTCCACGATGATAGAGGTGTAGCAACGATCACGGGCAACGACCGATCCCGGCCGCGCCTGCTCCTCCACGACGACCTCGCACAAGTCGCCCACACGATGGCGCAGGCGCTCCTGAGTCAGCGCGAGGGTGAGATCTGCCAATTCCCGCGACCGCTGCCCAACCACAGCCGATGGCAATGGCGAAAGCCTCGCGGCCGCTGTCCCCGGCCGCGGCGAAAACCTGGATCGGTTGACAACCGCCGGCCGCACCCGCCGCAGCAGTGCCACTGTTTGCTCCCAGTCATGATCTCTCTCGGTCGGAAATCCCGCGATAATGTCTGTCGCAATTGCGATCTCAGGAACCCGCCGGCGCAACACCTCGCACACTTCTTCGAAATCCCGCGCGGAGTAATTGCGCCGCATCGCTTGCAGCACAGCATCCGAGCCCGACTGGACCGGTAAGTGCGCGAATGCGTAGAAGCGCGGATGAGCGTAAATCTCTGCAAGCTCCTCCGCGTAGAGCTTTGCCCAATCGGGGTTGACCATGCCAAGCCGCACACGGAAATCGCCGGGCATTTCGGCAATGCGCCGAAGGAGCTTGGGCAATGTGGTATCGCGGTCACGTCCGTACGCCCCACAATCTTGCGACGTTAGCCAAATCTGGCGCACCCCCTCACTCACCGCCGCACGGATCGCATCCAAAATCTGCTCCTCGTCGAACGAGTAAAGCCTGCCCCGGGCCAACACGGTTTGGCAGAATGTGCAGGCACCGAGGCACCCTTTGCTGATGGGAATAATCTCGATCGCGGGGTTGCGGCGCCGCTTTGGCAACGCAACGCGCGCAGGCTCCGGACGGCGCTCAGTGCGATGGACGATTTCTCCGCGCAACGCACGTTCCACGACCTCGACGACCGATGCAACGTTATCCGGCCCGAGCTGCGGCAGAGCAGCAAACTCGCGCCCATGTGCGGGAACCCGCGGCGCGCATCCGGCCAAGACCACCACTGGCCCGCCCTCACGATCCCGTCGCGCACACAAGCCCCCCAGCCGCTTGCGCAAATCCCAGTAGGAGCGGTCCTTGACAATACAGCTATTCACCACCACTACGTCCGCTTCTGCCTCAGAAGCCACAATTTCGAACCCCGCTGCGGCAAGAAGACCAGCCATCGCCTCGCTGTCCGAGACATTGAACGTACAACCGTACGTTTCAATGTAGACGCGCCCACGTCCGTCACCGCGGTTGGGTGCGAATGGTGGGTGTTGCGTTATGTTTGTCGTGATGCTGCTCATGGCGCCGAGATCATTACAGCAACTTCCCCCCATTCATGCACACTCTCCCCCTGTGTGAGCCCCGAGGCACATTCCTGCGAAGCGCAGCATCAAAGGGCAAATCCATCTCCCCTTGGCATTGGCCGCCAGCCGAGACTCGGCCACATGCGCGGAGACCCTAGTGTGGGAGTCCTCGGGGAATTTTCAACTCACCCTGGCACTCAAACCCTGCGAATTCATATACCCAGCACAATGCGCTCGGGATTCGCAATACACTCTTTGACTCGCACCAAGAACTGAACCGCCTCCCGACCATCGATGAGCCGGTGATCGTAGCTTAGCGCTAAGTACATCATTGGGCGAATTTCCACACGTCCCTCGATCGCAACAGGACGATCCACAATCGCGTGCATCCCCAGAATGCCCACTTGCGGCGGGTTGAGAAGCGGAGTTGAAAGCAGCGAGCCGAAGACTCCACCATTCGTGATCGTAAAGGTCCCGCCCTCGAGCTCAGCCAGCGCCAGCCGATTCTCACGCGCGCGTTGAGCCAGATCTGCAATCTCGCGCTCAATATCCGCAAAGGACTTGCGATCCGCATCGCGCACCACTGGCACCACCAGCCCGCGCTCTGTACTCACCGCCACGCCGATGTCGTAGTAGTTGTGATAGACGATGTCGTCCCCCTCGATACTTGCGTTGAGCTCAGGGAAGAGCCGCAACCCCTCAATGACCGCCTTCACAAAAAACGACATCAGGCCAAGTTTCACCCCATAGCGCTTGAGAAAACTCTCCTGATAGCGCTGGCGCAAGGCCTGGACGGCCGACATGTCTACCTCGGCAAACGTCGTCAGCATTGCCGTCTCTTGGCGCGCCTGCAGAAGTCTGCGGGCGATCGTCTTGCGCAGACGGCTCATCGGCTTGCGCGTCACCGTGCGCTCGCCGCCGCCTTGCGGCGCAGGAGCAGTCGGCCGAACGGCGAACTCCTTCTCCGGGGCACGAGCAGATGCATCCATGCGAGTGGTCCCTCCTGTCGAAGGAGCACTTCCGGGAGTCACAGGCGCCTGACTCGACATCGTGAGTGAGGGAGGTGGCGGGGCGGCGCTCGGAGCTTTCTGCTGCTCGTCGCCCGCCTTGGCCGCAGGGGTAGACGCGTCCACTCGCACTTCGCCAGAAACAAGTTTCCCAGCGGCCGCCTCCGGTGACGCTACCTGCGATGGCTCCAACTTCGGTGCAACTGCCGGGCCCTCAGCCTCCGCAACGGACTCCTCGAGGATCCCTATCACGGCCCCAACTTTGACATCCGTGCCTTCCGGCACAAGAATCTTCAGCCGACCACTCACCTCTGCTTCAAGATCCGCCGACGACTTCTCCGTATCGAGCGTGACCAATAGATCACCTTTTTGCACCATTGCACCATCCGGCTTATGCCACTGGGCAACCGTGCTTTCCGTAATGGACTCACCAAACGAGGGGACACGTATTTCGATCGCCATGATGAGGCGATTGTGGCGCGAAATGAGTGCGAGTCAAGCCCAGACGGCCTTACCGCCTCCGCGCGGTGTTACAGTGTTTTTTTCCGAGCAAACCCTCCATCTTTTTCGCGCGAAATTTGTTTTGTTATCCGTAGCCGAACTTCAAACAAGGGGACTTTTTGCTTTGTGGAATTTGCCAGCGAAGCGTCTTAGTGATAGCCCCACACAGGCCCACGTAAACGCAGTTTGGAAAGCGTAACTGTCCCCTCAACATCGTTAACGAACCTTAACTCCATACGCCTGGCTAGAGCAGGCACGGTTATAACATGCCACGCCGTTCCAGTCGTCTCTTGATAGCGGTTAAGACGATGGCGAGCGGAGAGCACCCCTCCGCCGCGGATCGGAAGCGTGACCGTCGTCCCCGCCTCATTGAAAAACTCGTAACGGATATCTGGTCCCATCGGTTCTCCAGACCCTTGAGGCTCGATACGGTACTCGTAATGCAAGAGATACCGGGGTGCCCAGCCGGGCTGAACCCGTACGAGAAATAGTGGAAGATTCGTTCGCCCCCGAAAAGCGATTTCGCTTCCGTGCATCGCCATGGCCGTAGGGGAAAGAGGGGTGCTTTTCTCTGGATCCTGTAGGAGGTCCCTTCCACCCGTTTGAATCCACAGCAAAAAGGATCCCCCAAGGATCACGCATAGAAACGCTCCCCCCATGAGTCGCAACGTTCTGGTCCAGTTCGAGAGCATGAGAACTCGCGCACACGCAGCTGCCGCAGGCGCCAATGCCAACACATCAAGGGGGATGCGAAACCGAACGTTTCCATGGACAATAACTAACAGAAGCAAACCGGAAACCCAAGTAAGCGGAAGGACCCACCGCGCGATGCGGGCTCGGAGGAGAACACCGAGAGCCGCCAACACGTAGATTACGTGCATGTCCAAGAGAGGAATGTAGAGAAAGGGGCCGAACGGATAATCCTGTATTCCCCCGGGCGACTCCCATGTCCACGGCCACAACCCTTGGCTTGAGCCAAAAAGCACCTCCAGGCGATCTGGGATCAAATAGAACAATTCGTAGGCCGGATGCGATCGAGCGAATTCCCACGCCTGTTGAGCATACTGCCGATCTCGCTCTGCCGGGGATCCCCCTGAGGGGATAAACTCCGTGTAGAGCCCTGGCAGTGTCATGTAGGGCCAACCACCATGTGATGTTGGGTTGTTGCCTTGGTAAAGGTTCATCCCTGTGTTTGCGGCCAGGAACAGCGGGCGCCCCTCGAGAAGCGAATTTCGAATGACCCACGGGGCAACAACCAAAGCGAATCCGAGGACAAAACCCGCAGTGTGCCGCAACCGGCGACGAACGCTATGCCCCCTGGGGCCCACCAGAAGCGAGAGAGCGCACACAGGAGCAAAAGCTATGACGTTCGTGCGCACACAAACCGCCGCGCCGAGCACGGCCCCAAAACTAACTGCCCAACCCAACTTGTGTGTCGTCCAAAAACGACTTCCAGCCCACAGCACAAACACAAGAAGTGGGATGACAATTGCCTCGCTCATCAATAGAGCGGTGGAATACACAAAGGGAAGGTAAAGTGCATAAAGCACTCCAGCCACGAGCCCCGCGCGCGGGTGATAAATCTGCCCTACCGCGTTGATCAGAAAAGCGGTTGCCATCCCCCCGATGACTGCCTGAGCGTAGAGAACCGGCTTCATGAGGGTTAGCCCCAGAACCCGCATTGCAAGAACCAACCACAGGGGGTAACCTGGCGGGAAAAAAGTGGTGAAGAGCGCTTCATTTCGCGGGACTGAACGAAACAGCGCGTCTGCGCTACGAAGGTACGCAATCATATCCGCCGTGGGTGAGTAGAAGGCAGCCCAAACATGGAGACACCGAACGATGATTGCTCCCAATGTCACGACGGCGCATGCCACCCCCCATCGCTTCTGCAAGAAGGACACAGCACCCTCGGTGAAGCTCTTTTGCGCTCCAGAGATCTCAACGTCGTCTTTTAGGAGACCGTCACTCACCAGACTCCCCAACGCCTCAGATTGAAATAAAATTCTCCGTTACCACTCCGCGTTTGTAAAAGCCTTCTCTCGCCGTTCGCTGCTCCGTAAGCGAAGCTGTCTGCCCAAATCTCAACGGCTCACCACTTGCAGTAGAAATGATCGCATGCCGCGTGAGCTAAACAGCATTGGCCCATCACCCAAAACGTCGCCTAAGTGCTTGATGAACACTCAACGATTGGAGAAGAATGGTTGGCAGCCCACCGAAGCGTCAAGACGGGAATCCGACTATCTCCCGTTCCCCCCGCGCCTGATTAAGGAGACCCCATTTGCCCTCAGTCGCACTGGCTTTGCCGAACTCGCTCCACGTCTTCTTGCGTCTTTAGGCGCCAGTAGGGCTCGCTGCGCGTGAACACCGTGACGCCATCCTGAAGCCGCGGCTCGAGAGGTTCGGGCGACAACGCCCACTCCACGATGTGGTGCTGCTGAATCCGGTGCATCGCCAGCGAAGCCGTTGCGGGGGACGCCGACCGCGCTCGCCCCACGTACCAGACAGGATGCTCAGGGCGGTAGCTCGTCAGATTCGCATGCATGAACGCCCACGCACCGAAGTTCGACGGCTCCTCGCTCACCCATACCCACTCGTCAACATTCTCATATTTTGTGGTAATTTCGCACCACCGCTCGTCCCAAATCGGATAAAACTGCTCCACTCGTACAATTGCGATGTCGTTGATGCCACGTTCTGTCCGCACTGCATCAAGCTCATAGTAGACCTTGCCGCTACAGAACAGCACCCGCCGTGGCGTGCCTTCTCCGGCCGGACCCGGATCATCAAGAATCTCCTCGAAGTAACCACGCGTAAACTCCTCCACAGCTGAACTTGCTTGTGGATTGCGCAACATGCTCTTGGGAGTGAGTACCACAAGCGGCCGGCGGAAGTTCCGCCGCATCTGACGCCGCAAGAGATGGAAGAATTGGGCGGGGGTGGTCGGCTGGCATAGCTCAATATTATTCTCCGCACACGCCCGGATCCATCGCGCCAACCACGCGTTAGAATGTTCTGGGCCCTGTCCTTCGTAACCGTGCGGGAGGAAAAGCACAAGACCGCTGAATTGATCCCACTTCGAAATCGCTGATACAATGAACTGGTCAATGATCACCTGAGCGCCGTTGGCGAAGTCCCCGAACTGCGCTTCCCAGATGATCAGTCGGTGGGGGTCACCGATCGAGTAGCCGTAGTCAAACCCCAGCACAGAGGCCTCCGCCAGCGCGCTATCGTAGACACAGAACTGCGCTTGGTCGGGCGAAAGGTGCGCCAAAGGGATATGCATTTCCCCCGTCGTCTGGTCCCACACCGCCGCATGGCGCTGGCTAAACGTGCCACGTCGGCTATCCTCGCCGCTCAAGCGCACACCCGTTCCCTCCAGCAGTAGACTGCCGAAGGCCAGCCATTCGGCTTGCGCCCACTGCAGGCGGCCACCTTGTTCGACGGTTTCGCGAAATTCCTCGTACAGCCGCCGAATCTTTCGGTGCACCGCAAAATTCGGGGGAAAGTCACACATGCGCTGCGCAATGTGGACGAGGGTTTCGTGTGCGACCCCGGTGGGAATGGGCTCATGAGAGTACTCCCGGCGAAGCCCTCGCCAGCGCCCACCCAACTCCTCGGGAAGGCTCACCGGCTCGGGTTCTCCTGCCGCCTCCTTCGCCGCCTCAAGTTCGCGCTCGTAAGCCGCGCGTTCCTGCTCCACGTCTTGGTCCGTGAGCTCACCGCGGGCCTTAAGCTCCTGCGTATAAATCTGCACCACGGTCGGATGCCGAGCAATTTTCGCGTAAAGCAGCGGTTGCGTGAACGAAGGCTCGTCGCTTTCGTTATGGCCCAAGCGGCGATAACACCACATGTCGATCACGACATCCTTGCCAAAGGTCTGTCGATAATCGAGCGCCAGTTGCACTACCCATGCGACGTGCTCCGGCCGATCGCCGTTCACATGGAAAATGGGGGCTTCCACCATCTTCGCGACATCGGTCGGATACTGCGAGGATTTGTAGTCGAGCGGTGAAGTTGTGAACCCCACCTGATTGTTGACCACAAAATGAATGGTGCCGCCGGTTCGGTAGCCCTTTAGCAGTGAGAGGTTCAGTGTTTCCGCCACAATCCCTTGTCCCGCAAACGCCGCATCCCCGTGAATGAGGAATGGCAGAACGCTTTTTCGGGCCGTATCGCCGCGCAGGGCCTGCTTCGCCCGGACCTTCCCCTCGACCACTGGGTTCACCGCTTCGAGGTGGCTGGGGTTCGACACCAGCGACAAGTGGAGTTTCGTTCCGTCACTCGTCACCACGTCATTCGAGAACCCTTTGTGATACTTGACATCCCCATCGCCGTAGTAGGCGTCGGCGATGAAATTATCCTCGAATTCGTGGAAAATGTCCTCCAGCGGCTTGCGAAGGATGTTTGCCAGCACGTTCAGGCGCCCACGGTGCGCCATGCCGAAGACAATCTCCACGATGCCGGCGGACGGGGCACGCTCCACCAAGTAGTCCATCGCGGCAATAAGGGTTTCCGCACCCTCCAGCGAAAAGCGCTTTTGCCCGCGGTACGTGCGCTGCAGGAAATGCTCAAAAAGTTCCGCCCGCAGGAGCATCCGCCACAATCGCCGACGCTCCGCCACCGACAGCGGCGGCCGGTTTCGCGTCGGTTCCATGCGTTGCTGGAGCCAGCGCCGCTCCGCTCGCTCCTGAATGTGCATGTATTCCACACCAATAAAGCTGCAGTACGTCTCGCGCAGAATCTCCAAAATCTCGCGCAGCGTTGCCGCTTCGACCTGCGGGATGTGATTCGTATCAAAGACTCGATCCAGATCTTCCTCGGTCAGCCCGTAATCGGCCAACTCCAACTCGGGATGCGAAGTCGGATTGTCCCCCAGAGGGTTGATTTGAGCGATGCGGTGTCCGCGAGCCCGATAGTGGTAAACAAGCGAGTCCACCGCCGACTGCTGATGTTTTGCCTCGATTGGGAACGCTTCCGCAGAACGCGCAAACTCAAATCCCTCGAAGAATGCTGCAAGATCCGGCGCCACCGAATTGGGATCCCGTTTCCATGCTTCGTAGGCTTCCTCGAAATATCCCGCACTTAGCCCAAATGCGATTCGTCTACTCATCGCTGCTCGCTCACTAAAGTCGTACCTATTTATTACGAAATCATCTTACACCGTTTGCGCAAGGAAATGCCGCTGATGAGATGGATCCGCCATACCGAATTCCCGAGCGGCATGCCGAAGCCCCCAGTGCGCTGCAAGAATTCCGATTCTCGCCCCGAGCGCATTTTTTCGTGTGTTTTGGCTTTCCGGCTGTAGTATCTACGAAGCAATGCCGACGATTCGCATCCTACCCGACTCACTGGTGAACAAGATCGCCGCGGGCGAGGTGATCGTACGGCCAGCGTCTGTGGTGAAGGAGCTGGTCGAGAACGCCCTCGACGCAGGAGCTCGCCGAATTTGGGTCGAGTTAGGGAATGCGTGTCGCGACATCCGCGTCCGCGACGATGGCTGCGGGATGACGCGCGAAGACGCTCCCTTGGCTCTCTTGCGCCACGCCACAAGCAAAATCGAACATTTCGAGGATCTTTACGAGTTACGCACCCGCGGCTTTCGTGGAGAGGCTCTCGCCTCGATCGCCGCGGTGTCACGCCTCACCCTCCTTACTCGGGCTCGCGGAGAACTCGCGGGAACGCGCGTCGAAACGGAAGGCGGCCGAGAACCACGCGTCGAGGCTGCCGGCGCTCCTGAGGGCACAGACGTTTACGTCCGCGACCTCTTCTTCAACACCCCCGCACGGCTCAAGTTCCTCAAAAGTGCAGTAAGCGAATTGCAGCAGATTCTTACGATTCTCACACGCCAAGCCCTCATCCGCCCCGACGTCGCATTTTCCGTCCGGAACGAAAAAACTTCGCTGATGGAGCTCCCACCCGATCAGCAGTGGGCCGAACGCATCACGATGCTTCTCGGTGGCGAGTTGGCTGAACACCTCTTGGAAGTGGACGCGGAACGCCACGGCGTGCGGGTGCGGGGGTTCATCGTGCGCCCCACGGTCACGCGCAAGGACCGGCGACACCAGTTTTTCTTTGTCAATGGCCGCCCCATCACAAATCGCCAGCTCGCCTACGTAGTTCAAGAAGCCTATCGCGGCGTTATCATGACGCAAAGGTTCCCCATCCTCGTGTTGGATCTCGTGATGCCCGCCGGGGAGGTGGATGTGAACGTCCACCCCACCAAGGAGGAAGTCCGTTTCCGCAACGAGGCCGGCGTCCTCGGTGCAGTTCATCGAGCTGTGGAAGAACGCTTGCGGGCAGCGAACCTGTTGCCAACGATCACTTTTGCGGAGTCGGGACAAGCGCCGCGGCCCTCTCCAATAGCCGGTGCCACGCAAAGCGAATTGCTGCCCACCTCGGCGTGGCTGGAGTCCGAACCGTCTGCCTCGATGCCCGGCGATTTCTCCCGCTACACGAACCATGCGCGAACCGAGACCGCGGCCTTACGAGCTGCCCTTGAAATTGAGCGAATCGTAAAAGGCGAGACCGACCTTGAGAACGCCTTGCAAACGCCGTCGACCAGCGCACAACCGGAGCAAACAACACCCCCTGCCACCGAGGATGCGACCACGCCCTGCAGCGTACGCCCGCTCCAAGCGTCTCTACGCCGCCTCGAGGAATCCCGCTTGGAAGCGACTGCAGCCGACCTCCTGCTGCAAGGAGGCAGTTACCCGGAGCCCCTCGGGCAGATCGCGGGATGCTACATTGTAGCGCGCGCAGGCGACAACCTTTTGCTCGTGGACCAACACGCGGCTCACGAGCGCTTGCTCTACATGCGACTGCGTGAAATCCGCGGCTCCGCCACCATCGCCGTCCAGCCCCTCCTGATTCCCGTCGCAGTGGACGTCGCCGTCGCCAGCCTCCCCTTGATGCAAGAGCTCCTGCCCATCTTCGAATCCTTGGGAATGAAAATCGAGCATTTCGGTGGCCACACTTTTCTTGTCCAGACCCTTCCCGCTGACCTTGCCAACATGGATGTGAGCTCAGTCGTCAGCGACGTGCTTGACGACATGGCAGCGCTGGGGTCCACACGTGACGTTGAAGTACTGCGCGATCGCGTCCTCACACGGATGGCTTGCCGCGCAGCCATCAAGGCCGGTCAGTCACTCCAACTCGAGGAGATGCGAGCTTTGTTGCGCGACATCGTCCATGCCCGGCTTGGTTTCACTTGCCCCCATGGCCGCCCGACCATGATTCTTTTGTCGCGCGAACAACTCGATCGGCAATTTAAACGGGTTGTGTGACAGACCAACGTCATTCCTACTTGCAGCTTTGGGGTAGAATCGCTTGGTGAGTTCCCTGAAAGTAGAATTTTGAGATGAAGTGGGCCAAACTGGAAACTTGGGCAAAAGCTCTCGCGATGCGAGTTTCCACGCTCTCGCGGCCGAAAAAGCTGGTCCTTATCTTCCTCGCTTGGCTCATCCTTGCTGGAGCCGTTTCTCTGCTCGATTGGCGTGCGGACCGCGTGCGCCGCGACTTCACTGCGTATTCTCTGCAGGCTTCCCGCACCCTTTACGCGGGGGGCGATCCCTATGCCCGCGAGGAAGCTCGAACAAGTTACAAGTACTTCCCCCTGAACGCTGTGCTGCTTGGGCCCTTTACCAATCTCCCCATACCAGTGGCGCAAGGAATCTGGACAGCAACGAATTGTTTTCTACTTGGGTTTTGTCTCTACGCCCACCGCCGTTGGATGCCTCGTGATATGCGGATCCCGTGGTGGGTGTGGCTGGTGGCATTAGCAATCGCTGGCCGCTTCTTTATCAAAAACATTCGCCTAGGCCAGTGGAACACCTCGGTCTACTGCTTGAGTTTTCTTGGCCTTCTTGCTTTGCATCGCGCACGCGAGGTCACGGGAGCGCTCACGCTTTCGCTCGCAGCCGCGTTGAAATACATGCCATCCTTCTTCACGCTCTACTGGATAGCCCGCCGCGAATGGCGCAAAGCACTTTTGGTTCTCTTAGGGGGCATCTTTTGGATACTGGTTTTCCCCACCGTGATCCTCGGCCCCACTCGGCATGCAGAGCTCTTAGAAAAATACTGGGCGAAAGCCACCAAGCAATACAAAGGAATGACGGAGGCAGAATACACCTCGAGCCACTCCCTACGCTCCACGCTGGTGCGGCTGACGTCAGACGTAAAACCCCGACTGCCGGACCCCGATCGCTACGACTTCACGGTGGTGCGCTTGGACAAAAATCTCGCCCGAGCGCTTGGCGAAGCAGCTGCGGTTACAGCCCTTGGACTTGCGCTTCTCTTAACGCTTTGGGCCACCCGGCGCGAGAGTTTCCTCCCCACAGAACATCGTGACCTCCTCCTCGTAGGATTTTGGTACGTCACACTCTTGATGATTTCGCCTGAATCCCGCACCCCCCATTTTCTCACACTCTTCACCCCCAGTTTTGCGCTCGCCCTCGCAGCTTCAAATCCACGATACACCCCGAAGATGCGTCGAGCGCTGAAGACATGCCTGGGAGCGGCCATCGTCTTCGCTTTGGGCAATGCAGAGATTTTTGAGCATGCCCGCTACCATCTCATCGCCACCGGCGTCGGCTTTTACGCATGGGCGCAGGTCACACTTGCGATCGGTGTTTTTCTTGCTCTACGCGGATCGGTGGTCTCCTCTCACTCCTCGGGTGACCTACCACACTTTCCTCGTGCATAAACTCCGCCAACCGACGTACAAGCAACGGAAACCGGCACGTACGCTGAACCCAGCGCACAACGCTGTTCTGTGCCGAAGCTCGCCTCGGCTTCATTCGGCACCCAAATAAACCCGTTGGGACATTCCATCCGAGGAGGCAGCTCGATGCTTGGTTATCTGCTCAAACCCGAGATCGAGGCTATGATTCGCGAGGGCGACTTTGCCTCGCTTCGCTCCGCCCTGGAGGATATTCCTCCCGCAGATCTTGCAGACGCACTCAGCGACCTTTCGCCTGAGGATAGTGCGGTCGTGTTCCGCATTCTGCCTCGGCAGGTTGCCGCTGAGGCCTTTGAGTATTTGCCCATTGATCGCCAAGAAAAGATTCTCAAAGCCCTCGGCGACAAGGAAACGGGCGAGCTGTTGGACGCGATGTCTCCCGACGATCGCACGCGCCTCCTCGAGGAGCTCCCCGCAAGCGTCACGCGCCGGCTTCTCACCCTGCTCTCGCCGGAGGAGCTCAAAGTTGCCCAACGCCTGTTGGGCTACCCGGAGGACAGCGTCGGGCGGCGCATGACGCCCGACTACCTTGCTGTCCCTCACACGTGGACCGTTGGCGAAGCCCTTCGATACATTCGAGAAAACGGAAGAAAGTCCGAAACACTCTCGACAATTTACGTCGTGGATGAGCAAGGCCGTCTGGTCGGCGACGCCTCGATCGCCGATATTCTTTTGGCGCCGGACAACGAGTCTGTGGCCGAAGTCATGAACGCAAACGTGCGGGCTCTCAGCGCAACTGACGACCAAGAAAAAGCCATCGATCTTTTCAGTCGAGAACGCCGCGAAGCCCTGCCCGTCGTCGACAGCGAGGGATGCCTGATCGGCATCGTGACCATTGACGACATCCTCGATGTGGCGCAGGAGGAAGCCACCGAAGATATCCAAAAATTGGGCGCAGTCGAAGCTCTCGATGAACCCTACCTGCAGATCAGTTTCTGGCGAATGCTTAAGAAACGCGCCGGTTGGCTTGTTGTGCTTTTCCTGAGCGAGATGCTGACCGCGACCGCCATGTCCCACTTTGAGGATGAAATCGCGCGTGCAGTGGTCCTGGCCGTCTTCGTTCCCCTGATTATTTCCAGCGGAGGAAATTCTGGAAGCCAAGCCGCGACCCTTGTGATCCGCGCAATGGCACTCGGAGAGTTAACCGTCCGAGACTGGTGGCGGGTTGTGCGTCGCGAAGTCGCGTCAGGTTTAGCACTTGGATCAATCCTTGGCACCATTGGCTTTCTTCGCATCACCCTATGGTCCCTTGTGAAACCGGATCTCTATGGTCCGCACTGGGCACTGGTTGCTCTCACTGTGGGCATTGCGCTCGTAGGTGTGGTCCTATGGGGCTGTTTGGCGGGCTCGATGCTACCGATCATCCTCAAGCGCCTTGGCTTTGATCCAGCGGCATCCTCCGCCCCCTTCGTTGCCACTCTCGTGGACGTCACAGGTATTGTGATCTATTTCACAGTTGCCTCATTTATCCTCCGTGGCACATTATTATAGTGGAAGTTGTAAAGCGTTGCCGAGGTCACAACGCCCAACGAAAGAAAGGGGGTGCGCCCGATGGCCTCGGGAGGTGACGTTGAAGCTATTGAGCGGGCTGCCGAAACTTTAAAGCACGCCCATGCTCTACTCGTAACTGCGGGCGCGGGGATGGGGGTGGACAGCGGCCTTCCCGATTTTCGTGGACGAACCGGATTCTGGCGCGCCTACCCCGCCTTCGAACATCTCGGGCTGCGATTCGAAGAAGTTGCAAACCCGCTTCTCTTTCGAACGGACCCAGAATTAGCGTGGGGATTCTACGGCCACCGCCTCCGCCTTTATCGCTCGACGCCGCCCCACGACGGCTTTTCCATCTTGCGCCAGTGGGGCGAGCGCATGAGCGAGGGCTATTTTGCCTACACGTCCAACGTAGACGGCCATTTCCAGCGTGCCGGGTTTCCCGAAGAACGAGTCGTTGAGTGCCACGGGAGCATCGAACATCTCCAGTGCTTGCGCAAATGCCAGCGGACACTCTACCCCGCGGGAGAGGCGCCAGAAGTGGACGAAAAAACGATGCGCGCGCGGCCACCGCTGCCAGCATGCCCCAACTGTGGAGTGCTGGCCCGCCCCAATATCCTCATGTTCGACGACTGGGAATGGATTGAGTCGCGCTACGCTCTCCAACAGAACCGATTCAACGAGTGGATTCGAAGAGTCGCAGCGTGTGGCGCCAAGCTTGTTATTCTTGAGATCGGCGCTGGCACGGCCATTCCAACCATCCGGCGCCTCTCAGAAGCCCTCGCGAACTCACTGGGCGCAACGCACATTCGTATCAATCCCGAGAACGGGACAAGCGGTGACTCTGAGCAACTCATCCACCTGAAAGAACGGGCCCTCCCCGCTCTCCAGAGGTTGGCCCAACTGCTTGGCTGGTAACTCGGCCTCGTTGGCCCGATCTGCTTCAAGCAGCGGGAACTCACAAGCATGCTGTCGACCACTCAGCTACTGCTCCCACCGCGAAACGGTTTGCCGCTTTCGTGTGAAAAAGATATTGAATCCGTAAGTCAGCGCCCTTTAGTTTATCGAATAAGAATCTGGTCGTAGGAGTTGGAGCATGGCCGACGTTCGCCTCGAGCACGTATCGAAAATCTTCCCCGGCGGAGTCCGGGCGGTCGACAACGTAAATCTGCACATCAAGGACAAAGAGTTTCTTGTCCTTGTTGGACCGTCCGGCTGCGGGAAGTCCACCACCTTGCGCATGATCGCCGGTCTTGAGGAAATCTCTGAGGGCAACATCTACATTGGCGATCGCCTCGTCAACGACGTGCCCCCGAAAGACCGCGACATTGCCATGGTCTTCCAGAACTATGCGCTCTATCCCCATATGACGGTGGAGGAGAACTTAGAGTTCGGTCTCAAATTACGCAAGGTTCCGAGGGAAGAACGCAAGCGCCGCGTGCGCGAGGCGGCCGAGATTCTGGACATCGTCCACCTGCTTGACCGCAAACCCAAGGCGTTGTCGGGCGGCCAGCGCCAGCGTGTGGCTGTCGGGCGCGCGATCGTTCGCCAACCCAAGGTGTTCCTCTTCGACGAGCCACTCTCCAACCTCGACGCGAAATTGCGCGTCCAGATGCGCACCGAAATCTCGAAGCTCCACATGCGGCTTCAGGCCACGATGATCTACGTCACCCACGACCAAGTCGAGGCTATGACGATGGGCGATCGCATCGTGGTCATGAAGGATGGCGTCGTGCAACAAGTGGATGACCCCATCTCGCTGTACGATCATCCGATCAATCGCTTCGTTGCTGGCTTCATCGGCAGCCCGCCAATGAACTTCATGGAAGGGACCTTGGTGGAGGATAACGGCCTCGTCTTCAATGAGGGAATGATTCAAGTCCGGATCCCCGAGAAATACTACGAAGCGCTCAAACCCTACGCCGGCAAACGCGTGATTTTTGGAATCCGACCGGAAGATATTTACGACCCAAGCTACGGCACCGAACTTCCCAACAAGCAAGAAGTCACCGCGACGGTCGAGGTGATTGAGCCCATGGGAAGTGAGATCTACCTCTACCTCACGACCGGCAAGACGCCTTTTGTTGCGCGCGTCGAGCCGCACGTTAAGGCCGAGGTTGAGGAGAAGCGCAAACTCTACTTCAACATGGATAAGGCGCATTTCTTCGACGTCGAAACGGAGAAGAGCATCCTCTACCGCGAGCAGCGGGAGTTAGCAGAAACCACGGCCTAACTGCGGCCTCTTCACACCACGAGTTGGGAAGCGGCATCCCCACGCGTGTGCCTTCGTCCTATGTCTTCAAGATTGTCTGGGATTCACTGTGTCTAAAAAGTGTGTCTCGGTCCGTCCAAGCCACTCGCGCAGGCGCGATGGGCGCCAAGACGTTGTTTTGTGTCACCTTCGCCGATGAAACTGACTCGTGCTCGCTGCGGTTGTGGTGATGGTGGAACACTTCAGCGCAAGCTCGCGCCCAGCGGCTTTAGGAAATTGCTCTGGCTGCCAAGCCGCCGCGCTCAGCCAAGTCGCGAACGCACAAAAATAAAGTAGGCGGCAAGCAGCGCACTCATCGCCCACATGAGCGGCCGGACCTCTCTGCCGCGCCCACTCGCTGCCTTGATGAGGGGATACGCAATGAAACCCAGCGCAAGACCATCCGAAATGGAATAGCTGAGGGGAATCCCCAGAATCACTAAGAAAGCCGGGATCGCCTCGCTCGGCTCATCCCAGTCGAGCTTCGTGATATTGCGCATCATCATCGCCCCAACAAGCACCAGAGCCGACGCGGTGATGGGGGGATAGCTCCCTACCATTTCGACAATAGGCGAGAAAAAGAGCGCGAGCAGAAACAATACGCCCGTCGCAACAGCCGTCAATCCTGTCCGCCCACCGTAGAGAATCCCCGTCGAGCTTTCAATGTAAGCCGTCACCGTACTCGTGCCGAGCAGCGAGCCAACCAGCGAGCTGGCCGCATCCGTGGAAAACGCACGCCCCGCACGCACCAATTTGCCTTCCCGCACGAGCCCTGCAAGCTCGCCAACACCGATCAGCGTCCCCATCGTATCGAAAACGGCCATGTAGAGGAAGATCAGCATAAAGGGGAGCAAGTGCGGTTGTAGCGCGCTTACCACATCTAACTTAAGAAACGTCGGAGCCAAGGACGGCGGTGCCGACACAACGCCGTTTGCAATGCGGAACTGTTTGGCAAGCATCGAGTCGCGTACAATAGGAGAATCCCATACCGCTGGCCCCAGCCTCGGAAGACCGATCTTAAGCGCAACGGCCATAAGAGTCGCGGCCGCAATCCCCACGAGAATTGCTCCGCGAAAGCGGCGCGCCTGTAAGATCGCCGCCACAAGAAAACCTGTGAAGAAGACTACCAAATCGGGCGATCCCAAGGTATGATTCAGCTTTACCGCTGTCCCAGGATCCTTCAAAATGACGCCAGCATTTTGCAAACCGATGAACGCAATGAAGAGCCCAATCCCCACGCTGATGGCGTGCTTCATGGATGTGCTCACCGCTTCAAACAGACTCTCACGCACACCCGCAAGGGACAGGACAAGGAAACACAGCCCCGACAGGAACACCATCCCCAACGCCACCCGCCAAGGCTCCGCGTAGCCTGCAGCAGCAACTGCGGGAATTGCGGAGAACACGAAAAAGAAGTTCTCACCCATACCCGGCGCCAGCGCGACCGGATAGCGCGCGTAAAGTCCCATCAGGCACGAAAACAGCGCGGCACTCAAACACGTGGCCACCATTACCGAGCCAAAATCCATTCCTGTGGGACGCCCAAACATGTGACCTGAGAGAACCGCAGGCTGAACAAAAATGATGTACGCCATGGTCAAGAACGTGATAAGGCCAGCGGTCAGTTCCCGGCGTACCGTTGTGCCATGTGCCTGAAGTTGAAAGATTCGCTCCAGCATACCTTCCCCTTTCCTGGAGACTCAAGCGCACCCATGCTCAGAGAACGGCCGCTTCGCGCAGCCCTACTCTGTGGCCCGAACATCTCCAGTCAGCACTCTGAGAGCATTGTGAAAGCACACGCAAGCTCAGAATCAGGAAGTCCTTGCCTTCGCGGAAATAAATTTTGCGCTCAGAGTTCGCCCGCGGCTCGTCGCCCCTCAGTTTTGAGCTCGATAAAGGGATGCGTCGGCGAAATCCGCCCGTCCCCCAACGCTGTTCATCGCATGGGGTTATTCTCGAAGAACTCGATCACCGTTTCAGCCACCGTCCGCACCTGCTGGCGCGTCAGCCCCGGCCACACCGGCAGCGATAGGCACCGCCGAGCACATTCCTCTGCCACAGGGAACGCACCTTCCGCGTAGCCCAAAAATTCAAGCGCCGGCATCCGATGGAGGGGCAGAGGATAGTAGATAGCCGAGCCAATTCTTTTCTCGGTGAGGAATGCCCGCAGGCGATCCCGATCCCCCATCTTAATCGTGTAAAGGTTAAACGTATGCGTGAAATCCTCCGCTACCTGCGGCAACTCAAGATCCACCGGCTGATCAATTGCAGCCGCTTGCGCCTTGTACTCCTCAAAGATCCGATTGTAGAGGCGGGCATTTTCAATCCGATCGAGGATGGAGTCATCCAAATCCTCAAGCTTATGCTGGAGGTAGAGCGCTTGGATGGTATCCAAGCGGCTATTGTACCCGATGCATACAAACGCTCCGCTGGGGGTGCGTCCGTGATCGCGGAATTGGCGGATCCGCTCCGCCAGCTCATCGTCGTTGGTGGTGATCATGCCCGCATCACCCGCCGCACCAATGTTTTTCGTCGGGTAAAAGCTGAACGCCCCAAACGTCCCCAAAGCGCCCAGTCGCTTCCCCTTGTAAGTCGCCCCACACGCTTGGGCAACATCCTCGATCACCGGCAGATGGTGGCGCGCTGCAATCTCAAGGATCGGGTCCATGTCGCAGGCCTGTCCAAAAAGATGAACCGGGATGATCGCCTTCGTGCGCGGTGTGATCGCAGCCTCGATGGCTGCTGGGTCGACATTGAAAGTGTCGGGTTGAACATCCACCAGTACGGGACGGGCCCCAAGCCGTACCACCACATCCGCTGTCGCGATGAACCCAAAAGCGGGCAATATCACCTCATCGCCAGCCCGCACCCCCACAGCATCCAAAGCTAAGAGCAGGGCATCCGTTCCCGAGTTGACCCCCAAAGCATGTTTCACGCCAATATATCGTGCGAAGGCCTCTTCGAACTCTGCTGCCCGTTTCGAACTCGCTCCGATGAAATCACATGTCTCAAACAGTTCTCGGAGCTCCCCAAAATACCGATTCAAAAAATCTTTATGGGTGCTGGGCAGGTCGATAAATGGTATCATCGTCTTCGTCTTCATCCCTTATCGTGGGTTCTCGTTATTGGTAAACCGTTTTCACTCACCGAAGCCATACCGTTTGTGTGGTTGAAAAAGTGTGTCAAACCTCAAATTGCAATCGCGATCGGCGGCAGGGTCCTTGTCGCTTTTTTGTGGAGGCTACGCCGGTGCTCTACTTTTTTCAATTGCCCCGGCCATGACAATGGCATCCAATAATTGGTAGGACAACGGGTGAGATCGTGAATTTACTGCTCCTGCTCATTATCTTTGTATTGGCGGCATGGGTCTACCGCCTACGCGAACGCGAAGAGAGCTTGCGTGCGCTTATCGATAAGCATCAGCGCGAGCGCAAAGCCATTTTTCTTTTCCTAAACCGCCTTGGAGAGCGACTCACCACCTCGAATATCGCCCTCGAGCCCGCGTTGGAAATCATCACGGAGTTTATTGTAGAAGCAACGAATGCCGAAGCGGGTGCCGCATTTTTAATCGAACCGCAAGAGCAAGTCCTCTCCGCCAAGGTCGTGAAAGGCATGTTTCCTCCTCTCATGCCGACCACCGACTACGTCCTCACAAAGCAGAAGTATTTGGCCGAGCGCGTCAAACGCGAGAAAATCCCGATCGGGCAAAGCGTCATAGGCGAAGCGGCCAAGGAAGGTATCCCCATTCTCATCGGGGACGCGAGTACAGATCCACGAGTGCCAAAAACCGCGTTCGATTACCTAACCATAAAATCGATCATGGTGGCGCCGCTCAGAGCCCGTGGACAAATCAGCGGCGTGTTGGCAGTGGTGAACAAGCGAGATGGTAGCGCTTTCACCGAAGAGGACATGGACCTCCTCATCTCCCTTGCCGACCAAGCAGCCTCGACCGTGCAACTCGTCAAACTCTATGACGAGTTTGCCAAGAAACAGCGCATTGAACAGGAGCTCCGTGTGGCTCACGACTTCCAGCAAATGCTCCTGCCGCGCGAGTGCCCCAGCGTGCCGGGCTTTGAGATTGCAGCCTTCTCGAAGCCGGCGCAAGAGGTTGGCGGCGACTACTATGATTTCTTCTTCGTGGATGAAGCCAAACGGTATTTAGGCATGGTCATTGCCGACGTCTCAGGGAAGGGCATTCCCGGAGCCCTCATCATGTCCATGGTGCGTAGCACGCTGCGCGCGGAGGCCCGCACCAGCCTCTCGCCCCGAGAGGTATTACTCCGAGCCAACGAACTCGCCTATACCGACACAAAAGAGAACGTGTTCATCACCATGACCTACGGCATCCTCGATACTCGCACCCGGACCTTCCGATTTGCCCGAGCCGGACACGAACCGTTGGTCACCCTGAAACAGGATAGTGAATCTGTGCGCCTGACCAGCCCCGAAGGGATTGCATTGGGCATGGTCGACAATAACATCTTTTCCATCATCGAGGAAGCCACCCTTCAGCTGGAGGAAGGCGACCTCGCTGTGCTCTACACCGATGGCGTGGTGGAGGCCATGAATGAGGAAAAGAATGAGTACGGCAAACAACGATTCTTTGATTTAGTAGTGGCGAATCGCCAGCTTTCGCCTCATGAATTAATCGAGAAAACGCTAAGCGATATCGAAGCATTTACGCGGGGCTATCCTCAACACGACGATATCACGCTGGTGGCTTTCAAAGTGTTGGCTCCAGCAGCGACCGTTCACTTACCTGCGGACCAGTCCCAGCGTGCAGCAAATTCCTAATTTACACGGTGAGGACGAGAGAAGAAGAAGAATGAAAGCATTTACGTTCGAACAACGCGAAATCAAAGTCGGCGAATATGGCTGCACATGCTTTGCTCTTCAGGGCTACATTGATGCTCACACCGTGATTGAATTTGATAAAGCGGTGAATGAGGCCATAGACGGCGGCGCGCTGCGCATGATGCTCGATATCCAAGGGCTAAGTTATATCTCAAGCGCCGGAATTGGCGCAATGATGGCCCTCGCTCGCCGCTTGGCCCAAAGGGGTGGGGACCTTGTGCTCGTCAGCCCAACCCCAAAAGTGCATGCCATCTTAGAGGGCCTTGGGTTTACAAAAATCTTCAAGATTGCGTGGAACGAACAAGAAGCCCTCGAGCAACTTAAACTGGTTGGCCCAAACAAAGACGATGCAAAACCATGATGCAGGAAGCGCCACATACACTCACCCCCCAAATCGAGATTTCGTGCAAGATCGACAGCTCGATGTTGGGATTGCTGCGCGATATCATTACAGCGATCGCCCGGCACTTGGGGTTTTCTGAGCAAGAAGCTTCCGAGATTGAGATTTGTGTGGACGAAGCCTGCGCAAACGCTCTTGAGCATGCGTATAAACAATCCGGCACCACGAACACGGCCGAGCGTACCAAAGAACTCTGTATAGAGATTCTATATCGCAATAACGCACTTGTGGTGCGCGTGAGCGACCGTGGCCATGGTTCCGGCCAAATCCAAGCCCGCTTCTCCACCATTCAAGAATACGCTTCCCCCGAACGTTCCGAGTATCGTGGCCTCGGCCTCTACCTGATGCAAAAGTTCATGGACGAAGTAAGAATCCAGTCTGAGCCCGGGAAGGGCACCACTGTGGAAATGATCAAGATCCGGAAATGAACGCCGCCAGCAAACGGACGATACCACCACGATACCTCCAAGAGCTCACGCTCCAAGAGCAAGTCCACGTCGCGCTGGGAAGTGCCACCACTCTTGAGGAGTTTTACCTCATCTTGGGGTGTGTCCTCGTTGACCCGAATATCCTTGCCTTTTCTCGGGCGTTTATCCTTTGCTATGATTCTGTTACCCAGACGTACACAGGTCGGCTGGCTGTCGGTGCTCTTTCGCGCAAAGAACACGAGCGGATGCGCGCCGAGATCGCTGAAGAGGACCGGCGCCTTTTCGAGCAAATAGCTGCCGCCCAAGCCGCGAACGCGGAACCTCGAATCCTCCAGCAGCTCTACAACTTACGTTTCCACTCGCTTTGGATCCATCTCATGCAGGAGCAGGAAGGATCTGTTGGCCTTAACCAAGCCTTCCAGCAAGTCACCCTCCATGAAAACGAACTGCCAGACAATCACCTTGTGCGCCTTGCGGCTCAGTGGGGGCGCGCTCAAATCGTCCAGCGCGATTCTGTGGACACCCAAGGTTTAAACGAATTCCTGCGTTTCCCACTTTTGGCAGGCCATGTGGTGACAAAACGCGGCCTTCACGCGGTCGTTTTTGCAGACCGCGCATTCGAGAAGAAGCCCATCAACTCGCTCGCCCAATATCACTTCCAATGGCTCCTGAATCACGCCTCCGTCACGCTGGATAACGTCGAGCTGCTCGAAGAGCTCCGACAAAGCTCCGAACGACTGAAAGAGGTGGATCGCATCAAGACCAATTTCCTTTCCATCGTTTCACATGAGCTTAGGACGCCTCTGACCGCAATCCTCGGGTTTGTGCAAATTCTACGCGACAAGCAAGTCGGGCCACTCACCCCATTCCAAGAGGACCTCCTAAACCGCGTCGCCCAGCAGTCGGCGCACTTGGCAAGCCTTGTGCACGATATCCTCGAAGTCGCTGAAGTTGAAGCTGGAGGCATGCTTCAGGTCGAACTCACTGCCGTTGACCCACTCACCGTGGTCATGCACACCACAACCCGCGTCGAAGAGCGTCGCAAATCCAAAGGCGTCGTCATTGAGACCTTGGTGGAGGAGGCCATCCCGTTCATCCGGACTGACCCCAACGCCCTTGAGCGGATCCTCTACCATCTACTCGACAACGCAATCAAGTTCAGCCCCACGAATGGCCGCGTGCGCATCTATTTCCGACAGCACGACGGCCAACTCCACATAACCATCGAGGACAATGGCATCGGCATCTCGCCAGAAAACCTGCGAAAGATTTTCGATTATTTCTATCAGGTAGATTTTCGTCTCGAGCGTGCCTACGGCGGCATGGGGCTCGGCCTCACCATTGTGAAGTTGTTACTCGATGCAACCGGCGGACAAATCCGTGTCGAGTCCGCCGTAGGCTCAGGATCCCGCTTCACCGTTTCTTTCCCCATTGTGGAGTCCCCCGCACTCAATCCAGAAATATAGTCCCCCTCGCAGCGCCTACCGACTGTAGGAAGACCGTTGGTCGAGGTCTCTCCCGAAATCACCTTTTTCTTCACTTGCACCTCCCCCTTTCTCCGCTATCATGACTTAGTGGTAGGAGCCAATGACGAGCCTGCGCGAACAGAACCTTACCGCATTGGAAGTCCAGTTCGCTTCCGACCCGACAAATGCGCACGTGCTCATCGCCCTCGCAAGCGAGTACTACCGGCGGGGGATCTTCAGCGCGCGTTCCCAGTCCGTTTATGAAAGAGCTCGCGTCGCAGCTCCTCACGAACGACATTTCGAGGAAGGGCTCCATCTGGTTTGCTTTCTCCGCCAGCTCCGCAACCTAACCATTGAGCTCGGTCAGCCGGATCAAATCGACCCCGAGGGAATTCAGGAGTCCATTGAGCTGGTAAGGGAGTACCTCCGCCAACATCCGACGTCCCCGGACCTCTTCGCCGCATTAGGCGATCTCTATCTCGTGCGCGGAAATGTGCTCTTGGCGATCGGTGCGTATGAAAACGCCATCAAGTTTGGCTATCACGAGTTTGGTGCAATCCTTCGGAGCTATGAGTTCGCGGCCCGCCTACATACCATCCAGCCAAACGAACGCATCTACTT
Source organism: Candidatus Sumerlaea chitinivorans (assembly GCA_003290465.1). Lineage (GTDB taxonomy): Bacteria > Sumerlaeota > Sumerlaeia > Sumerlaeales > Sumerlaeaceae > Sumerlaea > Sumerlaea chitinivorans. Next base: position 2,611,371 of record CP030759.1, read on the forward strand.
TGGGCGAATCTATCGCCAAATGGGGCTCACCGAGCAAGCCATTGAACTCTATCGCACCGCGATTGCAGAAGGCTTCCATGACCCAGAGACGATTCGGGGACTCGTGGACCTCCTCGAGCAGGAAGCCAAGACGGCCACCAATCAAAACGTGCTCAACAACCTCTACATGGAGATCTGCGAGCTGTGGCTTCTGCTTGGCGATTCGGATCAGGCGCTGGAAAGCTTCCGCCGGGTTCGTTTCCCCATCAATCAAAACTATGCACTCGTGCGCAAAGTAGCCGCCATTCTCATCGACCGCCAGGATTATCGCTTGGCCTTTGACTACCTCTCGCACTTACCTGTGGACGAGGAGACCAAGGAGCTCCTCAATCGCATCGCGGTAGAATTGGAAAAGATCGGGGACCTCGACACCGCGACTTTTCTCCTGCGATTCATCAACGAGAATGACATTGTCATTCGCGAGGCCGAGGCCCTCCGGGAGAAGGAAATCGAGATCAACACCGAGCTCGCGGTTGCAGAACTCAACGAGTCGCAGGGCCGCTACGACCAAGCACTTTCAGCTTACGTCAAAGTCCTGAAACTGGGTTACAAGGAAGATTATGCGATTCTCTCGCGCATCGTCGAGCTTCTTCCTCTCATCAAATCGGACCACATCGAGGACTTCTATTTCATCGGGCAATATTATCTCGACCGCAAGGATTGGTACCGGTCAGCCCAGTTTTACGATCTTGTCCTTGAGCGCCGACAGGGGGACCCCCTTGCCCGCCAGAAACTCCGCGAGATTTACGACGCAATCTTGGGAGCAAATCCCCATCTACCCGAATTGCGGCTTCGCAGCGGGGACCTTTACTTAGAAACCGGTGCCTTGGATCTGGCCATTGCGGAATACAAACACGCTGCACAATTCCCCGAGACCAATATCGAAGCAACGCGACGCCTTGCCATCGCCTACATGAAACAACAACAATTCACCGAGGCGTTTGAAGCGTTCCAAGCGCTTCCCGTGGCTGAGGTGGATTTGGAAAACCTCTATCAGCTCCACCTCATTTTCAACGGGCGCGGCCGGGTCGCCGAAGCGCTCAATCTTCTGCAAATGATCCACACCGTGGACGAAAACTACCGCGACGTAGCCGAGCGCATCGCATTGCTCCGCCAGAAGTTCGAGGAGCAGTCCCAAGCGATGTTCGTTGATCCGGTGATGCTCGATCTCATCGGGGAAGCGGCGGTCGGACGCTATCGGTACATTGAAAAAATCGGCAGCGGCGGAATGGGCGTCGTTCACAAAGTCTACGACCTCAAACTCAACAAACCCGTTGCCATGAAAATCCTGCGCGAAGGGCTGGCGGGCAGCGGCAAGGCGATCGAGCGTTTCTTCCGCGAAGCGCGCATCGCGGCCACACTCAACCACCCGAACATCGTCAACATCTACGATTACAACATCAACCAACAAACCCACAAAAGCTACATCGCGATGGAATACGTGGATGGGCCTTCGCTGCGCGACATGTTTGAAGATTATTTCGTGTCTGGCCCTCCACCCCTCGAGCAACGTGTCGTGGATGCGCTCTACTATATCTCCCAGATTTGTGACGCCTTGCAGATCACACACTCAAAAGGCATCATTCACCGCGACATCAAACCCGACAACATTCTGATTAGCTCCCAGCGCATTGCCAAAATTACGGATTTTGGCATTGTCCATATCGAGGAGGCCACCTTTACCCCAACAGGCGCACTCATCGGTACCCCCCGCTACATGTCGCCCGAACAGGTGATGGGTACGCGTCTCGACGGACGCGCGGATCTCTACTCGGCAGGCATCATTCTTTACGAGTGGCTGGTAGGTGCACCCCCCTTTGTAACCGGAGATGTTGCCTACCAGCAGGTCAACATCCCGCCAGTCCCGCCGGTTGAGCAAAACCCAGATATCCCCCTTGAGGTCAACAACATCATCATGAAGTGCCTCGAGAAGAATCCCGCGGACCGCTTCCAGACCGCCCTCGACTTAAAGCACGCGCTCGAGCTCGCTTTGAGCCATCTTACGGGAAAACCAACGCCCGCACCCCCGCCACGCCTGAAACTGCCCGGGGAAACCGACATGGACACAATTATTTAGCGCTCTCCCCACGCTCGTCCTCCTGCATTCTGGCGATCCCGCTGGGTCGCATGGGCAGAAAAAAGACTTCTTTGGAAGACAGCTCAGGTTTAAGGCGCCCGCCTCCCTTTCCCCTACCGAGCCGTTCTCAAACTTTCATCGAACTGCAACACGTCTCCCATAGAACCACCAAGCCAACAACGCAGCCAACCCGGCGAGGAAAAGTGCTGCACCCACCGCCGCATTCGACCTCGTGGCCGACTCCTCCAGCTCTTTCCGCGTTTCTTCTTCTGCTTCCGCTATGAGAGTCTGTCTTTCAAATGCTTGCTCAGCCATCGTTTGCACAAACTGGGTGGCCATCTGCTCCCGGCGCTCGTGGCGTTCCTTCGCAACCTTCTGCTGCAAAGTGTAAGCCTCTTCGAAGTAGCTGTTCAGCCAGCGCGTCTGTTCTTCCTCGGGTTTCTTTTTCAGTTCATCCGGCACGGCTTCCATATACGCGTAGGAAAGCTGCGGGAACGTACCACCAATGAAAGTAAAAAGCCCGAAAACCCAGATTATAAGCACACATTTCTTCAACGAATGTTGTCTGAGCAGTTCGCCATAGAACAGTGTGTCATTCTTCATTTGCGTTCCAACCTTCCAATCCACATGGAATGGAATTCCCTTCTCACCAGCTTCGCTCAATTAGGGACCTTCGCGATCCCCCTGAACCCCAGCCTGTTTCCTTTGAGACTACGAACGCGGCTTTCACTCCAGGACTCTCCCTGCTCCCGACGAGCACACCCTTGCCATTTCAATAGCGCCGCAAATTCACTGCAAAGCTCCTCGTAGCAATAATCCAATTCGAGCGCTTCGTCGGATCGCGAAATGACCGCCGAGCCAGCCCCTGATCATTCACCTCTAATTGGACTAAAATGAGAGAGTTATCTAACGAACCTGTCGGAAGAATCCCAGAAGCGAACCAGACGTACTCAAGGCGCGTCAGATTCGACGCCCCAACCGCTCCGTCCAACCGCTGCTCATTGTTGGCGACCGAGCGATCCGGATCGTAAATCAATTGGCGGGTGGTGGGATCAAACCGAAGCTCCTGATTCGGAGCGTTGTCCGCTGATCGAAAAATAATTCGATAGAAAAAGACCTCCTGCCCACTGACCTGACCGGGCACGGCATCCGACACGGAGAAAGGAACCACATTATTGCGCGACGCGTTGCGCAAAATATCCATGATCTTATCTTCGAGCAGGTCTGCCCGCTTTGCCACTTGCGTTTCAATGAAAGCAATCCGCTGCTGCCGCGCAACGTTCACGAGCAAATACACGATTGCCACACCCAAGACCGCGGCGATGGCAGCGCCAATGACTATCTCTACTAAAGTCATTGCACGACTGTGGGCTTTCAGCCCTTGAGTCCGCTTTCTCATTTCAATTAAACTCCGGATAGATGACCGTGTCCATGTCCAGCGTTTGCACTTGGCGTCCTATGCCCAGCGGGGGACGCCACCGAGTCTCTAATCGGATCAACTTTGCTCGCGCCGTTCCCCCCACCATTTGGGTAGAGATCGTCACCCGATACTCTGGGTTTCTATTCTTCAGCCACTCCAGATCAGGATGAAAGATCAGAAACGCTGAGGTATAGAGTGAGCGCCATTGTCCGTCGGACGGCGGAAAACTAATGTTCACAGTCGTTCTGGTCCCATTTGGCAAGAGGATTTGCCGCGTGCCATCGTAGAGCGCATTGATGGGTCGATTCGGCGCCACGTTATCATAAGGACCAGCTCGCGCCACTTCCAAGTAGTGGTGCATGAAGTCGAGCATAATCCCCCGATCGCGCGCTTTTGCCGACTCAACCCGCGTGTAACTCAGAACCCCCAGCGTCAGTAGAAAAGCAGCACCTATAATCAGTGAAGCAATCACGATCTCTATTAGAGACATTCCCCGGTTGCGTCGCGATGCTGGTGTTATCAATCTACTTTTGCCGGGCGAGATGGATAATGCAGTGCCTTGCCAACGAATCATCCCGTTCCTCAGTGTACCTACTATATTCCCAAATTCAGGTGGTATTAATTACTGCCCCATCTCTATCAGGGCGAACTGATTGCAAAACACACTGCAAGAGGCACCTCACGGTTCCCAAACTAATTTGCAGATACGACTTCTTTACGATCGACAATCTTTGTCTTATAGGCAATCGGCAGCTCGAGATCCACGATCTTATTTCCATCGCTATCAAAGTACTTATGGACGTACCTTCCATGGATACGATAGTCGTACCAGAACGTGAGACTATTCGAGAAAATGACCGCTTCATCTCGACAGATAAGGGCACCATACATATTGACTGGTCCTTGGCTGGTGTAACCGCCAAAAGCATGGTTAGTGTAAAAAATCCCAGTAATCTTGGTGATAGCCGAGCTCGAAATGGTATTGAAATCCACCGGTTGGTTGTTTGACGTCGGATAGCCTTGTATTTTCGAAGCGCGAGAGCTCGTCATCTGAAAATCATTCGACCAACTATAATTGGTTGTCCGAATGACACCGTCCTCATCCGCATCGTAAGCCGCACTATCGGGCCGGCCGTCGTTGTTTGTGTCTAAGTATGGGATACCGTCGTCAGCTGTTCCACGAATTCCGTCCCGGCCGAGCTGGTCCTCGCGGCCCAGATTCGCAAGACCGTAGTTACTTGGGGTCATCACACGTGTATTCCAAGTTGAGCTATTCACCTGGCCGAACAATATGTGGCCTCGCGCAGCAAATCCGATCAGATCTTTCCCTGCTGCAAACTGTTGATCTACCCAGCTATCATACCATGCTTGCCGTTGCGCGGGAGTCATACTTGCATGATTGGGAGGTAGAGACCATGTTGGGCCATTCTTATAGTCGAGGTTTCCCGCTATATAGATATTTCCCCCCGCATAGACGGTTCCTGTTCCAGTAATTACCCCGTCAAGAATTACATCCCCATTTACCACGACGGTACCACTGATCTGAATCGGATTCGTACTCGTGCCTTTCAGATAAACTCCTGTTTTCGTTCCACTAAAACCAAACGTCTTATTGACGATCACCGTGTTACCCTGTTTGATCGTCCCATTAGCTTTTTGAATGTAATAAGTAAGATCCTTGAGATTGGGCATTTTTACTCGCTCAGTACCCACATGGCAGTAGGTCAGAGGATCAGAGCCTGCCCAACCTTTGAAAGGCGGAGAAGCAAATGGATTCACAGGCACCAAATTCGATTCGATCTGTGCGGCCGCGTAAATATGGCCGTTCACCGTGGGCTTATCTTTGAAATCAAAGTCCCAGTTCGAGCGGTTATCACCATTGCCTGTGATGCTTGAACCCCACCACCAGCCCCAGTTGTTTAGGAAGTACTCGTGGTTAAAGACTTGCGATGGGGGACGGTACTGGACACGCGCCTGGAGGGTCCGGCGCTTGCCATTCACATTCGCGGTTGCCGTCACTAAATGGTAAGTTGGCACATTCTGCGGATCCGGCCCTATCGTAAAGGTAACTTCCTTGACATCTCCGTCAGGAGTGTTCGGGAGACTCGACGCCGTGTACGTCCCATAAATCGACTGCACGGTTTGGGTCGCTGGCACATCCGCGATCTTTTGGACACCTTCCAGCAACGCTACCTCAGCAGCATAGTACGCTTCGCTCCAGTGAATCCGGTTATATTGCCGGCTATGCTCGTAGCGGGTGAGACCGAGCAGTCCCACACAAACGACAAGGAGAATCGCCGACACCACGGCACTCTGAAGGAGCACTGTTCCCTTAGCGTTTTTTGCGAGCCCCATGTGAGAAAGACCTCCGAACTTCTTTCGAGCAATCCTCCGGATCCCCAGGAAATAAGAGCCAACATGGGCAGTCCGTTGAGGAGCTGTCGTCGATGGGAAACCAGAATTGGGCCAACGGGGTATTCACCACAGTGCCACTGAGTTTTACCTATCCCGACGGAGCCTCAAAGACTTGATGGACATATTGACTGGCCCCTGTTCCCCCAGAAATACTGTTGATAAAGCATTAAATATCAATATCTCATCTAAAACTCGCGTCCCGTACCTGGCAACGAGTCCGACCCGCAAGGTAAGTAACAATGGCGATGGACAATGAACGCATTTCCTCGGAGTCCTTGCCTCAGGCGATTTGTTGCACAATTGTTGTGCGCTCAAAAATTGTGCTCTGTGTTCGCGGCCGCACACTTGGGGGCTGCGTTTCCCCAAATCCCCAACCTCAGACTTTCTTCACAATTCTTGCGCAATCTTTGCATTGCCACGCGAACGGGGGTGTTGAGCACACGAACGCAGGTTCAAAACGCGTGTGTGCAGAGTTGAGTAGCTGGAGGTTCAGTCAGCGCGGCAGACTCGCAACAGCTGGGGTCGCACTGGATGCTTCCCATTGGACTTCGCTTTCGCCACCCCGATCAGGCTACCAACGCAAATAAATAAAAATTTCTGCCTTAGTGGTACTAAGTAAGCGGCGGCAAGTGATAAAGTTGGCCAACATGCCTCCCCGAGCTTTCAGCAGAACCCAAGTGAACGGGGGAGGGGGGAGTGTGGACACCCCGCCCTTGCAATCAAGGAGAGCTCAGAAATGCGGATCGGTACAAAAGAGATCTTGGTGGTTGGGGATCGCGTGCTCATCAAGCCCGATAACCCTGAAGAACTCACCAAAGTGGGCCTCGTCCTGCCCCAGAGCGTGGTGGAAAAAGAGCCCGTCCAATCTGGGCGTGTTGTGGCTGTCGGTCCCGGCATCGCCATCCCAAACTTTGCTGTGGACGACACCGAACCGTGGAAAGATCATCATCCAAGATCCCAAATTCGCTACATTCCTGTGCAGGCGGAGATCGGTGACTATGCTCTTTTCCTTCGAAAAGAGGCCGTGGAGATTCGCTATTGTGGCGAGCACTTCGTGGTCGTACCGCAGTCGGCGATCTTACTTCTCATCCGCGATGAGGATCTGACCGCGACGCTTCTTGAGCCTTAAGGTGCTGCGCCCTCTCCAAATGGATTAGGAGGGAATGACTTTCTTGGAGGCTCCTGCCCAAACTTCTTCTTCCCCGTGTGGTCTATCCCAACGCCTTCAAGAGTTCTTCGGCGAACTCGTCCACGGACGAAAATCGCTCCTCAGGCACTACCGCCAGCGCTCGGGCAAAGACGGCATCCACGGCCGCTGGCAAATCGGGGTTGAGTTCGCTCGCCTTCTTTAATTGGGTAGGATCAGGCAGCTGGGTCGTGAACAAGCGGTAGAACGTCACCGCTAATGCATAAATATCCGATGCGGGCGTGGGATAATGAGTGCCGGCAATTAGCTCAGGCGCCACGTATGGCCCCGTCCCAAATCGCAGGGCTTCGCTCGTTGCACCGTTGCAGTCGCACACCAGCCCAAAATCTATGAGTTTCACCGCCCCCTCTCGGCTCACATAAATGTGCGAGGGCTTCAGGTCACAATGCAGGAACCCCTCCTTGTGAAGGTAAGCCACGGCAGCACACACGTGCTTCACCAAGTGGCGCAACTGCTCACGGCTCAAATCCAGCATTCTCATCAGCTGGCTAAGCGCCACTCCGTCCACAAGCTCCAACACCACAAACGGCTTGCCGGCATGGACCCCGTAACCAAGCACGTTGACAATTCCCGGGTGCGAGAGCCGATGCAATGTCTGGGCCTCCCGAAACATTGCGTCCACAAGTAGCTGGTTGGAAGCAACCGAAGGCCTGAGCAGTTTCAACGCCACAACTTCCCCCGTGGCTTGGTGAGCAGCACGGTAAACTACGCTCATTCCCCCCGCGGCAAGCACGCCCTCGATTCGGAAGGCACCAAATTCCTCGTGCCCTGCCTCGAGCGGTTCGTCCCCCACGGCGGGTAGCGGTTGCGCGGGGGTTTCTGGAATGTCTCGTGAAGGTTCTAACTTCAGCGGCAGCCCCGACAGGCGCCCCCCTTTCTCGTCCTGTCCCAAGGCAACCCTGAATGGAAATGGTGTCTCTTCCGTCACGAACCCGCCCACAAAACAATAAGTAGAGCTAAACTTCCTTCTTATAGACGCTCGCACAGGACGAAAAGTTCCCATCATTGCAAAATGGGGAGAACCCTTCGGCCCCAAATTTCGAACTTTTGTATATCCTCTTCACAAAGATCCACCCTTGTCTCGAGCTTTCCCTGCCTCGAGCAGCCCAGAAAGTAGCCGCCGAGCCCCAGCGCCTTCATGGAGGATGCTTGCAGGAAACTTTTTTCCAATGCAGTTGCGCGAATCGTTGTACTAATTCCGCGGTTGCATGCCGTTCACCTACAGTTGGTTGTGATGGGGTGCAGGCCCGTCCCGCACGCAAACGATCGCGGCAGCAGCTGGTTTCGTTTCGTATAGAGTTCGGAGGAGACACGGTTCGTGATGCCAGAGAACGAAGGCTCAGTTCAGGAAAACAGCGATCAGCAGTCGCAAGAAAGCATCTTGGAACAAGCTCGGCAGAAGATTCGGCAGCAAAAGGAAGAAGTTGTCCCCCACAATATCCTCGAAGACCTTCCGCTCCCAGAGTCGCGCCGCAAACTGACGATCGAAATCGCCCAAGAAGATTGGGAACGGCGCCTTGACGAGCTATTCGAAGAGTTTCGTCGTTCAGCGACCATCGAGGGTTTCCGCAAGGGCAAAGCCCCTGTGAAGCTTCTGCAGCGTCGCTTTATGAAAGAGGCACGCGAAGAACTTGCTGAGCGTATTCTCCCACCGATTCTCCAGAAGTACGCGGAAGCCAAGAAGACCGTCATCTATGGCAAGCCCGTCCTGACCGATCAACAATATGAAAGTGGGAAAGCACCCCGCCTCACCCTCGAGATTGAGGTGAAACCAGAAATTGACCCCGTCGGCTACGAGTCCGTGGAGGTTGAAGTCGAGGAGGTCGTCGTCCCGCCGGATGCTGTGGACGCGAACCTCGAGCGCCTCCGCCAGGAGAACGCCTACCTCGAGGAAGTGCAGGAGCCGGCGAATTCGGATGACGACGTCGTCGTCGTGGACATTCTCGCTGTAGGCAAGGACGGGAAAACTCTCGACCGCCGGAGTGACGTCTCTTTACAAATCGGCGTTCCACAAAGCGCCCAGCTGCCGGATGCCGTGCGCGAGGCCCTAAAAGGCAAGGCTGCAGGCGAGACGATTGAGCTCGATGCCTCAACCCCCGACGGCACTCCCGCCCACTACACGGTGAATGTGAAGAGCGTCAAAAAACTGCGCATCCCCGAGCTTGATGACGAGTTTGCCAAAGACCTTGGCCAAGAAAACTTGGCAGCTCTTCGCGCCCACGTCGAAGCACGCATTCGCGAGCAGGTCGAGGAAGAGAAAAAGGATCGCGCGTTCAATGCGGTCGTCGCCGAACTTGTGAAGAAAGTCGAATTCGACGTGCCGCCTTCGCTTAAAGCACAAGTTGAGCAGGACCTTATGAAGCGCGATCTCACGCACCTCTACATGACTGGCCGCATGCCGCAGCACGCGCGGGGTCTATCGCGCGAAGAGTACCGGCAACGAATCTCTGACGATGCCGACCAGCGGGTGAAGGGTTACCTCCTGCTCGACGCCATTGGCATCAAAGAGAACATCGAGGCGACCGAAGAGGACATTCAGGCAGCCCTCGAAGCCCGCGCAAAAGCCGAAGGGCGCAAGCCGCTTGCCGTGCGCGCTGCCCTCGAGAAGCGCCGCGAGTGGGATAGCTTCGTTGAAGAAGTGCGCTTCGAGAAAATCCGGAACTTTGTCCTCAGCAAAGCGAAGATCCGCTGGGTCCCACCCAAGCAGAGCGAGCAACCGGCCGAAGCCTAACGCCGACCACACTCGAGCGCACCTCTGGTGCCTTGTTTGGTTGCGAGTTTTCGTCGCGACCTCAAGGGAGTGTTGGCGCTTTCTTCGCTGTGGCTTATGTTTTTTTTCGTGTGCCGGTAGCCAGCGCGATTCTCTTCACCTTTGCGGGATCGAGTCGAGCAGCATTTGCACCCCGAAACAGTTGTCGCGGATGGCCCTTCCCCACACGAATCTCCGCCGAAAAGGAACCGATTGCGCTCACACCGATCGAGTTGGATCGCGCTGCCCGAATTCGGCAAGGAAAGGCCCACGCGTCCGGCATCCGGCAAGAGGCGGGTTTGAGCCTCTCCCCTATCGCTAAGCGAACAGCCCGTCGCGGGCGAGCGTTTCGTGGACGATGCGCCCGTCGAGCTCGTCGGTGCGGTAGCCGCCGATGGCGCAGAGCGCCGCAGCCGTACCCGCCGCCTGCCCCAGCGCTTGACAGACCCGCGAAATCCGAATAGCCGCTTGCGCCTCAAATGTGGCCGAAATGCACCGACCCGCCACAAGTAGGTTCGTGACTCCCTCCGGCACAAGGCAACCGTACGGAATGTCGCAGTAGTCGCCGGGGGCCAGCTTCATCTTCTTTTCCTCCAAGACCAGCCCCTCCCCCTCGCGCGGCGAGTGAATGTCGGGGGGCCAATTGTTGCGCGCGACCGCATCGGGGAATTTTCGGCCCGAGAGCACATCCTCCGCCGTCAGGGTGACGCGACCCCGAATTCGGCGCGAACTCCGCACCCCTAACATCGGCGCAATGCTCACAAGGTAGCAATTCTCAAAACCGACAAGGTACTTGCGGCAAAACCGAATGAGCTCCCGGATGCGCCGCCGCCCTTCCACGAGCGCCCGGCTAAGCTCAAAGGCGTCGCATGGATCTTTGAGGCGTAGCTCGGGACAATTGAAAGTCACCTCGCCCGGCCGACCGTCGAGCGCAAAGAATTGGAAGTATCGCATCGTCTCCGCTGAGACGCAACCATCCGCAATGGCTTTCTTTATGAGGGATTCGAGCTCTTTGGCCCCTCCACCCTCGGCATAGCTTACTGTGGGAAGTTCAACATGCGTCAGGCCTTGCTCGCGAAGAAAACGCGCCGCGCGTTCCCAGTCCACGTTTCCAAGGGTGAAACGAAGCGAGGCTGGCTGATTCAGCCCATCACTGGGCCGCCCGCTCTCGCAGGGGACTCCCGCCCGATAGGCAACATCCGCATCGCCCGTCGCATCCACATAACACTCGGCTTGGAGCGCGAGGCGTCCGCTTTTGTTCTCGACCGCAAGGTGGTCGATCCGCCCCGCCTTCACCTCCGCCGCGCTCAACCACGTGTGGAAGAGCACTTCCACACCGGCCTCCGTGACCATGTCATCCAGCACACATTTGAGCATCTCGTGGTCGAACCATGGCCACTCACGGGGCCCGTAACGCCCCTCCCTGCGCTTTCCAGCCGCACCAAGCGCCGCCATGCGGTCCCAGATTTCCTGTCCAATGCCCAAGGTGAGCGGCGTGCCATCCGCGAGATAATTCGGCGCCACCGGCCCCACCAACGCACCCGCTTGGGTGCCTCCCAAAAAACCAAATTGCTCAACCAACAAGGTGCGCGCGCCATGCCGCGCCGACGCAATCGCTGCACACACACCCGCGGTCCCACCGCCCACCACAATCACATCCCATTTCCCAAGCGACTTTCCGGCCTGCAAAGACTCTGTTTGCGCCACTCTGTTTCCCTCTTCTTTCATAAACTCTTTTCCGCTTTCCTGGTGATGCGCGCACAATCTCTGAGTCCCTACGCAGGGGACAGAACAGGAAGCTGGACGCTCCAGCCCACTGCATCATGGAGATTGTGGGACGTGTCCATACCGTCCCCTCGCTTACTTCCTCCGTCAGCTCGTTTTGGCCTCCATTCGCACCGCCCGATGCTGCCGCGCAGCCGCAATGAACTCCCGAAATAGCGGATGCGGCGCCAGCGGCCGCGACTTAAATTCTGGATGAAACTGGCAGCCGACGAACCACGGATGATCGCGTAGCTCGATCATCTCCACAAGCTGAAGCGCCTCATTTACGCCGCTCACCACCAGACCATGTTCGGTGAGCACCGGCACGTAGCGATTGTTGACCTCATAGCGGTGGCGGTGGCGCTCCGAAATCCGCTCCTGCCCGTAGGCGCGACGCGCTAGCGTCCCAGCCCGCAACGTGCAGTCGTAAGCCCCCAGCCGCATCGTCCCACCCAGCGCTTGAACACTTTTCTGCTCTTCCATCAGGTCAATGACCGGGTGCGGTGTTGCGGGCTCCACCTCCGTGGAGTGTGCCCCCGTCAACCCACAAACGTTGCGGGCAAATTCCACCACCGCCAACTGCATCCCCAAGCAGATTCCAAGATAGGGAATCTTTCGCCGCCGCGCGATGCCCGCCGCCGCAATTTTGCCCTCGATGCCCCGCGAGCCAAAGCCGCCCGGGATGAGCACCCCATCCATCGCGCTGAGCATCCGCTCGAGGTCCTCGTCCGAAAAGTCCTCGGCTTCGATCTTGTGCACATTCACACGCACGCCGTTCGCGAAGCCCGCGTGGCGTAGCGCCTCAAACACACTTTTGTACGCGTCCTGCAAGTTCGTGTACTTTCCCACGAAACCGATCTCGACGCTCTCACGCAAATCGCTGATGATCGCGTCGAGCTGCTTCCAACCCTCGAGGTTCGGTTCGTGGCGTGGCGTAATCTGCAGCCTGCTCAGAAGCAGGCGGTCCAGCCCCTGCTCGTGGTAGAGCAGCGGCAAGCGGTAGATTTCATCCACATCCACCGCCTGAAACACCGCGTTGGGTTCCACATTGCAGAACAGCGCGATTTTGCGCGCAATTTCCTCGTCGAACCGCCGCTCCGTTCGACACAGCAGAACGTCCGGCTGAATACCGATCTCGCGCAGTTCCTTGACGCTGTGCTGGGTCGGCTTCGTTTTTACCTCGGCTGCGGCACGGATAAACGGAACGAGCGTCAAGTGGATATAGACCACATTCGCCCGCCCAATGTCGTAGGGCACTTGGCGAATTGCCTCAAGGAAAGGCAGGCTTTCGATGTCGCCCACCGTGCCACCGATTTCGGTAATGACCACGTCGTAGTTGCCGGCCGCGACCTTGTAGATCCGCGACTTAATCTCGTCGGTGATGTGCGGCACCACTTGAACTGTTTTGCCGAGGTATTCCCCCCGCCGCTCCTTATCAATCACGCTGAAATAGATCTGCCCCGTCGTCACGTTGTTGAGACGCGTCATGCGTGCGCTGGTGAAGCGCTCGTAGTGGCCAAGGTCGAGATCTGTTTCCGCCCCGTCGTCCGTCACAAACACCTCCCCGTGTTGAAACGGACTCATCGTGCCGGGGTCGACGTTGATATAGGGGTCGAACTTCTGGTTTGCGACTCGCAGCCCATGCGCCTCGAGAAGCGCACCAATCGTGGCTGAGGCAATCCCTTTGCCGAGGGAAGAGACGACGCCGCCAGTCACAAAAATAAACTTCGTGCCGGCGGCAATTTCCGGTCGGGTCACGAAAACAAAACCTCCCAGTTTTTGCACACCGGGATTATGTTCATCCGCCTAAGGAAGGCGCCGTGTAAAGATGAAAAAACGCGTTTCCATGCCACGCCGACGAAAAATTTGCTCTCGCGGACCCGCCTCCTCGCGCAAAGCACAAGCCTGTGTCCCCCTTTCCTCCGAGGAGGCGCAGTCACCGCCAATCGCGACCCAGAATCTATAAGCGCCCACAGGCCTCTCGAATCGAAAGCAGCGCCATTCTGCCCCCCGTATATTCTGAACGCTCCCTTGGCGCCTCTTCCTGAAGATCACTTTGTCCCCGTGGTTCCCTCGTCCTCCCACGGCAGCCAGCCCTTTTTCTGCAACCGATAGGTGAGAACCTCGTGGTAGCCGTAGACGTCGTTCATTGCGGAAATGAGTGTGGGACCGAACGCTGAGTAACCTCCTCGAAAAGTCGCCGAGCTTATGCTCCACACGAGATACCGATACTCCTGCCAAAAAGGCCCCGGTATACGAAGCAACTCTTGCGCACTAAAGAACAAGGGAAAAACACCAAAGTCGATCCCTTCTGGACCATATTTGCGATAAAATGCGTCGATACAAGCAAGTCGAAGGTCGGTGCTCATCCGCAGGAAGCGAAGCTCTTCCTCCCGTTGAAGCTCCCTTCCCAAATTCGTTAGGAGCCGGTTAAGTTCTTCGGAGCCCCCAACCAGGGTTCCGTCAAAGAATGTGAATGCATTTGGGTAACAGTCGGCAATCAACTCAAGCGCGGCTGCACGCACCGGTATGCGTCTGAGCTCAACCTCCCACAAGGTTGCGAGCTCGGGGAATGGGGGGCGGGGAAGACGTGTTCGTCCTTCAAAATCTGTGATGTCCCAGAGGCGTACCAACGGGCGGATGTCGCTCGTATCAACGCAGAACAATATTAGCAATGGCAAGTACGCTGGCGTTGGGGCGTTCAACTCAGGAGTCACAAACCGGTAGCCCGACCAATGGTCAAAGAACACGTTCCACCGCGCTGAGGTGGTGGCCGTATCTAAATACGTGCGTATTTTCGTCAAGAGTTCTTCCGAGCTTCTGCGCAGTCGATAACGTTCCAATAAGGGAGGAGTAGAAGTCTGGTTGTGAGCTTGCGTTGAAACTTCCAATGCCTCGAACCGCTGACTTACAAAAGGTTTGAGCTCCTCTGGGACCTCGCACCCGATGGGTTTGCCGAGGAGGACATCCTTGTAGACACCGATGATGCGCCGGGTGCGAAGCGCGAGGGCCTTCTGTTTGACCTCTTTCTGCTCCTCAGGGGTCCCGCGCACATAGACAATTGCCCCAGCCACTGACTCCTCGGGGGTATACAGAAACTCCGCTTTTTTCACCACACCGCGCGCCCACTCCAGTGACCCCGTTGTGTCCGGACTCAGCGCCCGTTGCGCCAATGCCCGACGCTCCTCCTGGGCCGGTAACTTGTCTGAGGCAAGCACCCTGGCCCAGTAGCCCGGAGGCTCGTCTAGCCCTTCATACGCCCACAAGAGCACGTCTTCGAGAAGGGCTTGGGTCGGAGCCTTCTCGCCGCGGTTGATCGCTTCCCCATCCACCAACTGCGCCCGCAACAACGCCCACAAACCGGGGTTCGCTACGCGAACCATGCCAACTCCTTGACCCTGCCCAGTCGCAACGAGAAGAAAAATTGTAAGAGCCCCGACGATGGCGGCTTTCCACCATTGGATATGCTGTCCCACTCTTCCTTCCGGGTTCCTCATCATCCTATTCGCCTCTCCAGTCCACCTTAGCGTGAAATGCGAAACCTTGGATCTTCCGGAAACAACCTGTGGAGTTGCTCTTGGCACGGTTTGATCCACTCCGAATTCGGAAAATACCGCAAGAAGGTCGCGAAAGCCTCTGGACCCCGCCGCGAATCTTTCCCTTCGAGCGAGAACAGACTTACAATCTTTATGAAATAGGCATGTTGGACATGCCAAAAGCCTGTCTCGGGAGGCCACAGTTCGCGATCTGGCGAGGCACTAATGCATTGCTCAGCGTATCGAAGAGCTTCCTTCATGTTTCCAACGGTAAAAAACCCCCGCGCTGCAAAGTAAGCAGCGTTTGCTTGCTCCAAAGTGGTCTGCTCATCTCGGAACTCAGTGAGAAACCGTGCACCCTCCTCCGCGACTTTCGCCCATTCATTGTGCCACTGGTAAGTCTCCAAGTACATCAGCCGGGCCCGCGCCTTATCCACCGGCTTCGTGCAAATGGCCTCCGCATCCTTGCAGAACTGCCGCACCCGCTCCCATGCTTCGAGGGGGATCGCCTCCCTCGCTTTCCATTTGCGGATGTAAATCTCAAACAGCACTCCCGCCGCCTGCAACGCAGCTGTCTCTTGGTAGTAGCGCGGGAGCTTAGAATCCATGAGCTCCAGATACGCCGCATGCGATTCCTCCCGCCGGTCGCCTCGATGGAGGAGCGCCGCCAGCCGAAGTTTACTCTCCAAAACCAAGCGCGACTGCGGCGCGATCGGCTCAAACAAATCCACAATCTCACGGAACACCTCGTAGGCCTCCTCGTCCCGCCGCTCTTTGATTAACAGGTGCCCGTACGAAGAATACGCTCGCCGGCCGGCTCCTGTATCCGGATACGTGTCCCAGATCCGCTTGAGCTCCTTGAGCGCATCCTCCACGCGGCCGATCTTCGCCTGCGACGTCGCGTCATCGTATGCCGCCGATGCCTTGAGCTCGCGCTCGAGCCGCTCCGCAAGCGACTGAGTTGTTTGCCCCGCCGCCTCACGCATCGCGATCTCCACACGAATCCCATACGACGAATCCGGATGCAGCGTCCGCATGCGCGTCGCCATCTCCAACGCCGTGGACGTATCGCCCTCCGCAAACGCAACCTTCAGCGCGCGGTACGTCGCCTCGCTCGCATCGTACGTTAGCGGATCCATCTCGATCGCCTGACGATAGCTTGCCAGAGCCTTCGCTCGATTGCCCAGCCGCTCCCAGCAGCGTCCCTTGCGGATCGCACTGTTTTGTGCCGTCGGGTTCAGCGCAATCACTTCCTCAAACTTCTGGATCGCCTCCGCGTAGCGCCCCTGCCGCTCCAGCTCAAGCGCCTCCTTGCGTTGTTTCTTTATAATTTCTTTCTGAGCAAGCACTGGCGCACATTCGGCACTAGACACACCCAGTAGGGCCAACATCAGCACTGCACACGCCGCAGTGCGGCAGACACCAGTGTGGTTTCGATCTTTGACTTGTACCAATCGCATGATGACTCCTCCTTCTTGCTTCCCTCATTTCTGTCCTGGTTCTCTAAGAAAACGATCTGTTATTCTGAGCGCTGTGTGAATCTCATTGCGCACAAACAGTAATGTTTTGACGTCGGGTGGGGGATAGCGACGTGCTTCTAAATTCGAATACGTGGGGGATACAGAATTCCCGAGGGCGTTGTAAAGCCACTCTAAAAGTACCTGATTCCACCGCGCCACTGAACCCAGCTCCGTTGGAAATGCGAGAATCACGGAGTATAGAAACCCTTGAATCTGAGGAGAGCTTGCGTCCCGGAGCAGCCGAGAGAGTAGTGGGGTGGGACCAACGACGTCAAGGGAGAACGGGTTTCCATACCAGTCCATAAGTTGCGCCAAGGTTCTGTCCCTATCGCTTGGATGTAAGTAGAAGTTCCTCCCAGCCGAGGAGACCAGATCATGCTTCCAAAGATTCAAATAAGAGTCGTCACGATCATCAAGCACATCCATCAGATACTCGGTATCCGTTGGCAGGCCACATTCGGATAGGGCTAAGAGGCAATCTCGACGAAGTAAGGAGTATACCGCATTGATTCGCGATTTCGCGAAGAAAAAGCGTTGCGGAAGGCCTCTGTATACGCGGGCATCTTCAATCACCGCCAGAGGTTGGAATTCATCGAGAAGCAGTTCGGTCGGGCTTTGGTAAAGCTGCTGCAAGGTTTTCACTGCCGCAGTAGTGTACGAAATCTTCCGGCGAGTATACAGGCCCCGGTTGAGGTAAAAGTCCTTGTAACCTAAAAAGATACCTAAAGTATAGTCGCTCGCAGTGTTTGCACGCAGCCACACGGGCCTTCGGAGCCTCGAGAACTCGGTCCCAGCCACCCACTCTCGCCTTTCAGCGAGAGGCACCTTGTCTATCTCAAAAGCAGGGGGGTAACGCCTCGCGAGCCCCCGCCACGTCGGAAACAAGTTGTAGTGGTAAGCCAAAAACGTGGCCATGCCTTCTCCGGGTGTCGGATCCGGCAGCTCCTTGCTCATTTTGAGGAGCTGATCTATCGCTTGTAAAACGGTGCTCGTGCTTTCCGTGTGACTCAAGCATGAATCTACGGTACGTGCCAATTGATGATTACCGTAACAAGCAATGGACAATAGTCGTTGCTTGGCCACCACTGTCGTCTCAGCGTTAACATTGCGCGCTTCGAGAAGAATCGTGATCTCCCTCTCTTGATCTTGAGCAAAACTTCCTGAGATAAATGAAGCCGCCAAAACGAGGTTTAGAAGGGTTCTTCGAACAACTCGAATGATTCGCGAAGTTGGGGGGGTGTGCATTGCCAATCCTCCTTTCCAAAGGATGCGCACTGTGGGTACGATTCGGGCGACTGAAATTCTGAATCAGGCTGCGATGTGTAAGTTAAGCCGACCAGGTAGAATTTACGCACATCTATCATCTCTCGAAAAGCATCGGTGTTGACTGGATCCCCCCAGTTCTTTACCAAAACATACGGATTCGGAAATTCGTCTTCCCTTCTATAATACGCTACAAATTTCTCAACATAGTAAACGCGAGAGACTTGGAATATACTTTGAGTCACGTACAACCCTTTTTTGCCTTTCGCCAATACCCCACTAAAATTTGCTTGTCCTACTATGAGTTCGTCGGTTGGAATTTGTAGATTCACGCTAATCCCAGCGCTTATTAATTCAGATACTTTTATCTCGGGAGCTAGGGCGACACCTTCGATTATGTTGCCATCTCGTACGGTTCCCACCTGAAAATTAGCTGTTCCCGTAAAGCAATCCTCTTCGCACCCGCTTATGCACTTCGCTAATGCGGGGAAACGAGTTGCGACGTGCTGCATTCGATAGTAAGTGAGCTCAAGGCCATCAATGCCGGAAATGTGAAGGAGCAACGGTCTGCTAGTAAGACCAGCGCGCTGCGCGGATCTCGTATCCGAAAGGCAGGCTGGCACTCGGTAACGGACTGGTTTTACTACAACTTTAATGGTTACGCCCGTCGTCTCGCGCGCGTTAGCCTCTACCGCCAGCCCGCCAAGCATTTCAAATCGCTGCGGATTATCAGCAACAAAATTGAGCGTGTAGGTTGTAGCTTGCGTAAGCGTCAACGGTTTTACCTGCGAATCACCTTCAGGGCGACCATACTCGATCCTGGTTGTAACTTCATCATCTATCACCTGGATCTTGCAGGTTTGGGTTGTCCAGTTTGTCCCATCAGGAAGCTGAATGCCATGGTAGTAGATTCGTAAATCCTGGTCCGACGCTGAAAGGCGTAGACCAAGGAGCCTTGCCCATTTCTCCGGTGTCATATCCGGCTCCGGGTCGTGACAGCAGCCGTTGGTAGTTATCACATCGATAATTCCGCACAACGTTATTGACGAACCAGGATCCACCTTCCAACTTGGACTCGTGCAAGGATCCTCTGGCTCGGGGGCAGGCGTAGGCACAGGAGTCGGCTCAGGAGGAGGTAGAACGGGCGGCCCCGGCTCCCCCGCGGTCAGTGCACAGGTGAGCAGTTGAGTAGTCAACACCAGGAGAAACCGCGCAACTGTTGGTGTTCTCAGCGCCAGCCTAATTCGTCGCAACAGTGCACGAGGAGGAGAGGAGAGGAGAGGAGAGGACGTTTATTCATCGTTCTTTCTCCACCACATTTCAATCTTCTCGGTTGCGGCCTTTAGCTGTGGCTGAGGTTGAGTGTCAACAAAAAAATCAACTGAAATTGTTGGTTTTTGCCCTCTTGGCGTTCGAATCAGGCGATCCCCGACACCCAAAGCGCCACCCGTACCATTGTAAACCACTGCCCGTGACTAA
This sequence comes from Candidatus Sumerlaea chitinivorans, assembly GCA_003290465.1. Lineage (GTDB taxonomy): Bacteria > Sumerlaeota > Sumerlaeia > Sumerlaeales > Sumerlaeaceae > Sumerlaea > Sumerlaea chitinivorans. The sequence continues at coordinate 2,630,840 of CP030759.1, forward strand.
AAAGCCTCCCACCACGTTGGTGAAGCTCATCTCGTCCCCGTGGTTCCCTCATCGTCCCACGGCAGCCAGCCCTTTTTCTGCAGCCGGTAGGTGAGAACCTCGTGGTAGCCAAATACTTGACTCATTGCTGGTACGAGTTTGGCATCTTTTTGCTTAGCCTTAAAGTGTGACGAAGCACAGTTCCACACGAGGTAGCTATACTCGGGCCAAAAAGGACCGGGGACCCGGAGAATATCGTAGGGTTCATAGAACCCTATTTCTCTGAACAGCTGACCATACCCCCGATAGAAGGCATCAATACTTGCAAGCCGCAGCTCCTGACTGATCTTCAAATCTCTTCCGGATTCCTTCTTCAAATCCGCAGCGAGCTCTGCTAAAACGCGTACCGTCGCACTCTGCTGGAACCACGCGTTATCTGATGTTGAAGATGCTGCGTCAGAGTTCGTCACCAAGTTATGATCGGAATCATGGGGAGGGATAATATCTGCTAAGAGTTCCAGAACCGCCGCGCGAATAGGAATCCGGCGCATCTCCACCGTCCGAGCAAAAGAAAAATCCTCCTTCGGTTCTACAAACGCGAGTGGTCTCCCCTCCTGATCTTGTATCCGCCAGAGCCGCAAGAGCGGATCAAGATCCCCACTCTCCTGACAGTAAAGTACCAGAAGAGGTAGATAGGGTGGCGCCGGAGAATCCGGGTCATAAGGCACATACCGATACCCTGACCAATGATGGAAAAACACGTGCCAGCGCGCAGTGGTTGTTTCGGCATCAAGATACCCACGGATTTTGGCCAATAAGTCTGGTGCCAACTTGGTGGACTGAAGTTCCTGCGGGAGGAGTTGCCTGACCACCTCGGGAACCTCACAGCCGATGGGTTTGCCGAGGAGGACATCCTTGTAGACACCGATGATGCGTCGAGTGCGAAGCGCGAGGGCCTTCTGTTTGACCTCTTTCTGTTCCTCAGGCGTCCCACGCACATAGACAATTGCCCCAGCCACTGACTCCTCGGGGGTATACAGAAACTCCGCTTTTTTCACCACACCGCGCGCCCACTCCAGTGACCCCGTTGTGTCCGGACTCAGCGCCCGTTGCGCCAACGCCCGACGCTCCTCCTCTGCCGGTAACTTCCCCGAGGCAAGCACCCGGGCCCAGTAGCCCGGAGGCTCGTCTAGCCCTTCATACGCCCACAAGAGCACGTCTTCGAGAAGGGCTTGGGTCGGAGCCTTCTCGCCGCGGTTGATCGCTTCCCCATCCACCAACTGCGCGCGCAGCAACGCCCACAAGCCGGGGTTCGCTACGCGAACCATGCCAACTCCTTGACCCTGCCCAATCGCAACGAGAAGAAAAATTGTAAGAGCCCCGACGATGGCGGCCTTCCACCATTGGATATGCTGTCCCACTCTTTCTTTCGGGTTCCTCATCATCCTATTCGCCTCTCCAGTCCACCTTAGCGTGAAATGCGAAACCTTGGATCTTGCGGAAACATGCGCTGAAGTTGCTCTTGGCACGGTTTGATCCACTCCGAATTTGGAAAATATCTCAGAAAGCTCTCGTAAGCCTCCTGACCTCGCACCGAGTCTTTCCCCTCGAGTGAGAACAGACTCACAATCTTCATGTGGTAGGCATGCTGGACATGCCAAAAGCCCGTCTCGGGCCACAGCTCACGATCCGGCGAAGCGCTGAGGCATTGCTCCGCATACCGAAGAGCTTCCTTCATGTTTCCAATGGTAAAGAATCCCCGCGCCGCAAAGTAAGCAGCGGAGGCTTGCTCCCGCGTCGTCTGGTCATCTCGGAACTCAGTGAGAAACCGTGCACCCTCCTCCGCGACTTTTGCCCATTCATTGTGCCACTGGTAGGTCTCCAAGTACATGAGCCGCGCTCGAGCTTTGTCCACCGGCTTCGAGCAAATGGCCTCCGCATCCTTGCAGAATTGCCGCACCCGCTCCCATGCTTCGAGGGGGATCGCCTCCCTCGCCTTCCATTTGCGGATGTAAATCTCAAACAGCACTCCCGCCGCCTGCAAAGCCGCTGTCTCTTGGTAGTAGCGCGGGTACTTAGAATCCATCAGCTCCAGATACGCCGCATGCGATTCCTCCCGCCGGTCGCCTCGATGGAGGAGCGCCGCTAGCCGAAGTTTACTCTCCAAAACCAAGCGCGACTGCGGCGCGATCGGCTCAAACAAATCCACAATCTCCCGGAATACCTCGTACGCCTCCTCGTCCCGCCGCTCTTTGATTAACAGGTGCCCATACGAAGAGTACGCCCGTCGGCCGGCTGCTGTATCCGGATACGTGTCCCAGATCCGCTTGAGCTCCTTGAGCGCATCCTCCACGCGGCCAACCTTCGCCTGCGACGTCGCGTCATCGTATGCCGCCGATGCCTTGAGCTCGCGCTCGAGCCGCTCCGCAAGCGGCTGAGTCGTTTGCCCCGCCGCCTCACGCATCGCCATCTCCACACGAATCCCATACGACGAATCCGGATGCAGCGTCCGCATGCGCGTCGCCATCTCCAACGCCGTGGACGTATCGCCCTCCGCAAGTGCAACCTTTAGCGCGCGGTACGTCGCCTCGCTCGCATCGTACGTTAGCGGATCCATCTCGATCGCCTGACGATAGCTTTCCAGGGCTTTCGCTCGATTGCCCAGCCGCTCCCAGCAGCGTCCCTTGCGGATCGCACTGTTCTGTGCCGTCGGGTTCAGCGCAATCACTTCCTCAAACTTCTGGATCGCTTCCGCGTAGCGCCCCTCCCGCTCCAGCTCAAGCGCCTCCTTGCGACGCTCCGTTGCCTTTTTTAAAGGAGATCCCTCACTGGCGGCGTCCAGTTGAGCGCCTGCACATGCAAGCAGCAACCCCAATACCGCATACGGAATGCCTTTAATACCTTTGTTGATAGCAGATTTGAGATGCATAGCTTACTTCCTCCTCTTATAAAAACGTTTACTCGTATCCTTACTAACTTACCTGCCCATTTTAAGGTGGTCTGAAAAGTAATTCATTATAGATACGCCAGTTCCCATTTGTTCCCTTATAAGTGAGACATACTCAACATCTGCGGGTATCAACGAAGCGTCTTTGCCAGCCTTAGCTTCTATTGAACTTCCCAGACAATTGTACAACCATTCCACCATTTCCACCTGCTCGAGCATTTTCCTTGACCATTCATCCGGCAGATTGCTGGACACTTCGAATAAGAACGCTTTTACACTCGGACATGACGACCAAAATAGGAGCAAAGTGATCTCCGGCGGCGCGAATAATGCTGGAAAGATCGCTACCCCACGCCTCTCTTTAGAGGATAACTGGGCAATTCGGCGTAAGTCTTCCCGTATTAACTTTAGACTTTCATCTCCTTTGGGCGTTTTTCGTTCTGCACTTGATAGATAGAGACCTCCCAATATTTCAACAAGTTGCTCCACCTTTCTTGGGTACAACCACCATGACGCATCCAAGAAGTGCGGTGATGCCCACGTCGCATCCAACTCCGGCTCGCCATACAGGTACTCATAATAATTAAAGTAAGGACCAAGCAACGCAAAATTTCGCGCAGCGGAGCCAAATGGTAGCTCTTTGCTAATCTTCGGGTCCCTTGCTTCGACTTCTGCCAACAAGATTGGATAAAGATCATCAAGCAGCCTAACGTTCGCTTCCAGAAAATTCGGAGCATACACTTGTCGCATGTACTTCCAGGCATCTCGCTTCGGAATGTCGGAACGCGAAGGTGCGGGCAGACGATATCCCAATATCCACAAGTTACTAACGATCTCGCGGTAAGGTGTCCACAGGTTTGCTCGGACCTCAGGGGGTAGCCAAAGGAGAGTGTTGGTGGTGATTTCCAACCACCTCGACTTGTCTATTTTCTCCTTTCGAACGCTCGGCTTGCCGTTCACTTGTTCCGAATATAGGCCGGAACCCAATCCAAGAGCTACCGCAAGACTCTCTGAAATGGTCGTTTCTGGCGCAGTCCTTCCTAATGCAAATAGCTTATTGCACACGCTTGATACCGTGTCCCCCGTCGCTCGGATCGAAAAACAGGCATCCAGCTCTTTCGCAAGATCTTCGTTGCCACACGCGATGGCATATAGCATCTGCTCTCGAATTTCTGTCGTGTTTTGTTCCAAGCGAGAAACTGTTAACCGAAACAGAAGCTCACTAATAGGAACTGGGTGGGCTACCGTTCTGCCAGGATTGGCGAAACAGGAAACCGTTATGAGAAATATACTTCCGAAAACAGTGAAGACGTTTCGCATAGGAAACAAGCTCCTGTAGGAATTAATAATGCTCAGCGTTTATCCAAGACTGCATCACTGAGTCATAAACCGTAATTGGTTGCAAAGGAACTTCCGGTAGTGGAGTATTGCCTATAGGCATGTCTTGTACCACTTGCTGTTGGCTGGGAAGAAGATCTGGCCGTCCAGCACAAGTAAAACGAGGGATAAATTCATCCGTTTTTTCACGTATCGGACTTGCGGCAATCAGCGTCCATTCTGTTGCAGTTGCCCCTGGACCTCCTTGGGGATTAAATAAGAATTGTTCGTCGGTCCAGAGATACTCCTCGCTGTTAAATCTGAAGTAAACGCGGCCCTGCGCTTCGTAAACAGCTCCGTCGTAGCCGCGCTCCTTCTGGAATCCTTGTAGCAAGCAAAACCTACACTCCGGCAAGGTGTAAGACACGGTGGATATGAAAGCTTCTATGTTTGTGTATTCGTCGTGCGGGAGGGTAAATGAAATGCTACCACCAAGCTTGACAAGCTTCTTAATTGTTACCTCGCCACACACGGTGCCACCCGTAATACCCCCATCTGTGTGGGTGCCAATCTGTGCAGATATTTTAGAGAGCTGAATGGTGGTGTTTTGACGCTGGCACGAACTGCCACTTTGAGAGACAAGCGGGGTAAAAATCGTCTTAATGTGGCGAACTCGTGCATACTGGCTGTATACCAGAACGCGCTCTCCCAAGAACGTCCCCAACCTCTCAACTTTTGTCGTGAAAGCGTCTGAATCAGGCATATGAGCATCTTTCAGTTGCTCTATCTCGGTTCCTTCCACTATCTCCCGAACAGGAATATGAACGTCTACTATTGTCGTTTCATCAGCATTCGCCCAATACCACGCACCCGCGTGCCAGGGATCGGGTTCCTGGCGGGGTGGTGTGCTGGCGTATAACCTGAGGACATAATCACCCGGAATCGTTAACGTTATTAAGGGTGTACCGAAGCCCCACTCCCACTGGACTTCATCATCGAATAACCATTCACTACATACTATATCTGTCGTCTCCTTTCCGATTTCTACCGTCTTCCTGAGCCGTAACACGTCTTTGTCCTTAATCGTTGGGGACAAGCCGAAGTAGTCTGCCCAATCTTGCGGCGTCATGTTTTCCTTTGGATCACAGCACCGTACGGGTTGGGTTGTAATGTCATGCACGCCAGTCACCGTGATGGGGGGGCCCGCCAACGCGATGGGGTAGCAGTCGCTACTGGGAGTTGGAGCGGGCGTGGGAGTCGGAGTAGGATTTGGTTCGACGGCATAAAGGGGGAGCATGGACCCGATGACTGCAGCTGCGATCAGCAGACGTTTAGGCCAACGAAATACCGATGAAAGGAGAGGAGAGGAGAGGAGAGGAGAGGAGAGGGCGTTTATTCATCGTTCTTTCTCCACCACATTTCAATCTTCTCGGTTGCGGCCTTTAGCTGTGGCTGAGGTTGAGTGTCAACAAAAAAATCAACTGAAATTGTTGGTTTTTGCCCTCTTGGCGTTCGAATCAGGCGATCCCCGACACCCAAAGCGCCACCCGTACCATTGTAAACCACTGCCCGTGACTAAAAAGCCCCCACCCCGTTGGTGAAGCTTATCTCGTCCCTGTGGTTCCCTCGTCCTCCCACGGCAGCCAGCCCTTTTTCTGCAGCCAGTAAGTGAGTATCTGGGAGCAATCGTAGACCTCATTCATCACTTGGATAGCGGAATGCATCTGGCCCGGGTCAAACTTGGTGGAGTGGATATTCCAGACCAAGTAGGCGTACTCAGGCCAGAACGGACCGGGGGCCCGAAGTACTTTGTCCCATGCATACAAATGCGAATCGATACCCGCGCGGTAGTAGGCATCCACACTGGCAAGCCGCAGTTCTGGGCTTATGCGAAGATCCCTTGCCTCATTCGCTTTAAGATCTTGTGACAGATCTGAAAGAAGGCTTTTCACTGCCTCGGATTGAGAGGGAAGGTCCGCAAGGATCTCCAGAACAGCAGCTCGCACGGGAAGCCGACGCGTTTCGATTTGGAAATAGAAATTGTCCGTGGAGACCTTAGTGTTAGGGGTTATGATGCTGTTCGACGGCCACGGTCGCCCTTCCGCATCATGAATCTCCCACAGTCGCTGTAGGCGCTTTAGCCCCTGCGCCTCCTCGTCTACACAAAGAAGCACGAGCAATGGCAAATAGGGAGGCTTCACGGCGTCCGGTTCTGGGGTTATATAGCGATAACCCGACCAGTGGTCGAAGAAAACGTACCAACGTGCTCGAGTTGTCTCGGTGTCAATGTACGTACTAATCTTCCCAAGCAGTTCTGGCGAACTCTCTGCAGACGCGAAACGCTGCTGGACGAGTGGCTTGAGTTCGTCGGGCACCCGACAGCCGATGGGTTTGCCGAGGAGCACATCCTTGTAGACACCGATAATACGTCGCGTGCGTAGCGCGAGGGCCTTCTCTTTGACCTCTTTCTGCTCCTCCGGCGTCCCGCGCACATACACAATCGCCCCCGCCACCGCTTCCTCGGGGCTATACAGAAATCGCGCCTTTTTCACCACACCGCGCGCCCACTCCAGCGAACCTGTTGTGTCAGGGCTTAGTGCCCGCTGCGCCAATGCCCGACGCTCCTCCTGGGCCGGCAACTTCCCCGAGGCAAGCACTTGCACCCAGTAGCCCGGAGGCTCGTCTAGCCCTTCATACGCCCACAAGAGCACATCTTCGAGAAACGCTTGGGTCGGAGCCCTCTCGCCCCGGTTGATCGCTTCCCCGTCCACCAACTGCGCGCGCAGCACAGCCCGCAGGGCGGGATTGAGGACCCGCTTACGCGATACCTCCTGTGCCTGCGTCAGGAGGCTCATCCATCCCACTGCGATGCCAAAGACGACAATAAGGAGGGAACGATTTGTCCACTGCCGAACCCTGCGTTCACTTCTTTGGTGAGCCATAAACGTGACTACCCCTCTTTCTCCAAAAATTGGTCTTTACCACCGCGCCCCGCTCTAATCCTTTCTTATCCCCAATTCTCTCTCTGCGTAGGGGATAAATTCAGAACGCGGGAAATACGTTTTGAGGGTCTGGTAAAGGGCTTCCGCCCGCTGCCGAGAACCACCCGTCTTGATTAGACACGAGATCAGGTGGAAGTACGCGCGCTGGACGTGATAGAAGGGAACTTCAGGCCATAACTCTCGGTTCGGAGACCACTCGATGCAGCGCTCAAAATAGGGCATCGCTTCCGCGTACTTACCAATCCAGTAGAACCCCCGGCCGGTAAAGAATGTCGCCGTGGCTTGCTCCAGAGTCGTCTGCTCGTCACGGAAGTCCGTCAGGAAGCGCTGTCCCTCGATAGCAACCTTCTCCCATTGGTCATCCCATTGAAAACTTTCCAAGTACATGAGTCGCGCTCGAGCTTTGTCCACCGGCTTCGAGCAAATGGCCTCGGCATCCTTACAGAACTGCCGCACCCGCTCCCACGCTTCGGCAGGGACTGGCTGGTTCGCATTTCGTTTATTAATGTAAATCTCAAACAACACCCCGGCCCCTTGCAGAGCTGCCGTCTCAAGGTAGTATCGGGGAACTTTCGAACTCATGAGCTCCAGATACGCCGCATGCGACTCCTCGTGGCGATTCCCCCGATGGAGGAGCGCCGCTAGCCGAAGTTTACTCTCCAAAACCAAGCGCGACTGCGGCGCGATCGGCTCAAACAAATCCACAATCTCACGGAACACCTCGTAGGCCTCCTCGTCCCGCCGCTCTTTGATTAACAGGTGCCCGTACGATGAGTACGCCCGCCGTCCGGCTGCTGTATCCGGATACGTGTCCCAGATCCGCTTGAGCTCCTTGAGCGCATCCTCCACGCGGCCAACCTTCGCCTGCGACGTCGCGTCATCGTACGCCGCCGACGCCTTGAGCTCGCGTTCGAGGCGCTCCGCAAGCGGTTGAGTCGTTTGCCCCGCCGCCTCACGCATCGCGATCTCCACCCGAATCCCATACGACGAATCCGGATGCAGCGTCCGCATGCGCGTCGCCATCTCCAACGCCGTGGACGTATCGCCCTCCGCAAACGCAACCTTTAGCGCCCGGTACGTCGCCTCGCTCGCATCGTACGTTAGCGGATCCATCTCGATCGCCTGACGATAGCTTTCCAGGGCTTTCGCTCGATTGCCCAGCCGCTCCCAGCAGCGTCCCTTGCGGATCGCACTGTTCTGTGCCGTCGGGTTCAGCGCAATCACTTCCTCAAACTTCTGGATCGCTTCCGCGTAGCGCCCCTCCCGCTCCAGCTCAAGCGCCTCCTTGCGACGCTGCAAGGCATCCTCGTGTACTGAGGATCTCCCATACACTGGCGAAAAAAACACCAACGTGAGCCCCAATAGCAAGACCCCCCTAAGGACGTGTTCGCCCCTTGGCAAGTTTTCAGTGTTTCGATTTCGGACTTTCATACTTATGCCTCCTCTGTTTCTCCACTCATGTCCCTAATCTTTCCTGCAAAGCTAAGCCTCTCTGTGTCCGCGGTCGGACTCGCGTTTAGTTGCTCTTCCGCTGCTTCCAAACCTCCTCAGCAAAATAATCCGTAATCTGAAGACCCGCTTGCATTTGGTCTTGTATGAGAAGTGCATTTCTTACATCCGCAGGTCTCCCCTCATCCACGCCCGACTGGCAATTTACAGTCAAAGCAACTCCAGCACAGTTGTGTAAGAATTTCAGCATTCCCGGATTATCCCACACATCAGGCGAGAGCTGGTCTGGCGAACACGTATGAAGTATTTTCCACACGAGAGCAGCCATTGAAGGCTGGGTTGCAGCTTGCATCAGAGCAAAATTATACAGAGCTGGATGTATACTGACGGTCGTAGTAATATCATGCACGAGCGAGGGATAAGCCCGCCCAATTTTCGACAGATACGCCCGCTCAGCCATCGATATGAGCTCCTCTTCCTCAATCTGTGTGAAATCGTCATAGATATTACCGCGGGTAATTCTCAGGTATCGCACTCGCAGGAAAAACAAAAGCCATGGATCAGAGCCTTTAAGAGCTGGTAGGCCTGCCTCCGCATCGACAACGTATCGAAAATAATCGGTTTCTATATCATGTGCCTCGTAGAGTTTAAGCAATACAGCGGTATCCGGTACGGATGCCCTTTTGCGGAATCCATCCAATACGGTCCGGACTGTAAACCATTCTCTCACGTAAGGGGAATGGAGATTTGCCATAATTGCCTGAATCTCTTGGCTATTCTCTTGACTCGTTATCCACTTTCGATCCTTAGTTGGCTGTTCCGGAAATACGCTCGGTCGCCAAGTTAGATACAGTACTACCGCCGCCCCCTCCGCTGGCGTCAGTCCCGGCGATTTTCTGCCATAAAGGAGAAGGTTTTGTATCGTCTCGCGAACCTCAGGCAAAGGTGCATCGTTACTCAGCGACCTAACAATCTTCTTTGCCAATTCCGGATTGCCAGGAACTGTGCTTTCAGCAACCTGAATTATGTAATCCTGAAGGTTATATCTACCGAGCATTAATTCATAATAGAGCTTGTTGACGTGCAAAGACCAATTGGCTTGCTCTGCACTTACAACATTCCAGCCCCAGCCTAATGCTAAGAGGATGAGGGCGGTCCGCACGTGATATTTCCAAGTGAATTGTGTTAAACGCATAATTGCGACACCTTCCTTTTCTAAGTGTCCTCTTCATGCCACACGCGTCAGTTGGCCGAGTTTTGATTTGTGTCACAGATCGGCACAGGCAATTCTTTGATCCGTTGTAATTGAATTTGTCCTCCCGAGTAATTGTTTACGGGGCGAATGTCTTCGTCTTCGCCCCATTCGCAGGCGATATTGCGAATCTCGTCAACGGAAGTAAGCAGGAGTTCTGACCACACCCCCTGGTCCGATAGGAAAGTCTCGTAGGTTTCTACTCTGTCGGTAACCAAGAAATAGCGAATGGGTTTAAACAACTGCAGCAACCCGAATTTGTTCTCTTTAGCAGGCAAGGTCCACGTTCGACCAACAACGTTTATTGGCTCTGGTGGAGATGGCCTAGTAAAATGCACTGATACCTCAACGACGTCTAAGGCACCCACAGTCAGATCAACTCCTTCGAATTGAAGTCCACCACTGGTGTCGCGATTCACGAACTGCGTGCCTCGATAGGAAGTTAAAGTTGAAATAGAGACCGGGGATTCGCAATTCGCGTTTGCACTGGCAAGGAACCCCAGCTTGGTCCCGAGATAGTGTTTAGTGTAGTTGTGATATTGGACCTCCAGTCCGAGAATTCCCAGGATGGGTTTAGTGGTGGTGGCGCGCCAGTGTTCATCAGGCGGTGCTTCTTCCAACAGTTCAATACAATTAGGGATTCGTTCTACTGGCGATTCAGAGACGTATACCCACACTAAAACGTTGGTTGTCTCCTTAGCATTTGCATCGAGGAGAATCGTTGTCCCGTCATCCCGAGTGTACACGGTTGTCCGTTGCGGGTTTTCGAGCTGAGAGGCAAGACAGTAAAAGCCCGGCTGTGTGAGAGTGACAGGGCAACCACCAAAACAGAATCCCCATTGGCTCGTTACCTCGTCCTCAATCTCCGTAACGCAGAATTCTGTAACATTCTGATCCAGCGTGTAGTCCCAACACATCCACTCGTGTACCAAGTAATCCTCATCGCTCCCCCCGATATTCAGCCCGAAAAAGCTTGCCCACTGCTCAGCGGTGGTAAAACCTGGATCTTTGCAACGCTGCTCTACGGTCGGAACCTCCGCCGGTAAGCCGCTTACGGTTATTGGTGGACCGTCTGTTGGTTGCCACGGCTGGCTGCACACATCGACTGAGAAGCAAGGATCAGGGGCTGGCGTTGGACTCGGTTGAGGTGTGGGCGTAGGATTATTCGGAGCCGTTGCTGCGGAGAGACAATTGCACATTATCGCAAAGAGAAGAACTCTAACGGCTCTTGCGATTTTCCCCGCGCACAGGGTTTGGAGCAGGCGCCCCGTGCTGTCCTCCCTGAAACTAACGGAAATATGAGGAGAGGAGAGGAGAGGAGAGGAGAGGGCGTTTATTCATCGTTCTTTCTCCACCACATTTCAATCTTCTCGGTTGCGGCCTTTAGCTGTGGCTGAGGTTGAGTGTCAACAAAAAAATCAATTCCACTCTAATTTTTCCGCTCTCAGCCTCAAACAAGGCGGTCGGGCACCTAAGCGTGAACCGTTCAAAAAGTCCGAACCGATAATAGTGACCGCCCCTCTCCCCTCATTCACTCGACCTTCCGTACGAGCGAAAAGGCGATCTCGGGGGAGGCTTTGAGTGTGACTACAATGCGGATGAGAAGCATCCCGAGCGCTTCGAGATAGCGCGCACTCGAGAGTGGGCCGCAGTCAACTGGGTCAAAGCCGGCGTCGGCCACAAGCAGCGCGACGACCTGCTTTGCCGCGCCATCGTCACCGCAGTAGAATCCGCTGACTTTCTGCCCCGCCACGCGGCACCCCTCGAGAGCCAGCACAGGCGAAGGAATCGTGTTCAGCGCTTTTACGACGCGTGCCTGCGGGACAAGTCTTGCAATCTCTTCGGACGCACTCGTGGTGAAACCAAACTCGAGATCGCTGAAGTCGGGTTTCACAGGATTGATGATATCAATAAGGATTTTCCCCTCAAGCGAGCCACATTCCTCAAGAGCTGATTTGCATTGCGCCCAGTGGGTGGCCAGAAGAACGATGTCACACCATGCTGCCGTCTCGCGGATGGAGCCGGCTCGAGCCCCGTGCCCGACCTCCTCGGCAAGGGCGCGCATTTCTTCCAAACCCCGCACATCGCTAAACATCACCTCGTGACCTGCGTGCGCCCAAAGGCGCCCAAGTCCGCCCCCCATTCGACCAGAACCCACTATCCCAATACGCATCGTCGCTACCTCCAAATGTGATGCATCAGATTTAGTCCATCGAATAGCTTTACCATGCCGCCTTTCACAGGACTCTGGCTGCAGGCGTCATCTTCGGAAGGCAACGATAAAGTCCGCTGCAAGGCAATATGTTTGCGGCCTCCTGCGAGAATGATGTGCGCCCGGCGGCAATCGGCCGCCTCCATTTCTTGGCTAAGGTCATCGGGAGGGAGGCGGGGACGGTGACGCGGTGGTTGCCTCAGCGTTATCACCCGCAAAGACGAACGTCAGCGAAGTCCAAATGGAGCTTTTCCCAAATTCAGGTGGGAGTGGGCCAAGGTTCCCAGTCTTGCGGAGAGCGTCGATCGCGCAGGCGTCGTATTGGGCAACTCCCGTGGATTTCACCACGCGGATGTTCTGAATCGTTCCATCGCGGAGAATCTCCCATTCGACAACACACGTCAGGTTGGGATCGTTGACTCCTGGCGGGACGGTGAAGTTCGACTGGATTTTCATCCGGGCCCGGGTGGTGTAAAGCATCGAAAGTATGCTTTGGTTGCGATCCAAGGGTAGGGGAGCGCCCTCCACACCTTCGGGAACTCCGGGAATGCCAACTTCCTGACCGGGCAGAGCCTCGCCCACCGTGGCGCCGGCAGGGGTCTGACGCGGTAGGTCCACTCCGGTAAAACGGTTTCCGCCCGGGGCCGCCGAAGCCAGCTCATAGGCACTGGCAATTCCCTTTTCTTTGGGTGTGGGCTTTGGCGTCTGCTTCGCAGCGGATTTCGTGGGAGTCCCCTTCTGTTGCGGTCTTGTGTTTGGACTAATTTGAGCCGTGGATTTCGCCGTCGCTTTAGTACTGGTGGCCCGCGGAGTAGGCGATTTCGTAGCTTTCGGTGACGCTGTTGCGGTAGGGGTTGCTCGAGGAGTGATTGCGATCGTCTTCGCTGGCGTCGGGGTAGGCGCCGCCGTCGGCGATAGGGTGGGCGTCGGCGTTAGCAACACGGGTGTTGGGGAGGACGCTGGCGTTGCAGACGAGACTTCGGGGGTTCCTCGCGCCGACTCTTGTGTTTGTATGGCGGTTTGTGTTGGTGAGGGTGTGACCGATGCCACGGGAGATGGTGTGGGTGTGGGCGACGCCGTGGGGGAGGATTGCGCTCCTCCAGGTGGCGCGGGGCGATTCATTGCCTCCACAACCTCTTTGGTCATCACGGCGTTTAGGCTCGTGCCTTTTGGGAGTATGACAAACTGTAGGTTTTTGTGCTTGCGCTCGGGCGCAAGAAATGTCCAAGCAGCCAGCATCGCGAACAAGAGGCCATGCAACAGGAGCGAATATTTGAAGTAGCGCACCATGGGCGCTTGTCACCTCACTTGCCCTCTGGACGGTCCATTGGCTCGGCCAAGGTCGAGGCCCCACTCGCAGGCCTGTTGGGAGCTGTAACCCGCCCCGCCTCCACAGGTAGCCCAACTGCTTCGATGCCAGCCCGGCGCAGAGCAGCCACCACTTGAATGAAGATGTCATAGGGCACGTCGCGGTCGGCTTGGATTTCTACCGAAGGCATGCGGCCGTTTTCGCGCTGAAGCCGAAGACGCATTTCGATATCCCGTAAGGTTACAGGCTCGTCATTTAGGAAGAATTGCTGTTCGCTTTGCGAGGGTTTGGGTACGACAATCGTAAAAAGCTGAGTTTGATTCTGCGTAAGCTGGGGAGCCCCTTCTTGAACGGTGGGCAGATCAAGGTCGATCCCATATTTCAGGGCCGGCGCCACAATCATAAACGCGATCAGCAGCACAAACGTCACGTCCAGCAGCGAGGTGAGGTTGATCTGGGAAATTGGAGCAAGGTCTTTATGGTGCCGGCGCATGGCTACTCTTCCGCGTATTCTTTGAGAATTCGCTTCTGAATTACGTTGGCGAGCTCAAGCGCGAATGCATCCATTCGGCTCGTCAAGATAGCAATTTTATTTGTTAAATAGTTATAAAACACACTTGCTGGAATTGCAGCGAGCAGCCCCGCAATGGTTGCTGTGAGCGCTGTGGCCATTCCCGGAGCAAGAGCCGTGAGAGCAGCACTCCCGGCTCGACTAAGCGACTGGAAGGCGCCAAGGACGCCCCACACAGTACCAAACAGCCCGATAAACGGCGCGACATTTGAAGTTGTGGCTAAAAAAATGAGGTAAGTCTCAAGGATGCGAATCTCCTCCGAAATCGTTCGCTCCAACACCCGTTCTAATCCCACTCGAGCGGCAGTTAGGCGCTGTTCGGGGGTATAGCGAGGATTGCGATACCAGTTCTCAAGCTGCATCTCGAGATAGGCCTCACGAAAAATCTGTGCAAGGGGACTCTCTGGGTAGTCGTTCGAATGGCGAAACGCCTCCTCAAGGCTACCGCTCCCACCCATGCACCGTTCCATAAATTCGTCTGATTGCTTCGAAGCCGCATGGATACGTACCAACTTGTAAAAAATGATCGCCCACGAGATGATCGACAGCACGATGCATGCGATGAGGCAGAGTAGCCCCATGAAGTCACTATCACGGATTGCTTGAAAGATGTTGACGTGATTTACGGCAATGCCACCAAGACTCAGCACCTTGTCCACCTTACTCCACCTTATCAGCTTGATCTGCAGTCACTTAGCCAACATTGAGTCTCCGGCGGATGCTTTGGAGAGCAAACCGGCTCGCTGGGTTATTCGTCCGCGACGCCAAGTTGCGCACAGATCCGATCGAGCTCATCTAACGATGTGTAATGAATCTCAATCTTTCCTCGTTGTGAATCGAATACCCTTACCTGTACCCGGCAAGCAAGGACCTCTTCAAGTCGATTGCGAAGGCGTTCAGCGAATTCGTCCTCTGCGCGCCTCTGCCTCGGTCGAGGCTTCCGCTCTGCTTTCGTTTTTTCCCCAAGCATTCGAAGCACCAACGCTTCGGTGTCCCGAACCGACAATCCCTTCTGCAGGACCTCGTTACGGACTTGGAGGCGCTCTTCGTCTGTGGGCAAAGCCAAGAGAGCGCGTCCGTGGCCAGCCGATAGACGCCCTTCCTCAATGTCTCGCTGGAGAATTTCAGGTAAGTTAAGCAGGCGCAGTGTGTTAGCTACAGCCGGCCGGCTTTTTTCCACGCGGCTGGCAACCTCTTCATGAGTCAATCCGAAACGCTCGATGAGCACTTGATAGGCTCTCGCCTCTTCGATAGGATTTAAGTTTTCCCGCTGCAGGTTTTCGATGAGCGCATACTCGAGTAATTCTTGGTCCGATAGTTTCAGCTCAATTGCTGGAATATGCTCCAAGCCCGCGAGTTGCGCAGCCCTCCAGCGGCGTTCACCTGCAACAAGCACCCATTTGCTATCGCGGCGGGCAACGAGGACCGGCTGAATCACCCCCCGCACTCGAACGGATTCGGCCAACTCGCGCAGCCCTTCCTCATCGAAGACCTCCCGGGGCTGAAATGGATTTGGGGCCAAGTCGCTCACTGGGAGGTGACGGATGGATTGACTAGTGTCCCGAAAGTCCGAAGTCGGAGTAACCGCAACTTCCTCAGCCGGACGTGGATTACCTGAGGAGCCCGGGACAGGAAGAAGCGCCGCAAGGCCCTTACCGAGTCCGCGTTTTTTCGACTGCATGAATGACCTCCTCCGTGAGGGCGATGTAATTTTGAGCACCGGCACTACGCCAGTCATAAAAGATGATTGGTTTGCCGTGACTTGGAGCTTCGGCAAGCCGCACGGACCGTGCAATGGGAGTGCGAAAAACTCGGTCGCCAAAATGGGCGCGAACTTCTGACACCACCTGCTGGGCAATGTTTAAACGCCCATCGTACATGGTCATCACGATCCCCAAGATGTCGAGCGACGGGTTGATGGAAGCGCGAACCCGCTCGATCGTTTGAAGCAGAAGCGTCAGTCCTTCCAATGCGTAATACTCGCATTGGACAGGGATGATTAGGCTTTCGGCTGCCGCCAGAACGTTCAGGGTTAAGATCCCTAAGGAGGGGGGGGCATCTAACAAGATATACTGATACGAGGATGACACCTCGGCGAGTGCATCACGAAGTCTAAACTCGCGCCTTTCAAAATCGAGCAGTTCGATTTCGGCACCGTAGAGATTGGCTTCTGACGGCACAAGCGACAGGTGCTCAACAAACGTTTCGCGGGTCGCGCTTAGGATCGGCACACCTTCGATGAGTACATTGTAAATCGAAGGCGGCGACTTCTCAACACCCACGGCCGAGGTGGTGTTGGCTTGGGGGTCAACATCTACGAGAAGGACGGAGCGTTGCGCGGCTGCCAGACAAGCCGCCAGATTCACCGCTGTGGTCGTTTTTCCAACTCCCCCCTTTTGATTCACAAATCCAATGACTGGCACCCTCTTCTCCTTTGCCTGCCGTCGAAAGACTAACGCTACTTGGGGTAGAAAGCCAAGGAAGATCTACCAGTAGTGGATAGATTGTATTGCTCAACAAAAAAAATGTTTCACGTGAAACTTCGCTCAGAGGCCCAAATCAAAAAGCCTGCCCACCTGTTTCACGTGAAACACCGTGCCTACTCAGATTTGCTCGAGTCTGTCTTTTCCGCCGACTTGTTTTCCCCCGACTTTGTTTCCTTTGACGATCCGTTCCCGCTGCGCTTATAGTCCGTAATGTAAAAACCGCTTCCTTTAAAGATGAGGCCCGACCCCGAACTTACCAAGCGTTCCAGCCGTCCACCACATTTTTCGCAGACCTTCTTCGGCTCCTCACTCATCCGCTGGAAGTACTCGAACTCCTCGCCACAGCTTGTGCACGCATATTCGTAAGTCGGCATCGCATCCTCACCTCCGCATGATTTGAGTTGCAATTTGCCTCTAACATACACAAGACGCCGAATGTTCATTTGGCGAGCTGAACCGCGAGGTGCTGCGTGACTAAGGTGTTTCTCATTGGTCCGGGACCTATCTGGGGGCCGGAGACAACGTTTTTCAATGCTCAGGCGCTTCGGACATGGCAAATTGCCACGGTCTTGCGGGAATCCGGTCACGAGGTCATCCTCACCATCCTCCAAACCGAAGGCGCTGCAAGAAAGGAACCAAATCAGCCTCCTTTAATAGCGGGAGAAAAGGACGGTCTACCTTACGCAACAGTCAATGCCGCCGACCCAGCTGAAATTGTGCCCATTGTTCAATCGCGGTTCGACCAATATGAATCGGATTGTCTCGTGGCTATCAATCTCAACGCCGCCTGGATCGCAAGCCAACTCGCCACATCTCACCCCATGTGGGTGGACCTCTATGGGCACTTGATGGGAGAAGCGCAAGCAAAAAGCTGCCGTTACAATTCTGACGACTATCTCGCCCACTTCTGGGCTCGAGAGCGTCTTGTCCTACGGCGGGGGGACCGGTTCTCCACCGCATCCTATTGCCAAATGTACGCCACACTCGGTGAGCTGGGCGCAGTCGGGCGCCTAAATCAATACACCCCAACCCATCCCTTCGTGGACGTAATTCCCGCGGCGGCAAGCCGGATATTTCTCGAAATCCCAAACCTCCGTCCCCCCTTCTTATTTCGCGGAAAGCGATTTCCACCTGACGCTTTCGCTGTGCTATGGAGTGGGGGCTTCAATACGTGGACAGATCCCCAAGCCCTTGCGGGGGCTTTGTCCTTAGCAATGGAGCGCGACAAAAACATCTATTTCGTCGCGACCGGCGCGGCCATCCCCGGCCACGATGAAATCACCTACCAGCAGTTTGTCTCAGAAATGGAAAAGTCCGGGTACGCGGATCGCTGCCTGCTTCTCGGCTGGATCGAAGCGAAAGATCTACCAGCCCTCTACCGTGAGTGCGACCTCGGGCTCAATATGGATGCTTTGAACTACGAAACACTCTTCGGCACGAGGACGCGTCTCGTAAATATGATGGCTGCGGGACTCCCAATCCTCACCACCCTTGGAACAGAACTTTCTGAAATCATCCGCGAATACCAACTTGGTTACACCGTGAAAGTGGGAGACGTCCAAGGTTACGCCGACATGATTCTACACGCAGCCCGCAACACTGCCGAGCGGCGCACTCTTGCGGCGAAAGCCCGTCAATACGCGCTTACCCATTTCTCAGAGCAAGCTGTCGCTCGCCCACTTCTGCGTTGGATTCAAAACCCGAGCCGCGCGCCCGATAACGAAGAAAAAATTCACCGCTTCCCAAATATCAAAAACCCCCTCGAGGCCGCCTTGTCCCCCCTTGAACTTGAACTTAAGACTCTCAGCGAAATCCCGCTGGAAGAACTGCTTGCAGCCCACCGGGATCTCCGAATAATTCGCAACAAACCATTGGTGCGGATATACCGGAGCCTAAAGCGATGGTTTCGGACGCCCGAACAGTAGCATCGTCGCTGCTTTACTTGCCCGCGGTAAGTGAGAATTCCCGAATCTCAACCGGTGTCAACGTGCGATCCTCTTTCACAAACTGTTGTACCAATACCCCCGAGATTTCAACCGGTCCGCTTGTCGTTGAACTTGTTCGCCTTGCCTGAATGCTTACGGTTGGTTGTTCCGCAAAAACCTTTAAACGTCCGACCTTCGTCGCCACCTCGCTGACCTTTCCGACAAGCTTTGGTGTATCCACGATCCAACCTTTGACCGGATTCGGGAAAAAGTACAATCCACGCGCCTCTCCCGAATCCTCCCTGACAATCCCAAATGTTTTTGGAGGAACTTCAGCTCGAAGCTCAGCTGTCAGGCCCGACGAAGTGATCGTCGTATCAACTCGAACATTCTCCGGGATGCCCTCAACCGGCACTAAACTCGCAAAACGCTCAAAAATCTCGCGGTTGGCCGGCTGCGCCTCGCCCACGGGCAACTCCATCTCCAACGACTTCCTTGCATCGCGACACTCATCCTCGCGACACATCAGCCACCGAACCCTTGCTCTCACCTTAACGTTTTTTGCCTCTGGCCTCAGGGTAACGTCCCTGACCGTCACAAACAACAGCGTCTCACCGGCGTAGCCGTAGGATATCACCCCACCGGCACCTCGAAACACCACTGGAACAGGATAGACAGTTTCCACTGAACTCGTCGTGATTTCGCCCAAATCCCATTCTATCTTCGTAGCAAACCCGCTTTCCCCCGGATTTTTCCAATAAATGTGCCACGCAGGAGCAATCTGAAACCTCACGCCGAGACGGATCACGCCACCCTGCGTTACAGCTGTCCTGTCCGCTAAGAGGTCAAGGGCTACAGGTATATCCTGTGGTTGGGGGCTACTTGCTAAGAGGCTCGTCGTCCCCCAAAGGCCAAATGCCAATGCCGTCAAGATTTGTTTATACCAATGCGTTCCCACAGATAGAAATGGCGGTTTTCCCAAATCTTTTCTGCTTGCTTTCAACATTGTCATCTCTGACCTCACAATTGTTAGGATATTTACTGAACTATTCTTTGTCCCACCGAGACGATGGTCGGCTCAACAAGGTATTTGCGCGCAACCCGATGGAGTTCATCCGTTCCTACTTTTCGAATGAGCTCTGGGTAGAGCTCATCCATGGCATAACCCCGTCCGACGGTTTCCCAATAGCCAAGGTAAAAGGCTCGTCGAGCGTTTCGTTGATGGTCAATCAGGTTCTTCCCTACCACATAGTTCTTGGCCCGCTCGAGCTCTTCTTCCGGTACACGTTCTTCTCGAATTCTCGAGAACTCTTCGAGCATGAGGTCGCGAGCCAGCTCAACCGACTCGTGCTTCGTCCCAATATACCCAGCTAAATGACCGCCCCGGACGTGGAAGCTCACGAGGGACCCCGTAGCATACGCCAACCCCATCCCCTCCCGCAGCTTGACAAATAGCCTACTTGACATCCCTTCGCCGAGAACGCTGTTTAAGACCCTCAGCGCCACCCAATCTTCGCTCGATATCGGACAAGCCGGAAACCCCACGATGAGGAAGCTTTGCTCAAATTCCCGATCAATATGTATAGTTTTATTCCTCACATACAAGGGTTCAGGGATCACTCCCTCCATCGGAGCTGTCGGGCGAGCAATAACGACGGCGTTTAAGAGCTCTCGGACCCGATCGGGGTCAAAATTCCCCACACAAACATAGAGAGCCGCCGATGGGTCCACGAAGTTTCCATAAAGAGCCACCGCCTGCTCGGCGCGAAACTCCTTAACAGTCTCCAGTTCTCCTAGCCGCGAAAACCCATAGGAGTGTTCCCCATAGAGGGCTCGGAGGAAAGCCCGCTGCGTCACCGCAAGTTTATCGTCCATTTGCTCGCGAATTGCTGCAAGGGTGCTTTGGCGCTCCTTCTCAAACTCTGCCGGCTCGAAGCTTGGCTCCTGCAGCACCTCAAAAAAGATGTTCAGCGACGGCTCCAGTGCATCATCCGTGCAAACCATGCTCCCTAAACTGAAATCTTGAAATACCTCGAAGGAGATCGAGGTTCCTAAACTTTCGATAGCGAAGGCGAGTTCATCGGCAGTCCTACGCTTCGTGCCCCTGAGTAACATTCGCAGCGTGATGCCCACAAGTCCGGCTTCGTCTGCCCGCTCTATCGCACCGGGGATTGGTAGAAACGCGCAAAGAGCAACTATCTGATTTGCCTGCGAAGGCACCAAGAGCACCCGAGCTCCACACGTCAGTCTTTCGTCAATAATGTTACTTGACATTGGTTCGCGGTTTCCCAACTATATTCACTCCACGCTATGCGTTCCCGACTTTGGTGTGACTGAAACGACTGTCTCCTCGGAGAGAAGGTAATCCGTGACACACCTAACCACGTCCTCGCGGGTGATACTCATAACTTCTGCCAGATACCTCTCGTAAAACTCCAGTCCCCCCGTTAGCGTCAGATAGTACCCGATCATGCTGGATTGGCCAGTTGTAGTCTCAGTTCCAAAACAAAACTCGTTTCGCAGCACGCGCTTAGCCTTCGCCAACTCCTCCTCCGAAGGTGGAGAAACTCTCAGACCACGAATGACAGAGATTGCTTCCTCGACTGCGCGTTCCGCCCGAGCCTCGTCGCACGTGGCCCCGACATAGAACACGCTTTCAAACCGATGGGTCGGGAAACCCGCCCAAATCGTGTCCACAAGCTGCAATTCGTGCTTCAGCTTCCGATAGAGTCTCGAACTTCGTCCCTCACCCAAGATCGTGGCGGCAACGTCCATTGCCAAAACATCCCGACGCCGTTCCAACGAGGGAGCAGGCAGAACGATCGCAAGGTAGACCTCGCTCACGTCCTTTGGATGCGTCACTCGGCGCCCACAATTGTAGCGAGTCTCAGATTCGGGCAATGCAGGCTCTTCAAAAGCTCTCTGGAACTGCTCGAACGAACGCGCCACAGCTGAATATGCATCGTCTGAGTGCACATCCCCTACAATCAAGACACTCATGTTTGAAGGCGCGTACATGCGCCGGTAGTAGTCAACCAACTGCGAGTGCTTGAGATTTGAAATGGACTCAAACGTGCCAAGGACGGTACGCCGGTAAGGTCCAGACGCGTACGCCACTCCATAGAGTGCATCAAATAAGAAGCCCCATGGATCGTCCTGTTTGCGCCGAAATTCCTCCAGGATGACTTCCCGTTCTTTTTCGAACTCTTTCGGATCTAACGTAGGGCGCTGGATCATCTCTGAAATTGCATCAAGCGCAACGTCGAAAAAAGCAGCCCCAACCGTGACGTGGTAGTGGGTAAAATCCATCGAAGTTGCGGCATTCCATACTCCACCAACACTTGTAATGAGCTTGTCGAGTTCCCCCACTCCGTACCGCTCCGTTCCTTTGAACATCATGTGCTCGAGGAAATGTGAGACCCCGTTGATCTCATCGTTTTCATATGCCGAACCCGCTTTGACCCACACATCGATGGTCACGACGCGGTTGGGCATGGACTTCGTCACAACGGTAAGACCATTCTCCAGCCGTCGCACTTTTGCCTCAGAGGGATTCCCTAAACTCATTCTTGTACTCATCTTAGACTCTACACTACCGCAAAAGGGCAAAGATCTGGTCCAATTTTCTGCGAAATGTGGCATTCGCATGACATTATGCAAATCTCAAAAAAAGACGAATGCATCCGTTTTCCTGTGGTAGCGTTCGCCTGAAACGTCCTAAGCTTGCTGGGTTGTAGGCAAAAACGAGTATTGAATACGATACTCATTATCGTGTGAACCGAATGCGGGCGCGGAGAGATGCGCTTTGCGAATCATCATTCCGCAATGCCCCGTCGGGAACTGACGTAGGGAGCTGCGAGAAATGGCCACAAAAAAGAAAACTCAAGAACCCGAAAACACTGAAAAAGAACTGAAAACCAAGGCCTCTTCTAAGAAGAAAACCGAGGCAAAATCGGCGGCGACGAAGAAAACCTCTTCAAAGTCCGCATCGAAAGCCGAGACACCCAAGACGACTCGGAAGAAGTCGGCAGCTGAGGCTGCGGAATCAAAAACCAAAACCACCAAGAGCAAAACGTCTGCGAAGGCTGACGCTGGGAAGAAAACCTCTGCGAAAACCGCAAAAACGGCCGCAGCGAAAACGACCTCGACAAAGAAAAGCACGAGTTCGCGGGCTCGGACCAAGAAAGCTGCCGCGACCACTCCGACAATCTCGGAAGCACCCGCACCGCGCGAAATCCGTGAGGAGACTCTGGTTGGCGCAGCGCCGACCGACGTGCGCGAGCATTACTTCCAAGAGCATCGCGGTGCCCCGCCGCTACCCGAGGTCCCCGAGCTTCCCTCGGAGTACGGCGACACGAAAATCGTGCTGCTTGTTCGCGACCCGGAGTGGGTTTACGCATACTGGGAAATCAACGACGCCGTTCGGGCCGAGTACAATCTTCCTCGCCACGGCCATTCTCGCCGCATGGTGATTCGTCTTTACAACATCACCGGGCGGAACTGGCCCACAGAAAATGCCCACTACTTCTTCGATATCGATATCAGCCCATACGCCAACAATTGGTACATCAAAGTTCCTGAGCCAGATCAGCAGTGGGTGGCAGAACTTGGGACGTTCGACGAGCGAGGCGAGTATTTGCCAATCGTTCAGTCGAACATTGTCCGTACGCCTCGCGACCGCATGAGCGACGAGACCGATGCCGATTGGATGGTCGTCGAAGAAACGTGGCAGAAAATTTATGGAATGAGTGGAGCGCTGCGCCCACTCGATTCTTCGTGGGCCGGTAGCGAAGAGCTTCTGCGCCACCTCCAAAAGCAAGTTTACCCAGCGCTGCGCGGCGAAGGTGGCTTTGCGGGGAGCGGCGCCCTCGGCAGCGCCAATGTCGCCGTCCAGCCAAAACCTGGAGCTGCAAAGCCCTCCGCCTTCTGGTTGCGCACAGAGACCGAACTCATCCTCTACGGCGCGACAGAGCCCGATGCCTCTGTCACCGTAAACGGTGAAGCCGTTGTGCTCCGTTCGGATGGCAGCTTCACTCTACGCTTTGCCCTCCCAGACGGCGAACACCAGCTTGAGGTGCGCGCACTTAGCCGTGACGGGAATCACCAACGCGACATCGCCATCCACGTCAAAAAACAAACAAAGTAGTTGACCGCAACGGTGCCGCGGGCGCATACAAAAAGGTTTACTAAACACTCGTAGATTCATTGTCACAGGGGCCAAGCTATGACGGTACAAGAAGGTGCTATTGCACCCGATTTCACGCTGCTTGCGTCTAACGGAAAGAATGTTTCGCTTTCCGACTTTCGCGGCAAATGGGTTGTCCTTTACTTTTACCCAAAAGACGATACCTCTGGGTGCACGCGCGAAGCATGCAGCTTCCGCGACAACATCAAGAAGCTTGAATCGCTCGGCGCCGTAGTCATCGGGGTGAGTCCCGATGATCTGAAGTCCCACGACCGTTTCATCAATAAGTACAGCTTGCCGTTCTTGCTTCTCAGCGACCCCGACCACAAAGTCGCGGAGCTCTACGGCGTCTGGAAAGAAAAGAACATGTATGGGCGCAAGATCATGGGCATCCAGCGGTCCACTTTTCTGATCGCTCCGGATGGCCGACTGCATAAGGCGTGGCGCAAAGTAAAAGTCGACACGCACGTGGACGAAGTGCTGGACGAACTCAAGCTCGTGGCGGCATAGTCCGTTCTTGCGCTTGTTATCAGCTTTGCGAGGCCTCATTGGGAGGCTGGGCTACAACGTGCCCAACCGCTGAAGAATGCGCGACCGGCGTCGGTGAAGCATTTCAACCGCAGCGCACCAACGGACGCCAAACGCTCCTGAGAGCAGGTGTATCCCACGTAAAAACTCATACTGACGAAGCGCGCGATCGATCACCTGCAAACCAAGCTCCAAGTCACGGAGTTCCCGCTCTGCGACCTTTGCCCACTCGACAAACAGCTCAGGGACGTGCCCACCTCTCGTCGTGCACTCTGTTTCAAGCACACGCGCCGCCAAGTGGGGCTGGCGTAGCCGCCGGTAACAGCGCACAAACTCGCGGACGACCTGAATGCGCTCGGGGTAACGCCTTGCCTTACCTTCATCGGGCTCAACCGACGGCCATTCCGTTGCAAGCGCGCGCTCGTAGTGCTGGACCGCCAACGGCAAATCGCCTGCTTTGACTGCCAGCCGCGCCAACGCCACCGACTCAGCAGCCGATGCGAGGTGCGGATGCTCTGGCGCATGAAAAGTGTCTGCAATATGCAGAAGCAGTGCGCCAAGCGAGACAATATCCTGCACATTGTGGTCCACGACCAGAGCCAAGCGTTCGCGTCCCATACCTCTCAGGTGGTCGAAGTATACTTGGGGGATCATGCTGCCCGGGATATCGTGCTCACGCTCAATTCCCAGGACACAGGCCTCCACGTTGCGCAAGGAACACGAGCCAATCCGCGGCTTAAAAAGCCGACGCGCTACCGGCAAGAGGTCGAGGTGCACTTTTGTTCCAAGCCCAAGCCGCACACGATTGAGTATTCCTCGTGATTCGAGGAGTGGAAGATCATAGCCCGCTCCATTATACGTCACCAAGGCCCGAAAATCCGCGAGCCTCTCCCGCAAAACCTTGAGAAGCGCGGGCTCGTGGCAATAGTCTTCCACAAAGTATTGTTCACAAACAAACGTTGCGCCAAGAAACGAATCATCGTTCAGTCGGAAGTATCCCAACCCCACAAGGAACGCCATCGTCCCCGCTCCCCCGACCAGCCCCGTGGTCTCAGTATCCAAGAATGCGATCTGCGGCAACGCCACTCCACCAACTTCTGCATCTTGAACCACAACCTGAAAAAGCCGCCCAATGCATTGCGGCTTCGTGAGCGCTTCTTCACGAAGAACCCGAAACCAGTATCCACGTTCATGCGTAGCCTCACCCGTCGGGCTCACAGGAACCTCCGCAATTCCCCGATACACAGCCCCCTCGCCGATCTCGACGCGCTGAAAATGAGGAAGGACGCACGCAAGCGGAAGAGTGCGTGTTTCAGCTCGCGCCCGGCTTTCGCCCAACTCACTTGCAAGGCGCAATTTTCCCCCAGCGGCCTTCAGGGCTTCCTGAATCCGCTCCCGTTTCCGGCGTGCAATCTCGTCGAGCTTGTCTTCGAACGACATACCTTCCCTTTACCCTTCCCCCCTGATGTGGAATTAACATGTTCAGGCTCTGCACCCAACTCCCATTTTTGTCTTTGTCGGCCACTGCTTCTACTGTCCATAAAAACTCGTGAGGACCAGTTTTCCTTCATCTTTCGATCGCCTGGAACGCCGATCTGCCTTAGGGAATCCCCATTATGTGTTCAGAGTCCATGAATACGAACCAAATTAGTACTGTTTTTCTACGTGTGTCACCTAATCCGTTACTCGCAATCGCTTCTTACAGAGAACCGATCCTGCTTGCACACAATCCAGACTGTTTTGAAAATGGTCCGCGAACTCTAACGGGAGGCAATACCTGTGATTGAACGAAGAAAGTTCGGCGCAACCGACATGGAGGTCTCGATCCTTGGTTTTGGTGGCGCAGAGATCGGTTATGAAAACGCACCCCAAGAAGATGTAAACAAGCTCCTCAACGAAGCGCTCGACGCGGGCCTCAATGTCATCGATACTGCAGAATGCTATCCTAATAGCGAAGAAAAGATCGGCAAGGCCGTTGGTCATCGTCGCAAGGAATTCTACCTCTTTACGAAATGTGGCCACACTGACGATTGGAAAAGCGATTGGCGCAAGGAGTCGCTACTCGCCAGCATTGAGCGAAGCCTGCGGCGACTGAAAACCGATTATGTAGACCTTGTCCAGCTTCACAGTTGCGACGAGGCCACTCTGCGCGCGGGTGAAGCTATCGAAGCGCTCGAAGAAGCCAAGCGTCGGGGTTACACCCGCTACATTGGCTACAGCGGCGACAGCACAGCGGCTCTCTATGCCATCGAATGCGGACGGTTCGACACTCTTCAGACTTCTATCAATGTGGCCGATCAGGAAGCGCTGGAGCTCACTCTTCCGAAAGCGCGCGCTCGAAACATGGGCGTGATTGCAAAGCGACCCGTGGCCAATGCCGCATGGCGTTATGGCGACACTCCGCCCACCGAACCCTATCATACCGTCTATTGGGAGCGGCTCCGCAAACTTAATTACCCATTTACCCAAAAGCCGCTCAGCGAAGCCGTAGCAATCGCCTTGCGCTTCACCCTGAGTCAGCCGGGCGTCCACACGGCCATCGTGGGCACCAAAAAACCCGGACGCTGGCTCGAAAACGCTCGCGCACTGAGTGCAGGCCCCTTGCCGCAGCACGAGATCGAAAACATTCGTAAGCGATGGAAGGAAATTGCGCAGCCCGACTGGATCGGTCAGGTGTAGATCGTGGGCTCTTTCTCGTCTCCCCAGTGGGCAAGCGATTACTGACAAGTTTCACCAACATTTAAGGCCGAACGGCAAAAAGTAGAGAAAGGAGCAGCAACATGAAAACGCGATCAATCCTCCTCACAAGTCTTCTGAGCTTCGCAGTTCTCTCCACCGCTATCGCAGCCCCAGAAAGCTACACAATTGATCCAGTCCACTCATCCATCACTTTTAGCGTGCGGCATCTCGGCGTGAGCTCAGTAAAAGGGAGATTCACTGAGTTCTCAGGATCGATTTTCTACGATGAAGCCGATGTGACACAGTCGAGTGCCAGCGTCGTCATCAAAGCCGCCAGCATCAACACCGATAACCCGCAACGCGACGAGCACCTCCGTGGCGCGGATTTCTTCGACGTCGAGAAGTACCCTGAGATCCGGTTCCGCACCACCGCAATTCGCAAGGATGGTGACAAGCTCACCGCTGTCGGTTTTCTCGTGATGCATGGCAACACCAAGGAAATCGAGATCCCATTTGAGATCGTTGGGAAAACTACCGACCCGTGGGGCAAAGTCCGCTTGGGGTTCGAAGGGCACACTACAATCAACCGCCAAGACTTTGGGATTTCCTATTCTAAGATGCTCGACAATGGTTCGCTCGTCATCGGTAACGACGTAAAAATTGAGCTGGCGATCGAGGCAACCCGGAACGAACCAGCGGGGCCTCCCGCAAAACCAGCAAAGGAAGCCAAACCGGCTGAAGCGAACGAGAAACTGACATCTGAGAAATCCGACAACTAACGCAGCCACAGCTCCAGCGCCGGGCACTCAAGGCCGGATTCCGAACTCACGTGGTCTTGGCTTATTTAGAGGACTCGGCTGTATTCCTCCCGAGGCAATCGCCAAACGGTCACGCCGCAGAAGCGATCGCCCTCGGGACAATAGGGGTTCTTGCGGGCTCGGGCTCGAATGGTGCATGGTGGCAAAAGCCAGCGCCCAATCTCGGGGTGCACCCTCGTAATCGCCTGCGCTTCCTCCAGACAGGCGCGCCAGATCTCTTCTTGAGCATTGTAGCACAACCGCATCGCCATTTTGTGATGAAGGTTCAGGAGGTCCGCGGACTCCGTAAAACGGACGTGAACTGCATTCGGCAGCAAGTACGCAGCATCCTCCGGGGATTCGCCATCGTTGAGCAGGCGGTTGATCTGCTCCCACGTATCACGCATCGCGGCGTCATAACGTTCGCGAAGTTCAGGAATCCGCTCGATGAGGACTGGCGTGTAGTAATCCGGTTCCCCAGTGTAGTGCCTCATGAGGATTGGTCGCGAACCGGGTGTGAACCGGTGCCGCTGATCCTGAGAATCCGCCGCATGGCTCAGGCGTTTGCGAAACACGTAACGAACGTGAAACAGCGTCCGGTTTAGCTTCGAGAGCGTGGTCAGATTCATCGCCTCCCCAAGGATGCGATTCTCGGCAGGATCAAGGACGAGACGAATTGCCTCTTCGTCGCTGAGGTCAGCTTGCGCGACTCCCAGCACTTCGCGCACACTTTCGGCCAAGACCGTCTCGCTGCGCTCGCTATAATCCACAAGCACGCTAAGGGCACCGTCGAGCTGCGAGTCAAATTCCGTCACAAACCGGCGCGCATTGTCCACGTCCACTTCCGTGAAGCCCCGTAGCGCAAAAAACGCATATTCCGGCGTGTCCTCAATTGGCATCGGTTCCTGCAGAATGTGGCGAAACGCTGGCTCTCTCTCCAACAGCGCCTCAACCATCCGTTCCACCACCAGCCGCTGCTCCGTTGAGGTGTCAAACTCCTGTGCGATTCGGTAGTATCGGAACAGAGTGATCAGGCTGATTGTGTGATACAGGTACGCGAGGGTCGCTACCGGCAGGACGTAGCGTGCCAGCTCTTGGGCTTTTCTTCGTATATCTACCTCGGCCCGCTGCGAGCCCCTACGCCCTGAAAATATCTCGAAGTAGTGTTGCCCAACGTACGGAGCGAGCGCATCGCAAAGTTCTTGGTAATCGCGCATGCGCGCTTGAATCGTGGACGCAAAAATCCTCTGTCCGCGTTCCCCTAACGAATCCGGCACATAAAAATTCCCTTCGTGCACCGCAACATAACGCTGGCTCACCTGCTCGGAGTTGTAGAATGGATGTGAGTGAAGAAAGCTCCAGATGCAGTGGCGTGAGATCCCCTCGATCGCGAATTGCAGATGGGTATGCTGCAGGGTCGTGTGGTGGCCCGCTTGAAACAGACTTTTCGCCAGCGCATGCTTGCGCTGCCTTCGGCGCTCGATTTCTGAAGGCTCGGCAACGGCGGACTCGGCGACGTCCTCCACGCCTACGATGCCCCGCGAACTGTAGCACGTACGCGCTGTCGCCACAAAGTTATCGAAGGCATGATCAAAAATGTTTACCAGCCTGACCCGAAGCGATTGCATGAGCTCCAACTCCACCCAGCAAGACGTTCACGGGCAAGCCTGAAAAAAGCTGCATCCCACTCCCGGACTCCGCAAAAGCATTTTTTCATTGACAACGCGGTAACCCACCATGCGCACTGAAGCGTTTTGTAACATTGCGGTTTACATTTCAATTGCGTGCCTTATCCCCACCCCGCGGGGAGCACGCTACGGGGCACGCCCCAAATCCCTGCAGGTGGAGTTCTCCCAAGAGGGTAAGACAACACGATGCACACCCAAATCAAGCAACGAACGAAGAGTCCTGCTGGGCGACCATTTTTCCGTTTCCCCTCTCTTGCCGTGTTATTCCCTGCAATCGTTTGGGCTGCACTCTTCATCCCTGCGATCGGTTGGTCGTGGAACCCAAGTGCAGGCGATTTTTCAAAGGCCAGCCCGTCCGACGTTCGGCTCATGGCCTACAATACTGCCCGCAACTTTATCTCCGTCAGCGCTGCAGATTCGACTTTCAGCCGCATTCTCAAAGCGATCGATCCAGACGTGATCGCCTTCGAGGAAATTCGCGATAACATCACAACAACGCAGCTCGTCAGCCGTCTGAATTCTATCCTTCCGCTTGCGGGTGGTCAGTCGTGGAAAGTTCACCTTGGTAAAAGCGATGGCACCATTCGCACAGTCTTAGCCAGCCGCACCACCCAGACCCTCCAAATGCTCGACACGGTGCCCGCCTCAGAAGTTCGCGGCGTGAACGGTGCCCTCGTCCAGATGCCTCGCCCAACCTATGATTTTGATCTCTACGTCATGGCCGTGCATCTCAAGGCCTTGGCGGGGGGCACGAACACGCAGCGACGCCAAAAGGCCTGCGATGCTTTGGCCAAATGGTTTGGCGACTTGCGGACGCCCGGCGGCGCAATTGATCTACCTACTTCCACTCCGGCGATCGTCATGGGTGACTTCAATTTTGTGGACCCCGACCCTCAGCAGCCCGAAGTGACCTTGCGCACAGGCGACATCGTGGACAACGCTACCTATGGTCCTGATATCAAGCCAGATTGGGACGCGAGTGACCTCCTCGACGTAACCCCCCGCGACCCTTACACGAACGCCACCTACACCTATCCGAACTTTACCCCACCCTCGCGTATCGACCGCTTTTATCTCACCGACAGTGTCGCCATCGTGAAGAATGCCTTTATCCTGAATACGAAATCGATGACGCAGACTCAGCTAAGCGCCGCCGGTCTCGATGCGCACGACACGGAACTTGCTTCTGACCACCTGCCGATCGTTATGGACATTTGGTTCCCGGTGCCAGTGACCTTGTCCGCATTCTCAATTGAATGAATTTTGCCCTATGTCTTTGAACACAAATTTTAAATCGAAGCCCGATCGTCGTTGCCCACCCCTTGCTCGCATTTTTTTGTCGAAAAGCGCTTTTCATTACTCGTAAAGTTAGTGGTTATGAGATGTAAAATCCCATCTGCCTCAAGGAGGTTCACAATGCGCTCAATACTTGTCGGCCTCGCGTGCCTGACGTTCATACTGGCTGTACCTCAGCTCTACGCTGAGAAGGTTTCCGAGGTCACCAAAGAGAAACTCAGACAGCAGGTGGAGCTCACAGGAACAGTCGAGTCCTTTCAAGCTTCCCGCAGCGAACGTGCCCCGAATTCTTTCAAACTGAAAGACGACTCCGGGACGATCCGCGTTTGCATTTGGCCGGATGTTTTCGAGAAAGTTCAGGGACGCGATGCCTTGAAGCCCGGAGCCAAGGTTTCCCTCAAGGGTTCGGTCGCCGAGTTCCGCGATGCTATCGAGGTCCACGTCAAGGCCCCAGAGGACATCAAGATCGAGGGCGCCGCTGCCACCGCAACTGCCCCTGCTACCTCGTCCTCAGCTCCATCGTCGGCCTCCAGTGCGCCCGCACCCGCTGCTGCCGCCTCTTCCTCGGACGTGACACCGATCTCCTCAATCACGAACAGCGCCATCGGCCAAAACTTTACGATCCAAGGGGAAGTCGTGAGCGCACGCGCTCCCAGCTCCGACCGTGCCCCCTACATCCTCAAGGTAAAAGATGCCACGGGTTCGATCGACGTCGTCTTCTGGAAAGACTTCGCCGAGAAACTTTCCGATGGGCAAAAAGTGAACACCGGCGACAAAGTTCGCGTGACTGGCAAGCTCGGAGAGTTCCGCGGTTCGCTGCAGCTCAAGCCTGAATCGCCGTCCGACATCAAGACGCCCAAAACCGACCCAGCCCTTTTCAAAGATTCGCAGACCCAAAAGCCCGCTGAGCAGCCACAAGGGGCCGCTCAGCGGGTCCCCCTTTCCCAAATTGCAAGTGCGGCCCCCGGACAAATCGTCACAGTGTCGGGGAAAGTTGTCACAGTCGAAAAGATGCGTCTCGGGCAAAAAGTCGTGCTCAGCGACGGCAACAGCCGAGCCACTGTCCTGATTTGGTCCACGGCCTCCGGACTCAAGCCCGCCATCGAGCGGTTGCGCGGTGGCGAACAACTACAGCTTCGGGCCCGAGTGGATCGCTTGGATTCTACCCCCATCCTCGTTGTCACCAAGCCCGAAGAAATCCTCTACATTGGGTAGCGGCCAAAGAAAAGCGCGGTCCAACAGGCCCCTGTGAAGTTCAAGCCCGCGCATTCAATCGGAACTCCACACCCCGCAAGTTTACATTTCGCAAATCAGTTCTCCCACGCCCCACAAAATCCCACGGTCTTCATCCCCTTAAGAAGACTGGCAGCTTGATAGATCAGAAGAGGGAAGTTCCCCCCGCCCTTATCGCCCAAGTATCCTGCGCCTAATTTAGCTCCCTGCATTACGTACAGGAGACGCCGCGCCAGCGACACTTGGGCATCCTCGAAGGGGTGAAAATAGTAGTGCCCGCCGGCCTGGGGGGAGCCGGCGGGCGTCTCCGGGAGGGGGGGTGGAGAAACAGCCACAGGGGGGGTGGCTGAACTTGTCCACTCAAACCTCAAACTTTATAATCATCACCCTACAATCGAGCAAAACCCGTGCCAGATGAGGCAACCCAATTTCCGATACGGAGGAAAATCGTTTCGAACAGTGCCCGCATTTCTTTCGAAGCACTCTGCTCGATTGCGTTCCTATTTACAGCAAACAGTTGTATATTCTTCAACAAATATAGACAGTAGTCGTTGTAGATGAACACTTCTGCGGGGAAAAGCACTCTAACCTACGCAATTTCAATAATCAGAGAAAAAAGATCTCGTGTGGATTTTTTCGTAAGCCGTGTGCTCGTACGTGGAGAAATTCCCTGCGGAAATTTGCCAACCCTATGTCTTCCACAACCCTACCGCTACCTGTGGATGGTTGCTCAACGAATCCATGCGCCTGAGATGTATGAAACGCCTAAAGCGAAATGACACTCAGGCTTGCTTTTGTCCGCGACTTTTCACGTTTTCCACACAAACTCTCCACACGATTCTCACACCTCTGGAAAACGTCTTTCCGTCCCGTATTTCAGGGGGCTATCCCCGCCGAATGGGCTCATTTTTCCGGTACACGGTGCCGTGAAAGACGGCAACCAAGCGCTCTTGTTCGTCCCGGATCATTACGTCATAGTGTGCGAGCGTGCGACCGCGCGACAGTTCCCGGGCTTCCGCAGTCAAGGTACCGGTGAACGCGGGCCGAAGAAAGGAAATACTGCAATCCGTCGCCACCGCCACTGTCCCGTGCGAATTCGACGCCGCAGCAAATGCGAAGTCTGCCAACGTAAAAAGCGCCCCACCCATCACACTTCCGACAGCGTTGTAATGCCGAGGCTCAATAGCCATCCGCGCCACAGCTCGCCCTGGCCCAATCTCCACCAGCTCGATTCCATTCCCCGTTGCGAATTGATCCTTCGCAAAATGTGCCTGCCACTGTTTTAAAGTATCCATAGTACGCTGACTTTTCTGGAAGAGTTGCCTGTTTTCAATCTCTCATTTTGAATTGTCCCATGTCATGAAGGAACTTGCCGCCCCCGTCCCGCAGCTTCGAGGCATTTCCCATGTCCGGTTTCCACCGAAGCGCTGTGGAGCACAGCCGGAAATGGCAGCTTACCTCCCCCGCCACGCGTGCTGATCTTCCCCACCCCGCATTTCGGCAAAACCCCTGACCCCGAGCCAGAGATTTCCGTCAACCCTCGCCCCTCCACAGGCCGCAGCTTCCACCGGTCACTGCCTCTCGGAAGCTCACACCGTTCGATATTCTGGTTGCGGAGATCCCCAACCACCGCCGGACGAGTTCCACGACTTTGTGCTTTACACCTCTCGAGATCTCTCCGTATCAGCGTATCTTGCATCTTTAGGGAGGTAACTCAGCATGCCCGCGACCGTACGGGATCTACTCGAGGTTCTCGACCGCCTGTGTCCATTCCGATTGGCCTACGATTGGGATAATGTCGGCCTGCAGATTGGCGACCCGAGCGCTGTAGTCGAGCGCGTGGGGATTGGCCTCGAGGTCAACCAGCCATTTCTCGATTTTGCAGCCTCGCGCGATTGTCAGCTCCTGCTCGTTCATCATCCGCTCATCTTTAGTCCACTCAAATCCCTGCGCTACGACACCTTGGTAGGCGCGCTGGTGGCGGAGCTCGTGGCCGCGCGTCGTGCCCTCGTCGTCGCTCACACGAATCTCGACCGCGTTCTTCATGGCACTGCGTCGGTCATCGCCAAGTACCTTGCATTGCGCCATGTCCACCCCCTCGAGCCAGCCGAGCTTGAGCCCCGCATGAAATTTGTGGTCTTTGTGCCCAAAACCCACACCCCCGCCGTCATCGAGGCCATCCACCGCGGCGGTGGCGGCATCATCGGCAATTATTCCCACTGCACTTTCCGTGCCCCGGGCACCGGCACCTACGTCCCAGAGAGTGGGGCCAACCCCTATCAGGGCACGGTCGGCAAGTTTGAGGAGGCTGAGGAGGATCGCCTCGAAGCCGTGGTTCCGCGGCGATGTATCCGCTCGGTCCTGCGCGAAGTGCTCGCGGTGCACCCTTATGAAGAGGTCGCCTATGATATCTACCCGCTCATCGAGGGGCAGCCGAGCGCAGGCCTTGGTTTAGTGGGGGAACTCGAGCGTCCCAGCACCGTCGCCGCCATTGCGGAGTGCCTCGCCCGCGCCTGTGGGGTGGATCACGTTTCACTGGTGGGCCGCCCGAGTGCACGCGTTCGGCGGGTGGCAATAGTGACCGGCAGTGCGGGCTCTTCCGTGGATCACGTCGGGCCGGCAGATGCCGATCTCTTCATCACGGGCGAACTTAACTATCACCGTGCCGCCGAGGCAAAGCAGCGCGGACTCAACGTGCTGTGCGTGGGACACGCCGCCAGCGAGAAGCTCGTCGCCCCCCATCTGGCCGAGCTCTTGCGCGCCGACCCGCTCCTCCGCCAATCCGGCGTCGAGCTACACGTCTTCACAAAGTACGACGAACCCCTCACGCCGCTCAGCCTTGCCGCTTCTCCTACCCGACAACCGAAAACCAGACGCCGAAAAACGTAACGCCAAGTGGAGGGTGCCATGGACACCGCGCGCATCATGCAACTCCTACTCGACCTACAGGATATCGTGAGCAACTGGGAGCGCACCCGCGCTCAAATCGAAGCCAAGCGCGCACGAATTGCGGAGCTCGAGCGCCATCAGGCCGCCCGCACTCAAAAGCTCGAGCAGTGCGCTCGCGAGCTTGAGGCCACCAAACGCACCCGAACCCAACTCGAGCAGCGCCTTGCCGAACTCGAAGCCCAGCGCGCCCATGCCCGCCGCCGCATGCAGGAAGTTCGCACCCCCAAAGAACTCGATGCTATGACCCACCAAATCGAGGCGATCGAACAACAAATCAGCCAAGTGGAGGAGCAAGCGCTCCAAAGCATGGAGCAAGAGGAGACCCTTCAGCGAGAGCTTCAAGAGCGGCAACGTCAGCATGCCAGCCGTTCCGAAGCTGAAACGGAGGAGATTGAGCGGCTCCGCAAGCTTCTCGCAACCGAGGAAGAACTTCGGCGTGGACTTGAGTCCGATCGTGACCGCGTGGCCGCAGCGTTCCCCGATCCCGAGATTGTGGCGATTTTCAACTGGCTACACGAAAAGAATGGGCTTCCAGTGGTCGTCTCCCTTGAAGGAGATGCATGCGGTGGATGTCGGGCCATCCTCCCGACCAGCATGATCGCAGAGATTCGCAGCGGCACCGGGGAACTCCACCATTGCCCCCAGTGCCGCCGACTTCTCTACGCGCCCAGCAAGGTGTAGAGGCTCGAAGCACAGGGCAAAGACGCCGATTCTCACGATAGTGCGAGACCTCCCAGTACCTTGCGCATTCGTTGGGAGGCCGCAAGTCACAATGACCTCCCAACGTTTCAATCCACGCGCCCGCGCGGGGCGCGACGAGGCAATGCCTTTGTCGTCGCGCGAGACGGGCGTGTTTCAATCCACGCGCCCGCGCGGGGCGCGACTACTTGCGTTTGCAGCCGACATCGGATCCACGTAGTTTCAATCCACGCGCCCGCGCGGGGCGCGACGCGCCGGATGAGTCGGCTCTTGTCCGTATTCCTCAAAGTTTCAATCCACGCGCCCGCGCGGGGCGCGACTAGACACAAAAATACCATCATCTACGGCCCCAAGTTTCAATCCACGCGCCCGCGCGGGGCGCGACCGGGTGCTTCTAACCCCAGTATTATCAGTTGCGATTTGCGCATTTTGCGCAGACCCCGTCAAGAGAAATCGTCCTATTCCCTGTTTTTGGTATGAGAACACCAGAGAATACTGATAAACCGTTACTTACACTTTGCGCAGACCCCATTTTTGGATCGCCACCCATAAATCACTGATTCCACAATTCTTATGGCACAAAATCCGCCCCAACCGCTTCCGCACACTTGGGGTCGGCGCAAAAGGCAGGGGTCAGATCACAAGTGGGCCTTCTGGATCGTACGCTGGCTTGGCGCCCACGTGCTCAACTCTTCCGCGCCACGATTTGCCGAGAAAGTAAAAACGCAGGCTGTCGGTCGCGGGGTCAATGATCGAACACAGGTCGTGCCGCAGTTGGGCCCACTGGGCGGGCTCCAGCAGGCATTCGAATACCGACTTTTGCACGCGTTGCCCGTGATTGAGGCACGCTTTCGCCACTTGGCGTAGCCGGCGCCGACCTTCGGGGGTTTCCGTGTTCACATCGTAGGTAATGAGCACCATCATGGTTCACCTCCAGATAAAAGCCGGGTAGCTCTCGAGATCGCCGCGCAGAAACCGAGCCAACAGGAGGCCTTGGACGTGTGGAACAAGTCCGAGCGGGATCTTTTCGTTCAGAAAGGGATGGGTGAGTTCTTCGCGTTTTCGTTCCTGGTAGGCGACAAGGATCGTGCGGCGCGTCTCGTCCGTAAGATAAACCGCGCCGTTTTCTGTTGTCACAAAGCCCTCGGGCAGGACTTGCCGCCGATTGATCAATGTCAGAGCAAGGCGATCTGCGAGCACAGGGCGGAGTTCCTCCATGAGGTCGAGGGCGAGGCTTGGTCGGCCGGGCCGAATGCGGTGCAGAAAGCCCACCGCTGGATCCAATCCCACGCCGTCGAGGGCGGAGGCGTAGTCGTGGGCCAGCAGGGCATAGAGGAAGCTCAGGAGGGCGTTGAGTGGATCGCGGGGCGGCCGGCGGTTGCGCTGCCGCATAAAGAACGTCGATGGGTTCTCCAGCACGAGCGCATTCATACTTTCAAAGTAGTGCGTTGCGGCTTCACCCTCGAAACCGCGCAGTTCCTCGACCGCATGGTTTGGATGAATCTGCTCAATGATCTGTCGGAGTTTGGCTTCTGCGGCTGCGAGCTGAGCATGGCGAGAAGCGTAAGCGTCCATGACAAGGGCCCGCTGCAGGACGCGCCGGCAATTCAAGAGCTTGGCCAGTACAATGGGATAAACAATCGCTTGGGCGGTCGCTGGCTCATCGTAAGCGCGGTACTGGGCGCGCCGCAGGAGCACATTGCCGGTGGTGGGACCTACGGCCCGCGCCAGGAGCCGCCCGTGTTCGCTGAAGAAGCTGACGCCCACGCGATGCTCCGCGCACAAATGGAGCGCCGGAGGCGACATCATCACACGCCCAAAACATGCAATGGATTGCAAAGTGTGCGCTGGCACCTGGAGGCGCACCTCACCGTCCAAAGAGACCACAAGCGTGGTACCTTCGCGGTTGATGTAGCTGCCTTGAGTCGTGACGTAAAGGGTGTTCAAGAGTCGTTTCATGCGTCTATAGATGCTCCGAAAACGGTGGGTTGCGGAGCGCCTCGCGTCGCATCTCCTCGAGGTAAGTTTTCGAACGCATGCGC
Organism: Candidatus Sumerlaea chitinivorans; assembly: GCA_003290465.1. GTDB lineage: Bacteria > Sumerlaeota > Sumerlaeia > Sumerlaeales > Sumerlaeaceae > Sumerlaea > Sumerlaea chitinivorans. The sequence goes on from CP030759.1 coordinate 2,668,385, forward strand.
AACGGGTCCAACTGAGGCATACAGAGTTCGACGAGCGAGCATTGATGGCATTTGGACGTGTAGACGGGAGCGGGCGTCGTTGCGGATTCAAGGAGTTGTCGGACGTTTGCGATACACTCGATGGTGGCGCGGCGCAGGTCTTCGTGAAACATAACAACCTGCCGACGCCGTGGCCGGGCATAATAGATGCAACCTTGCGTAATCTCACAGCTCAGCATTTCTTCGAGGCACAAGGCCTGCGCGCAAAGTTGGATGTGATCCGAGAGGTCGGGTTTGTAAGTGCCGTGTTTATACTCTACTGGATGGACCACCCAGAAACCTTCGCAATTCGATAGGCTTTTACCCATGCTCGGTGACGGTGCTGGAATGAACTCCACTACATCCGCCTTACCCACCAACCCGTAGCGCTCGGAACGCAGAGGCAGGGCCCGCGCAATGCGGACCCCACCACGTTCTTCTGTTGCCCCAGAATCCGCTTTTTCGTGAAGTAGCCGCCCTTCAACAGTAAGAAGATTTTCTTCCCACTGTTGCTCAACGTACATCAAGGCGCACTGCCGTGGACAAAAAATATAGTGCTGAAGTGAAGCAATGGGGACAAGCTCTTCGTCCCAACTCATGCTTTGCCCTCCGTTCGGGCCTACGTCAGATAAGCTCGTGGAGCTTCACGCCTTGAGGCAGTCTCTCTTTCGCAATGTGTACCTCATAATCCTCGAAAGAGCGGGCAGGCATCTGCGGCTCCTTCGGCTTGACTTGGATCAGTGAAAACAATTCGTGCGCACGAGCTTCTCCGAGAGGCGACGCGTGTTCAAAGACCAAGAGCTTTCGTGTGGCCATTTCGCCTCGTGCTGCGGAGCGATCGAGTTCAAACATATTGGCCAACGCGTCGAGCAGAAGCAATAAATCCTCCCGATTAAATCCTGTCTGTTGTGCGAGGAACGGGTTGACGAACCCATGGGCGACGTACAAAGCATAGGGGACAATCTCTTTTCGCCCCATCGTGCGGTTGCCACCCTCTTGACTTTGAGATTCGCGCTCGGTGGTGACGGCCATACGGGTAATTGCCTGCTCCAAGGAGACGATGGGCGCCACGCTTCGCGCGAACGCAAACTGAACCGGACCGCGTACTTGGCCGCAATTGATGCCCGTGGACATGACGGCCCCAAACATCCGGATATCGAAGAACGTCTGACACATCCACGCGCGTGCTTTGTCAACGGCCTGTGATTCTTTGGTTTTTGGGTCAAGTCCCAGTGCAACGAAGGCGCGTTCGTGCTGCTTATTGAGAATGGCCCCTTCCTTTACGTAGATGTCGTAACCTTGTTGTGGTTGGCCTTGGGCTCCACCTTTGACCAACCAAATGTAGTTGCGAATCTTCCGTTTTAGGCAGACGTCGCTGACGAGCCCGTGACCCGTTTCCGGGTCCACGCGGGGAGCATTGCCAGCGTCTGGGTCACCATTCGGGTTTCCATCGCGGACGTCAAAAAGCAGAGCGATATCAAACCGGTTTTGAACCGGATCACCGATCGCTTCGAGATTGAGCTTCATGCTTAATATCCTCCCGATTTACGAATTTGAAGTTAGTAGATCATGGTTTTCAAGCTCGCCGGAGACAGGGCTCTGTGAGCGAGCCCAAAAATAGATGGCTGGGGCATCGCTATGCTGTTGCTCCCACTTCCGACGCTCTTCCTCGGGTAACCATAGCCATTTGCGCATTTGGTGATAGCCGAGCACAAAGAGCCCCTGTTGTTCGAGATCGAGGTATGGCGGGAAATTGTTATTTGCCGGATAAGCCCGACCGGGAGCCGTAAAGGCACTTGCAAGTTCGTCAATTAGTTTTTCTAAACGCAAGGCTAAGCCACGGTTGCCTTCTTGCCGTGCCTTCGAGGCATGATGACGGGCATTTTTCAAGAGCCGCACAAATACGGTCCGTGGTGTCGCGCTTGCCCCCGAGAAGTACCGGTCCACAAGCGTTGCATTGATGTCCCCTTGAGCAAGTTGCTGAAGGCGTTCAAGCACGGCTAAGAGAGCTCCAAGAACATAGCCCGGCTGATGGTTGTTTGGATCGAACATCGGTTTCACCTCCTTCCATGTGCCCCCAGAGTTTCCACGGTTCTTGCGATTCAACGTTGCCTTAATAAGTGCAGCACGCGTGTCGTTCAGCCAACGATGCTGGTCATCATCCAGCCCACGCCTGTAGCGCTCGGCGGCTCGCACGAGAACAGCCAAGGGGTAAGAGGACCCGGTGATCGCCGCGCGAATGAGTGCTGTGGCCAGAGGATTCGGAATACCCTCGCCGCTCTGTTCGGATGGATGGGCGAGGGCGTTCAGCAGGTTTCCAAGGCTCAGATACGTTAGCTTCCTATCCTCTAACCCATGGAGTTGAAGATCCTCAAAATGCTGTCGAATGTTCTCAATGAGCGCATCCAAGGCGGTTTCAATCCAATCTCGGAGAATGATCCGCCCTTGCGCGCCGCTGAGAACCATTAGATAGAAGTCTTGTGCGTCCAACTGAATAGAAGGTTTGCGGCCCAACCAAATAGACCGCAAAAACTGACCAAGATCCTGCTCGGTGGCTTGGGGAAGCCCTTCCTCATTGACGCTTAAAAGGTTCCCAAGCAGGCCTTCAAACACCGACGGCTTCGCACTCCAGTAGCAGAGTTTGGTATCGGCCGAGATTCGTAAGTTGAGACGGGGAAGTCTTCGTTCAGGGTTCGCCGGATTTTTGGGATCGTCGCTCACCAGACGTTCAAGCGCACGCGTACAAGCAACTGCGGCTTCTTCACTAATGGGACAGTTTTCATTTCTCTCCAGATAGTACGATTCTGCAGCATTGAAGTTGAAAGACACAAGGGTCGCTCCGCTCGGTTGGGCTCCGGGCACACCCTTTACTTTCGGAAAATTCGATGGCGAATTTATCTTGGTACCGGTCACAAGGCATTCAAAGCCTGCATCTGCGGGCGGCTGTGAATGCTGACTTGCTAATTGTTTCTTCCACCACTCAAGAATAGCTGGCCGCTGGCAAATCAGACACTCATCGGTGTTCAACTTGAAGGCTATGAGTTCGCCATCGTAATCCGGTGGGAGTTTTCTACGGGCTTCCTCAAAGGCGGAGTTGTTTGCATAAAACCTTTCGACGGCAAGCGCTCCGGTATCGTTGGTAGCCTGAGCAACCTTTCTGACTCGTTCCTTAAACAGGCTATGCCGCTTTTGGGCTCGCTCTTCTTTGGGAGGTTCAGCAATGCCAAAAAGATATTCGGCATTGTCGTAAAACAGAAATGGGTAATCCTGGGAGGTTCGTTGCTCGTCTCGAGGAACGCTGAAGGATTTGCCTTTCGCTTTCTTGCTTTTTCCTGTGACTTCATGTGTTGGCAAGTAGCCAACGAAATTTCCATCCGCCGTAATTTCTAAGAGCCAAGGTATCTCTTTTCGTTCAAGATGTGGATCAGCGAGGAGCTCGTCACGCTTGGCTAACTCATAGAGAGCTTGGAGGATCATGAGTAAATCTCCTTCCCAGCCGCGAATTTCTCGAGCCACGGGGTGCACAAAGTGCCCTGATTGAGGTGTGCGGAGAAAAACATCGGTCTAAAACACTTCTTGGAGGCGCCGTTATACTCGATCTCGTAAAGCATGCGGCCTAAATCTTTGGTCACAGGAATGGGCTGGAACTTTTCGGGTGCAGGCTCCACATGAGCTACAAACTCGCGACAACCAAAATAGGGTTGGTGAAAGCGTTGCCCTTTGGCAAGCCGACGCTGGAACATCTCAACAAATTTCGTAACGTTGTCCTCGGACCCTGCTTGGTCGGTAAGCTCAAACTGCGCTTCGACGACATAGTCCACGTCACGAAGTGCCACTGTATTGCGCTGGACACGCGAGTCCTCGATAAGAAGCGCAGGAGGTGGCCCGCCGTTAGCGATCACTGAGGCCGGCGGTGCCACAGCTTTCTTGTCCACCTCATTGCGGCGGAGGGTAATAAAAGCAATCGGGTTGAGCACGTGAATTCGAACCACGTACCACCGAATTGCGGGTTTCCAAAGAATTGCCTCAAAAAGGCCACGGGCTGCAGTCGGTGTCATGACCGGATAAGAGACTCGCTCGACCTTGAGCTCCGGACGAGTAAAGCACGCAAAAGGCCCATGAGCTCGAAGCGATAAAACAGGGCTAACAGTTCGTGGCATCGACGCTTTCCTCCCTATGGAATTTGCGTAACCCCCTTACAGAACTAACTTCTCTGGTGAAATCTCACCTCCCTCGGTCCAATTCAAGCCCAAAAAGTCCGAGTAACACGCCGCATAGAGGGGAACAACGTACCACGGTCCCCTTATATCTTCAAAAATTCCCCTGACTGCTCCAACACGCCACATCTCTTGGAAAGTTTTCGAATATATCTGAACTACGTATCGCTGTAGCTGGCGCATTATCTGCTTAAATGTAGGGGTACCGACAGAAGTTTTTGCTTGGTCGATAAGACTCAGAGACTCCCCATAGGGGACGACAACCGCGTATAAGTAGTCGTCCTCGATCAGTCGGAATTCCTTAGCGATGGTGTCAAACTTTAGCTGGCTGGTTAGTGTGGCGATACTCTTAGAGTCATTATCGCTCAGATAGTAGAGACTTGCAAAAAAACGCTCGACGGAATTGCAATCAAATGGATCCAACGATTGCTCCCCGGTTGAGCGAATCAGATTCATGGTGACCTCGGTTGCTTTCCGAAGTACGCCCGGCGGAGGCTGGGAAGGGGGTTGAAAAATAATGACGCGACCAGTTTCCAATAGTCTCTCCCGGTTGCAGCGTCCTGCAGCTTGGACAACACTGTCCAAGCCGGCAAGAGCTCGATAAACCACTGGGAAGTCCAAATCTACTCCTGCTTCAACAAGTTGCGTTGAGACAACGCGACAGGGTAAGGAGGTCGTAGAAAGCCTCTCGCGAATTCTCTGCAAAACGTCGAACCGATGAGCCGGACACATGAGAGCAGAGAGGTGGAAAACGGAATCGCGTTCTTTGTCGTCGATAAAGGTTAGAAGCGCCTTCGCAAGTGCTTTTGCGTCTTCTCGTTTGGAAACCACTACAAGGACTCTATCGAGAAGTGCGATTTCTTGGGCAAGTTCTTCCCACGTCGAATAATACGCTTCTGAGTTTTCACGAGTAACGCGCCATTCCACCTTCACTTTCTGAACGGTCCTATAAGTTTCGGGGGGCGTGGAGATTAAGGGAACGATGTTTCCCAAGATGTTTCTTGTTTCAAACGCTGGGGGGGTCGCGGTCGAAAGCACCACCGTGCACCCAAAGTCGGTGACCAGTGCATTTAGTACATAAAGACACGGGTCAAGCAGGGCAACCGGTAACGTCTGAACCTCGTCGAGGATAATTACCGAGCGGGCAATGTTATGGAGCTTTCGCAAAGGGGTGGGATGATTCGAAAAAAGTGTTTCGAAAAACTGGACGGTAGTGGTTACAATCACGGGTGCATCCCAGTTTTCGATCGCCAGTTCATAACGGGATGCGTAATCCTCAGGCTGATCACAAGTGTCAGGGATACGCCTGAAATCAAAGTTTGAATGATGTTCCAGAACGTTTTCTCGACCTAAGGCGTTTGCGTACTCAGCGGCATTTTGCTCAATGATGCTCGTGTAGGGAATTACGACAATGACACGATCTAAATCGTGGTGGGCGGCATGACCCAACGCGAAAACCATTGAAGAGAGGGTTTTTCCTAAGCCCGTGGGTAGAGTTAGCGAATAGGTGCCTTGTGGTTTGTCAGCAGCCTCTCGGCACTGCTCAAATGCGACATTGCGCAAACGCATCAAGCTATCTGAAACACTGGGAGTTTCCCCACGCTGCTTGCTCGCCACATAGCTTATAAGCCGGGTTTGGAAAGCTCGGAAATTAGGTTTCCCCCTACCCTGAAGCTGCGCAGGAATGCCATATTCGAAATATGCACTATCAAGGCGGTCGGCGTCTACCAGAGCAGAAAGAAGAAATCGCAGGAACAGGGCCACGCGAAACCAGCATTGAACCTCCTTCTGGCAGCCCGTCCGAGGCGGAGCATCCAGAAGCGAACGCAGCCAGTCAGGTAGCTTTGCGACGTGCTCTCCCACGGAACAGTCGCGCTGATCCGAAGGTAGTTCTTTGGCTACCGTTGGCCACAAGTTTAGATATTCCCTCCATTTCTCCCTAAACGTCTCGAGGTCGGGTAAACCAGTATGGTGCGAAGCAACAATCAGCGCTAGTAGCTGTAGCAGCTGAGCAGAAACGTTGTCGTTGGCGTTCGAGGCGCGTGTTAGTAGCCAAGCGCTCCCTACCCACGCATGGGGAGCGTGGTGCGTCTTTCCGCGGAGTCGCTGCTGGAACTTCTCCTGATATTTTCCGAGGTCGTGAGTCCACCCAAGCAAATGGCCTAACGAGCCGCATCCGACTTTTTCGGCCAATTGTTTGCAGAGGGCGGCAACGTTTGCTAAATGCTCTTGCAACAATTGGTAGCGCTCGCCCTCCGGCGTTTGTGTTTTTCTCGCGTAATAATCCATCTGTGTCAGCACTCCCCATCTCTGGATTACCGTGGCACTGTGACAAAATAGGTCACGCAATTTGACCTGAGCAATTTTTTCAACTCTCAGGGCAGGGGTAAATGTCTCACCACAGCGGGCCGGCGAGGGGGTCGGGGCGGTCGAGGAAGGTGCGGGCCCACGCTTCGAACATCAGCAGGGCCCAGAGTCGGTGCGCGTGGTTTTGCGCGCCGCAGGAGCACATTGCCGGTGGTGGGACCTACGGCCCGCGCCAGGAGCCGCCCGTGTTCGCTGAAGAAGCTCACGCCCACGCGATGCTCCGCGCACAAGTGGAGCGCCGGCGGCGACATCATCACACGCCCAAAACATGCATCCGTTCGCGAGCTGCGGATATTCGGTCATAAAAAGGTTGCCCGTCCGGCGCTATAAGGCGCCAGACGGGCAGAGCCTACGGACCTGAGTCCTTGTTATGAAAAGACTCGGGAAATGTTTGGTTACGCGCGTATTCCCGCCAAACTTCTGCATCACATTTCAAGCGAAAAATGAAATCTATATGCAAGATTTCCGTACCCCCTGAGGCACAGAAAGGGGGATGACGAGAACTTCTCGCCAACAGGCTATTTTGAGCGGCAGCTAAACGCTTATGGAGCATTGACACTGCAACTCAAGGCCTACTAACAAAAGCCATCAAAACATTCCACAAAAGTTGGGGGAATAGGAGATTAACCATGGAGACGAACAGCCTTTTCCGTTCTCAATCCACAAATTCACAGACCACAAGTGGTTGGGCGCTTGGACTAGACGTCGGCAGCAACTCCATAGGCTGGATGCTCGTGCGAGAGCAACCGGTGGATGGCGAGGTCAACGTCATTGGGGGGGTCCGTGTCTTCCCTGCGGGCACTGCAACCGAGAAAGCGACCGAGAAGTCCAAAACTGAGGAACGCCGAGTCGCGCGCGGAATGCGCCGTCAACATGACCGCCGCTCTCGCCGCAAGCGTCGCCTGACTTATGTCTTGCGCGAAATCGGGCTCTTACCGCCTCAGCCCGTGCCCATCGAGCCTATCCTGCAGGCGATCGATCCTTGGGAGGTCCGTGCCCGCGGATTAGATGAGCCTCTCAAGCCCGAGGAGTTTGCCCGCGCGCTCATTCACCTCAACCAGCGGCGCGGCTACCGTTCGAACCGACGGGCCGATGCCAAGAAATCTGAAAGCGCAAGCATTCGCGAGAAAGCCGTGAAATTGAGGGAAGAAATCCACGAGCATGGTTGCCGAACGCTTGGCGAGTACCTCTACAAGCATGTCCCTTCGATTCGCGAGCGGCGTCGCGGCCGTTTCTTCCTCCGCGAGATGGTTGAGGAGGAGTTCAAGCAATTGTGGAACCGGCAGGCGCAGGAGGATCCCCAACACTTCACCGACGCTGCAAAGGAAAAGGTGAAGGAGGCAATTTTCTATCAGCGCCCGTTCCTGAAGCGTGAGCGGCTCGAAGCACGCGTCGGACGCTGCGAGTTCGAGCCTTCCGAAAAACGCTGCCGAATTGGTCATCGCCTTGCCCAGCGCTTCCGAATCCTTCAAGAGGTCAACAACCTCCGTGTTATCCTCGGCTACACAGAACGAGCTTTGACACCTGAGGAACGCAAAGTCCTCATCGAGAAACTTGAGTCGTCGAAGGAAGTAACTCTGAAGAGAATCCCTAAGCTCTTGGGCTTGCCCGAGGACTGCGAAATCAATCTCGCGCGTGGCAACCGCACCAAGCTCCTTGGCAATAGCGCAGAAGCGGAATTTCGCAAGCTGCTCGGTGACCGCTGGCAGACGATGTCCGAGGAAGAAAAGGATCGCCTCTGCGAAGCAGTCCTCGAGGAAGAGGATGATGTGCTCGAGCGCAGAGCGCGGGAAGAGTTCGGGTTCACGGAAGAGCAAGTGAAGGGTCTCCTCGAAATCAGTTTGCGCGACCGTTTTGGCCGCGTGAGCCTCAAGGCGATTCGTCGGCTCCTCCCATTCCTCGAGCAAGGCCTCTCGCTTACAGAAGCTGCCAAAGAAGCTGGCTACGGCGATCGGCACAAAGTGGATCGTATCTACGAGTTGCTCCCCTTCCCACCGGGAACGCGGCTGACCACAAATCCCGAACGCGAACAGGAGCTCGTTCGGCAAGGACTCCTTCTCCCAAACGAAAACGAAATTACCAATCCCGTCGTACGAAAAGCGCTGTTTGAAGTGCGCAAAGTCGTGAACGCGATCATCCGCAAATACGGCAAACCCTCACGCATTGTGGTCGAGCTCGCTCGTGAAACACGGGGCAGCATTGAAGAGCGCAACGAGTACAACCGCAGAATCCGCGAGCGCGAAAAAGAGAATGAGCAGAACAAGGACGAGCTGAGGAAACTTGGACTTGAGCAACCAACAGCCGAAGACGTCAGAAAGTATCGCCTTTGGAAAGAATGTATGGGCATCTGCCCCTACAGTGGACGCCGGATTACGGTCGAGCAACTTTTCTCGGGCGAGGTGGAAGTCGAACACATTTGGCCCTACGATCGTTGTCTCGACAATAGCTTCGCCAACCTCACCCTCTGTTTCCGTGACTGGAATCAGCGGAAAGGTAATCGCACGCCCTACGAAGCTTTCCACCAGGAACCCTTTTGGCAAGAGATCCTCGAGCGCGTCAGTCGCTTCGAAGGCGAGTACCGATGGCAAAAGCTGCGGCGTTTTCGGTATGAGGGCGATCTCCAGTTGGACGACTTCGTGCGGCGTCAGCTACAAGATACTCAGTACATTGCTCGTGTCGTGCGTCGCTACTTGGAACTTCTTGGAGTTCCGGTAAATTGCACGCGGGGCCAAGTGACGGCCGCCCTTCGTCACCTCTGGGGATTGGATAGTATCCTCGCCCGCGATGGGAACAGCGCGAAGAACCGCGACGACCATCGCCACCATGCGATTGATGCTGCGGTCATCGCCATGACGACTGCCAAGCATCTCCACAACCTATCTCGTCGCGAGCATTTCCGCCGCAACCGAATGAACTTCCCCGAGCCGTGGCCCGGCTTCCGTGTGGCGGTCAAACATGCGGTGGATTCTATCGTTGTTTCGCATGCCCCCACTCGCCGCGTGCGTGGACCGCTCCATGAGGAAACGAACTATGGCCTCGCTGTACAAGAGAAGCAGCAGTACGTCTACCGGAAACCACTTGAGGAGCTCTTCACCAGCGAAGTCAAATCAATCCGGGATCCGAAGATCCGCCGTATGGTCACGGAGCGACTTGACCAAGTCTGCCCAAATCGGCGCGAAAAAGGCCGAGACTCTCTCAAAAAGCTAAAGGCCTTAGAGAACCCCATCCTTCTACCAAATTCAAACGGTGAGCCAATCCCTGTCCGGCGTGTCCGTCTCACCACGACTATCGGCAACGCCATCGGCTTGCCGCGCCAAGCACCTGTGCGTTACGTCAAACCGGGCGAAAACCACCACATTGAGATTTTCGAGCGCATGGACAAAAAGGGCCGAGTCCGCCGCGAGGTTGTCGCTGTGACGCTATTCGAGGCTGCCCAGCGGCTTCGAAATCGTCAACCCGTCGTCTCCCGCGTTCATCCCCAGTACCCAGATGCGAAATTCCTCATGTCGCTTTGCAAAAATGACATGGTGCGCATCACGTGGTTGGAAGATGTGAAAAATGCCAAAGCTGGAGAGACGCGGATTTATCGGGTGCAAAAGTTCTCTGTCTCAGACGGCCGGCCGGACATCATGTTCCGCGAACACGGCTCAGTCCGGGCTGATGACATGAGTCACTGCGAACGGGTCACGGATCTTTCGCCACGAAAGCTATTACTTGAGAAGATCACGGTTAGTGTTCTCGGGGAGGTGGAGGTAGCCCATGACTGACCGGACCATCGAAATCTCAGGCTTCGACGCTCATCTGACCGCTCGCCTCAAGCAAATTCAGATCCGACACGAGGGTGAGATCGTGACTACCATTCCAGCCGAGGACATTGGTATCCTCGTGGTGGACACCCCGAATTCAAACTTTACGAACGAAACGCTCGTTTCGATTGTGCGGGGCGGTGGGCTTGTGATCCTGTGCGGTTCGGACCACTTGCCCGCCGCCTACGTCGTTCCTGTTGTGGGCAATTCGCTTCAAGTGCAACGTCAGCAACAGCAACTTGCCCTGAGCGATCGCCGCCGCAACCGCCTCTGGAGCCACATCGTCCGCGCCAAAATCCAGAATCAAGCGCTCGCGGTGGAGGATGCGACTGTGCGTCAGCGACTCGAGATTTTGGCTGAGCGGGTGGGTTATGCCGACCGCACGAACTGCGAAGCTTCCGCTGCCCGCATCTATTGGCCGACAATGGTCGGGAATCCGAACTTCCGACGCGAACGCGATGGGCCGCCACCCAACTTGTTCCTAAATTACGGGTATACCGTCCTGCGCGCCGCCGTGGCTCGCGCCCTTTGCGCCGCGGGCCTCAACTGTGCATTCGGGATTCACCACTCGAACCGAAACGCAGGGTTCTGCCTTGCCGATGATCTCATGGAACCGTTACGCCCGTGGATTGACCTTGCGGCCGTCGAACTCCACCGCAAGGGACTCACAGAGCTCGACAAGACAACCAAAGCCCGCCTCCTTGGGGTGCTCTATCAGCCAGCGTGGTTCGGGGAAGAACGTTCCACGGTGGGCAATGCAATTCCACGGATGGTGGGCACACTTGTGCGCTACTACGAGCAAGCCACGGAGGAGGTCACCTTCCCACGATTACCGGAAAAGGAGGACCGACACATGGGGTCAAGCGCGAGCGGCTGCGTGCCCGACGCGAACGAGAACGACGGGCCCTAATCCAGCGTTGGAGTGAGTGGCGGACCGTGTGGACCTTTGTGATGTTTGACCTGCCCGTCGCAACACCTGAACAGCGTCACGACTATGCGGTATTTCGCAAGCGCTTGCTCGAGCTTGGGTTTACGAAGCTCCAATACTCGGTTTATGCCCGCTTTCTTCCGAGCGAAGAGAAGGCGGAAGCGGTGGTGCGGCGGGTACGCGAAATTCTACCGCCAGAGGGGCAGGTCCGCATTCTCGAAATCACGGGTAAGCAATTCGAAAAGATGCACGTTTTCTACGGAACTCGACAGCGACCGCCCGAAAACCCACCTCAACAGCTCGAATTATTCTGAAAGATTCACACCACAAACACAAAAAAATGAGCGGCCTGCGGCCGCTCTATCGTAACCAAACTTTCCCCGAGGTCAATCCACAACTGGGTTGATGCCATATATTTGGACAGAAACATCGTAACCAAACTTTCCCCGAGGTCAATCCACAACCGTCAGGTTCAATGACGAGCTCACGGTAGAATCGTAACCAAACTTTCCCCGAGGTCAATCCACAACGGGATGGTAGTGTTCTTAACTGGTGTTCTCATCGTAACCAAACTTTCCCCGAGGTCAATCCACAACGGTAGTGTTAGGATACGCTGGCGGGGAGAAATCGTAACCAAACTTTCCCCGAGGTCAATCCACAACCCGCGTGCAACACTTCTCTCAACCTCGCTCATCGTAACCAAACTTTCCCCGAGGTCAATCCACAACCCTCTGCTCCTGCGGTTGTCATCCCGCGCTATCGTAACCAAACTTTCCCCGAGGTCAATCCACAACCTGGGAGATTCCTTGAGCGCGAATCGATCAATCGTAACCAAACTTTCCCCGAGGTCAATCCACAACATCGCGGAGGCGCTCGCGCACGCGCCCGCCATCGTAACCAAACTTTCCCCGAGGTCAATCCACAACCTTGGGTTTAACAAAGCAGGGAGGCCTTTAATCGTAACCAAACTTTCCCCGAGGTCAATCCACAACTAACGAATACAGCTTCACCCGCCTTCAGCAATCGTAACCAAACTTTCCCCGAGGTCAATCCACAACGCTCGGCCTCCCTGAACAGTGCCCGCGGCAATCGTAACCAAACTTTCCCCGAGGTCAATCCACAACTAGCATCGACAATATACCTTGCAATGCTTTTATCGTAACCAAACTTTCCCCGAGGTCAATCCACAACAGTGGGGGCCATATCCCCTGAAACCGCCGCATCGTAACCAAACTTTCCCCGAGGTCAATCCACAACTCGTCGACGGCAGCGCATCAGGCGAGGAAAATCGTAACCAAACTTTCCCCGAGGTCAATCCACAACAGAGCGTTCTCATAAGCCTCGCGCAAAGGATCGTAACCAAACTTTCCCCGAGGTCAATCCACAACTGATGGTCGTATCAGATGTGTCGTTTCCATAATCGTAACCAAACTTTCCCCGAGGTCAATCCACAACCAGTGCATGGTTGCTTGGTACTGGTCGTTTATCGTAACCAAACTTTCCCCGAGGTCAATCCACAACTGCTGATTATGAGATCATATTAAGCATAAAATCGTAACCAAACTTTCCCCGAGGTCAATCCACAACCCTTGGCCGCATCCTTGACCGCATAAGTGTATCGTAACCAAACTTTCCCCGAGGTCAATCCACAACACTGTAACGAATGAATGTGGGGAATTCATTATCGTAACCAAACTTTCCCCGAGGTCAATCCACAACGAGGCGCGCGATGTGCTTTGCGAGCCACTGATCGTAACCAAACTTTCCCCGAGGTCAATCCACAACTTCCTGCGCGATGAGGTTCAGGTGAGTGGTATCGTAACCAAACTTTCCCCGAGGTCAATCCACAACAGAGAACGATAATGACCTATACTGTCGCCCATCGTAACCAAACTTTCCCCGAGGTCAATCCACAACGGTGTGTTAACATGATAACGCACGCCAAGAATCGTAACCAAACTTTCCCCGAGGTCAATCCACAACGAACCCCTTCGCAAGGTTAAAAGTTCATTGATCGTAACCAAACTTTCCCCGAGGTCAATCCACAACTTGGTGCTATAGTTCGGTTTGCGGTTGGGTATCGTAACCAAACTTTCCCCGAGGTCAATCCACAACTCTGCCGTGCGGCGGTTTTTATTGTGCTTCATCGTAACCAAACTTTCCCCGAGGTCAATCCACAACTTTCAATGGTTCGCTTTGCTCTTCCTTTTATCGTAACCAAACTTTCCCCGAGGTCAATCCACAACGGTTGCGAGTGACATTCAAACGACACTAACATCGTAACCAAACTTTCCCCGAGGTCAATCCACAACGCCGCCTGCAGTATACGTAACGAAACCAACATCGTAACCAAACTTTCCCCGAGGTCAATCCACAACCGAAATACGGTGCTTCGCTGCTTGCCGCTAATCGTAACCAAACTTTCCCCGAGGTCAATCCACAACGGGGGACGAGTTGGAGCTTGATTATGAGGTATCGTAACCAAACTTTCCCCGAGGTCAATCCACAACTCGAGGCTGCGTGTGTTAGCCGCCCCGCAGATCGTAACCAAACTTTCCCCGAGGTCAATCCACAACCCGCCGCGGATACTGTGGGCGCTCATAGGTATCGTAACCAAACTTTCCCCGAGGTCAATCCACAACCGGCGCATGACGCAGCGTCGCGCGCGCGCCATCGTAACCAAACTTTCCCCGAGGTCAATCCACAACTGGTTTTGTGCGCGTAACATTGACATATCATCGTAACCAAACTTTCCCCGAGGTCAATCCACAACCTTGAGCACGCGCCCATTTCGCCCCCCGTGATCGTAACCAAACTTTCCCCGAGGTCAATCCACAACCGGAACAGGTCGCGCTCGAGCTACTCCGGCATCGTAACCAAACTTTCCCCGAGGTCAATCCACAACCAGATAGTCGTCACCTACATCACCGCTCCAATCGTAACCAAACTTTCCCCGAGGTCAATCCACAACTGACATACGAATGCGCGTCACCGCGGATAAATCGTAACCAAACTTTCCCCGAGGTCAATCCACAACATCCTTGATGTTGGACAGACCGCTAACGCAATCGTAACCAAACTTTCCCCGAGGTCAATCCACAACGGAAAATTCGGAATATGTCAGCAGCAGAGCATCGTAACCAAACTTTCCCCGAGGTCAATCCACAACAAAAAGAATTGTCGCTATCCATGAAACAGGATCGTAACCAAACTTTCCCCGAGGTCAATCCACAACGTCAATGGTTTTGATAACCACCCATGCCAATCGTAACCAAACTTTCCCCGAGGTCAATCCACAACGCTTGAGCATTACGTAAAGTGGCCTCAGGATCGTAACCAAACTTTCCCCGAGGTTAATCCACAACTGCGTGGCAATTTGGGCTGGACGTCATTCGATCGTAACCAAACTTTCCCCGAGGTCAATCCGCAACAGTAATTGGCGCCGCTTCCGCTATCGTGATATCGTAACCAAACTTTCCCCGAGGTCAATCCACAACGACAACGCTGAAACTTGCTTGCTGGTCACAATCGTAACCAAACTTTCCCCGAGGTCAATCCACAACCGTCGTGCAGATACCGCCGGCCCTGATACGATCGTAACCAAACTTTCCCCGAGGTCAATCCACAACGGAGAACGTTAGCGCTTGCGAAATAGATTGATCGTAACCAAACTTTCCCCGAGGTCAATCCACAACTGTCAAGTTGAACAGGCAAGCGCTATGCGAATCGTAACCAAACTTTCCCCGAGGTCAATCCACAACCATACCGGCGATATGTGGGTATCTCCGGATATCGTAACCAAACTTTCCCCGAGGTCAATCCACAACCAACGCGTATAAGCTCGAAGAGGCGCGCAAATCGTAACCAAACTTTCCCCGAGGTCAATCCACAACTATAGGGGCGCTTTTTGGGGGATGAGTGCCATCGTAACCAAACTTTCCCCGAGGTCAATCCACAACAACCGCGGGAAGTGACATTGGCGCGTGCTCATCGTAACCAAACTTTCCCCGAGGTCAATCCACAACCCGCGTCACCTTGACATTGCGACTCCACGGATCGTAACCAAACTTTCCCCGAGGTCAATCCACAACTACTCCTTCTTCCAGCTCTCGCGCGGGGATATCGTAACCAAACTTTCCCCGAGGTCAATCCACAACAGCGCCACGACCGGGCAGTTGTGCGTGAGGATCGTAACCAAACTTTCCCCGAGGTCAATCCACAACCAGTGGACCTGCACGGGCTCGACGGTCTCATCGTAACCAAACTTTCCCCGAGGTCAATCGAACGGACAAACGTCGGTAAACTTCAACATGACGGCCGGTCAAATGCGTAAATACTGAGGGCTCGAGATAATTAGCATCTGCTAAAATAGCTCCAATCCTACCACAGCGGGCCCGCGAGGGGGTCGGGGCGGTCGAGGAAGGTGCGGGCCCACGCTTCGAACATCAGCAGGGCCCAGAGTCGGTGCGCGTGGTTTTGCGCGCCGCTCTGGTGTTGCCGGTAGATGCGCTCGACGTAGGCGGGGTCGAAGAACCCGCGGTTGCGTGAGCGTTCGCTCAGCAGAAAGTCCTCCACCAACTCGCGCAACTCGCGCCGGAACCACAGGCCCACAGGCACGCCAAAGCCTTGTTTCGGGCGGTTGAGAAACTCCATGGGGAAAAACCGATTCGCGATGCGTTTCAGGAGGAACTTAAGCTCCCCATCGCGGTACTTGAGTTCCGCTGGCAAGCGTGCGGCCCACTCCATTAGGACATAATCAAGCAAGGGCGAGCGCCCCTCGAGCGAAACCGCCATGGTGGTTCGGTCCACTTTCGGCAGGAGGGCGCCCGGCAAATAGAGCATGATGTCGGCAAACATCATGCGGTCCACCGGCGCCCGCGCGCTGCCGTTGAGCATCATCCCCTCGGTTAGCCATTCTGAGTCGATGTCGGCCTCGGTGAGTTCATGGCGATGCCGATCCACGAAAAGCGCCCGCTTTTGGTAGTCGCGGAAAATCACCATCATTTGCACGTAGTAGCTCTCGAGCGGGAGGAGCGACGTGCGGTTCACATAGTTAAGGAGTTCCAGCTTGGCGCTCGAGGAAAACACGCGCGCCGCCGCCGCCAAGGGCTTGACCATCGCGCGCCGGACCCACGCGGGGATTTTCTTGTAGAGGCGCAGGGGGGCGAGACTACGGTAGCGTTCGTAGCCCGCGAAGCTCTCGTCGCCGCCGTCGCCGTTGAGCGCCACGGTCACGTGCTGGCGCGTCATTTTCGCCAAGTAGTAGGTGGGCACCGCGCTCGAGTCGGCAAAGGGCTCATCGAAGTGCCAAGCCAGTCGCGCCACGCACTCCAGCGCGTCGGGCCGCACAATGTACTCCTCGTGCTCGGTCTGCAGTTGCTGGGCCACTTGGCGCGCATAGGGCAGCTCGTTAAACTTTTCCTCCGTGAAGCCGATCGAGAAGGTGCGCAGGCGGCCCGAGACGTGGCGGCGCATCATCGCTGCGACGGTGGAGGAATCCACGCCCCCGCTCAGGAAGCATCCAAGGGGGACTTCGCTCATGAGCCGGATGCGCACGGCTTCCTCAAGGAGATGGAAGCCTTCCTCGATTGCGTCCTCCAACCGTATAGCGCGTTTGGGTTCGTAGGTGAGGGTCCAGTAACGTTCAGTGCGCAGGCGGCCATTGCGCCACTCGAGCCAAGACCCAGGCTCCACCTTGCGGATGTCCTCAAAGATGCTCCACGGGTGCGGCACATATTGGTAGGTAAGATAATGGCTGAGGGCGGCCAGATCCACGCGGCGGGGGAGGGTTGGCTCCGCCAAAAGGGACTTGAGCTCGCTGGCAAAGAGGAAGGCTTCATCGGCTGTCCCGCGGTTCACGACGGCATAGTACAGGGGCTTCTTGCCCACGCGGTCGCGCGCCATGAAGAGTGTCTGCGTTTTGAAATCGAAGATAGCGAACGCGAACATTCCGCGCAGGCGCTCCACCACACCGCGGCCCCACTGCTCGTAGCCATGGAGGATGGTTTCCGTGTCGGAGCGAGTGCGGAACATGTGGCCGGCGGCCATGAGCTGCCGACGCAGTTCGGGGAAATTGTAGATTTCCCCGTTGAAGACGATGGCGACGGTACCGTCCTCATTCACCATCGGCTGGTGCCCAGTGGCGAGGTCAATGATGGCCAAGCGCTGAAAGCCAAACCCTACATTGGCCTTGAGCAGCGTGCCGTGATCGTCGGGCCCGCGGTGCACAATGCAGCGCTTCATCCGCTCGATGAGCTCAGGCTCCACCGGGCGCTGGGAATCCAAATATACTTTTCCGACTATGCCGCACATCGTCCTTGGTAGCGACAGACCACACCAGCGCGCGGAAATTCTTGCAAATGAAGAATGCATCTGTGGGTGCGCGGGCGAAAGGCCTGCGCGAGGTGGGCTTGGAGATTGCCGACCGGCAGGGCGTTGCAGCGCAGATCAGGGCTGCTAAACGACCTCAGCGTTGGCGCGCGGCGATCGCGGGGCAGAGGCGGGTGTAGGCCAGCCTATTTCATTCGAATGCGCTGGGGAGCTTGCCGCCAACAATCACGCAAACGCGGATACGGCGAGCTGTCGTCCCACACCACGTAGTTCCACCGGGAGTTGAGTGGCTGCGGGATCCCCGAGATGGCTTCCTTAAATGACTGGATCGGCATGGTTGAGGTCGCGTGCTGGGCATCACACTCCGCGGAGAGATGGGCCCGGACCCACGGCGAATCCTCGGCCAGAAGCTGCTGGAGGCGCTTCTGGAGCTTGTGGTCGGTGCGCTGGCGGTTCCCGCGGCGGAATTCGCGATAGGCGGAAAAAGCCCACAGGGCGCCGGTCAGCCCACCCCACAACCCCACCACAAACAGAGCAACCAATCCCGCGAATGGGCCGCCGAAAATTGTCAGATACGTAACGACGCGCCCCAGCGAGACAAAGTAGGCCGCGCCGACGAGCAGGAACCCAATCAGAAAGTAAACAAGGGGGAAGAGAGCAATTTCGAGGATGGTGGCGTCGCGGTATTCGAAATGAAAGAGTCCCGTAGGGGTGCGTCGCACAATCAATCCCCCGACGCGCGCAATGACCTTCCCACGCGAATCTTTCATTTCGCAGCCTCCAGCTACGATTTTTTCTCAATCACCGGGCCAGAAGTCAAGCTCCAAGGGAAATTCCCGCTCACCACGACATATCGCGGGCGGGCGGACCAAATTGCTCCCACAGGCGCTCGAAGCGAGGTGGATAGATCATCTCAAAAAGCTCCAATCGTTCGGGAAGGTGCTCGCGGCAAAAGTCGCGCATCTCATTGATCGCGATCTCAACGTCAATCCATTCCACATCCGCGTGAAAGATGAGGTTCGCCACGCGGTCACTCATGCGCCGCAAAGTTTCGGCAATTTCTTGATCCGTCATCGCGCCGCCTCGCCGTCGTGATGATTCGCAAAGATGTCGCCCACAAGGGCGTTTCATTAATAGTTACCAGCGAGCAATGATTTTCGTACTTTCCTCTTGCAGCTTGGGGGAACCCTTGGCACGACCGTTGGCAACGAGAGATGGCACAGAATGTGTCTGTGGTGCAGACGGTGGAGTCGCTCACCGCCCGCCGCAGACACCGATGGCGAACTTGGGGTTAAGGGTGTGCTCGCCAAAATCGCAAAAGCGATAAGTTACCTTGTGCTAACCGCGTGGGCGCTCGTGCTGTTTGTGCCGATGGTGTGGATGGTGCTGAGCGCGTTTACGCCGCAATCGGAGCTACAAACCGCCGTCCCCATGCGGCGCACCTTCCAGTCGTTCCAGCTGCGCATGCTGTGGGACTGGGGGGAGGCGGCGAGCTGGGCCCGCAGCTACTTCACAACAGAAAACTTCCACTCACCTGGCACCGATCGCGGACTTTTCGATATCACCGCGATGCCACGGCGCGAGTTCCTCAATGCTCCCGTTCATGGTTGGGCCGTGCGCGCGTGGTTGCGAATCCTTGGCAAAGAGCCTCCAACCGATACGTCGCCGGTCTTGGGCGGACGTCTGATCTTGTGGTTCGAGAACACGCTCTTTGTGGCGCTCGTCGTCACCGTGCTTAGCGTGCTGCTCAATGCAATGGCGGGCTATGCGTTCGCGAAGTTTGAATTCTGGGGTCACCGTTGGCTCTTCTGGCTGATTCTGGCTACTATTATGATTCCCGGGCAAGTAACCCTGATCCCACTGTTTCTCCTCTTCACGCGTGGGCTTCAGTGGTACGATAGTTTCTGGCCCGTCATTCTTCCGCAGGTTGCGGCGCCCGTTGGCATCTTCCTGATGCGGCAATACATTCAAAGCCTTCCCAGCCAACTGGAAGATGCTGCGCGCATCGATGGCTGCACGGAGATCGGGATCTTTGCTCGGGTCATCCTGCCTTTGTCCAAACCGATTTTGGCGGTGTGGGCAATCTTCACGTTCATCGGCGCGTGGAAAGCGTTCCTTTGGCCTCTCGTTATTACAGACGATCAAAACCGCTTCATGCTTGAGGTGGGGTTGAAAACCCTCCAGTTCACTGCTGGCCCCCGCAACGTGGGCGTGGTCATGAGCGCAGCCGTCTTAGCCTCCATCCCCATGGTCCTCATCTTCTTTGCTTTCCAGCGCTATCTCACCAAGGGGCTGACGATTGGCGCAGTGAAAGGTTGAGTTCGCAAGAAATAGAAAAGTTACGAATCCAAATGGAGCTAAGAGAACCTCATGAAAACAAATTTAAGTGGTAGAAGAAGTTTTTCGTCTTGGGAAGAAGCGCGCAAGTCCACCCCGCTGCCAAGTGCTTGTCAGCAGTGGCTCATCGTTGTGGCGATGTGGCTGTGTGCCACCGTGAGTGTGGGGCCGGTGAAGGCCGCAACCACGCCAACGCTCGAGCGGGCGAAGCCCACGACAGCTCCGCGCGTGTGGGATTTTTTCGCTCACTGGCGCACGCGGCGAGCCAAGATCGCTGAGGAATGTGGTGGCTTGGATGCCACCACCACAGGCACAGTCGTTTTGCTCGGAGACTCCATCACCGAGGGTCATCCCGCAAAGCGGATCGCCGGCAGGCGCGTGATCAACATGGGCATCGGAGGAGATCAAATCGCCATGGATGGGGCGGAAGGCGGCGTGCGCAATCGCCTCGAGTTTCTGTCACAGGCGCGTCCAGCCCATGTGTTCTTGCTCATCGGCATCAACGACCTCGGCGCCTCGAAGCCACTCACCCTTGCGAAGCGCCAATACGAAGACCTTGTGGCGGCGATTCGGGCCACTGTGCCGAGTGCGCAGCTTCACCTCCAGACGATTTTGCCCACGCGGGGGCGCTTTGCGCACCTCAACTCGCGGGTCGAGGAGCTCAACATTTTCATCTGCCAAGTTGCGGCACGCGAAAAGTGCGACTTTGTGGATTTGTGGAGCGTGATGGCGGATGAAAACGGCGAACTCCGCGCGGATTACACGCGGGACGGGCTTCACCTTGTGGCCCCAGCCTATGAGAAATGGATCGCCGTTCTGGAGGAGCGGGTGGGAGCCGCCCGCTGGTGGCGCCACGTCCCAAGCAGCACGCCAGGCGCGGGCGGGGCGACTGCTTCCGCAGCCGCGACGCCTGCGGCTGTCACGCTTGTTCCTCCGCGCACGACGCCAGCCCGAAGAGGTAGTGGAGTTCTCCAGTCAGGGGTGCGCACCCCGAGAACCCGCCTCAGCCGATCGTCCGGCGAAAGCGCATCGTACACACAGCGAAAAGCGTCAGACCGATCAGCACGAGCGCAACGAGTGCGTTCACGTACTCGCTAAAGAGCGCGCCCCGCAGCACCACTCCGCGCACGAGCTCAATGTAATAGGTAGCCGGAAGCACCGTGCTGATGGCATAGAAGATCCACGGCAGCGTCTCGCGCGGAAAGATGAAGCCCGAGAAGAAGATCGTGGGAAGCATGAAGGCCATCGAGATCTGCAACGCCTGCATGTGGTTTTGAGCCACCGTGGAGATCAGCAGTCCGAGACACAACAGCGCAAAGATGTAGGCGAGCGAACCAACGGCAAGCGCCCACAGACTTCCCGCGATTGGGATGAAAAACACGAAGTGCAGGACCGCAACGAGCACTCCAGCCATGACCATGGCGATGAAAAGATAGGGTGTGAGTTTCCCCAGCATCAATGCCCCTTTCCCCATCGGGCTCACCAGCAATTGCTCAAGAGTCCCGCGCTCGCGTTCTCGCACGACCGAAAGAGCGGTCGAGATCATCGTAGCGATTTGAAGGGCAATGCCAATCACGCCGGGCACGAAAAAGTTCGGGCTCTTCATGGCGGGGTTGTAGAGGATCTGAGGGCGGACTTCTACCGGTAGATCCCGCCGGCCGCTTTGCGCAAGGAGCGTCCCCAACGAACGTCGGAACGCCACCCCCATGGCTGTGTTGAGCGCCTGAAGCGCAGGAGTGGAGTTCGAGCCGTCAATGAGCACTTGCACCTGCGCGTTGCGTCCGGCACGCAGCCGCCGCGAAAAATCGGGTGGGATCTGCAAGCCCGCAGTTGCTTGGCCGGCCCGCAAGGCACTTGCTAATTCCGCAGCGGAATGAACTTCGCCTACAAGACGAAACGACATGGTGTTGACGAACGCTTCGACCAACGCCCGGCTTTCACGTGTACGATCCTCGTCGTAGAGCAGCAGCCGAAGATGTTTTGGGTCGTTATCTAATGCAAATCCGAAGGCAATGATCTGCAGGAGCGGGGGAAAGAACATGAAGAAAAGCGTGGTGCGGTCGCGCAACACGACGATGAATTCCTTGTAAACGATGGCCGCGAATCCACGGAAGAGTGCTTTCATACATCGGCCCCTGCGGTCAGCTTTTCGGTGTGAATGCGGGTGAGTTCCACAAAAACATCCTCGAGCGAAGGGGCAATTGGGTGGATTTCCACCTCATGAATTCCACTCTCGCGGAGACGCGTGCGCAAGGTGACTTCCGAAAAGTCGGCATCCACAAGCAAATGCATGGATTGCCCGAAAATAGTGGCTGAGCGCACACCGGGGAGCTGGCGCGCAATGCGCAGGGCGGTTGTCACATGGTCGCAGTTCACATCCAGACGCTGCGTCCCTTGGGGATTGACTTCTGGCAGCGCTTTGAGTGCGTCGGGTTCGCCACATACGATCAGTTGGGACTGATAAACATACGCCACGTGCGAACAGCGCTCGGCCTCGTCCATATAATGAGTGGTGACGAACAAGGTCATCCCTTGGCCAGAAAGCGCGAAGAGCATGTCCCACAGCTCACGCCGTGCCACCGGATCGATGCCCGCCGTGGGTTCATCCAAGAAGAGCACTTGTGGCCGATGCATGAGCGCACACGCCATTGCCAAGCGCTGACGCCAGCCGCCCGAAAGCATTCGCGCAAGGCGATCGCAATAAGGTGCAAGGTGCATGAGCTCTAAAAGCTCCTCGCGTCGCTGCGCCAGTTCGCGGCCTCGCAACCCATACAAACGGCCAAAAAACGTGAGATTCTCGAAGACGGTCAGCTCATCGTAGAGCGAGAACTGTTGGGACATGTAGCCGATGAGCCCCTTGATGCGATCCGCTTCACGTTCCACATCGTGACCCGCAATCCACGCGCGACCAGCGGTGGGGCGAAGAACGCCGCATAGCATCCGGATGATGGTTGTCTTTCCCGACCCGTTGGGGCCCAGCAGACCAAAAATCGTTTTGCGCCTAACCTCAAATGTCACGTCGCGCACGGCAACGAATGATCCAAACCGACGCGTCAGGCCCTCACACCGAATGACTACGTCGTCAGTCATGGAGCGAAACCCTGCGCACGAATTTTGCCCGAACGCCGAAACTCCGGCGGAGGCTTTGGTACGTTGGCAAACTTTGCGGCAACGGTCATCCCGGGGCGGATCTGTGCCGTCGGGGTAAGGCGAAGCTTTACGGCGTAGACTTGCTCGATGCGATCCGCTGGCGTCTGCACGTTACGTGGCGTGAACTCAGCCGCGCGTGCGATCTGCTCGATGGTGGCGCGCACCGTGCAATCGGGCATCGCGTCGGGCACCACGATTGCCTCGTCGCCTACTCTCAGATAGCCTAACCATGTGGCTGGCACGTACACACGCACATAAAGATGATCCTCGAGAATGAGCGTTGCCACTTCGCGACCTGCGGTGAGTACGTCTCCGACCTTCACATTGAGCGACTCAAGCACGCTCGTGGTAGGTGGCGCGCATACGATGGTCTCGCTTAGCAAGGCTTCAGCTTCTGCAAGCTGAGCCCGGACCTGCGCAATGCGCTCTGGGCGAGTTCCCGCCACGAGCAGCTCATAACGTTTGTGCGCTGCTTCCGCGCTCTTTTCAAGGTACGCAGCTTTTGACTCGGCCGCGTCCAGCTCCGCCTGAGCCGTGGAGCCTTGGCGAAGCAGTTCACGAAGGCGCCGCACATCGCTGCGAGCGTAATCGAGTTCTGCGCTCAGCGCTTCCCATTCGCTTTTCGCTGCGGCGATCTCTTGTGGCCTTGGACCGTTGAGAGCTTCACTGAGTGCTGCACGCGCTGCTTCGAGCCGAGCGGTAAGTTCTGGCGCGTCGAGTTCCACGATGAGGGCTCCAGGGGGCAGTGTGTCGCCCTCTTGCCAATGGATACGCGAAACGCGCCCCCCGTAGCGGCTTCCCACGTGAACCTCGTCGCATTCCACTGTTCCCGAAAGTGGATATTCCCGCGAAGCCTCACCGATTCCGCGCCAGAAATAGACGCTTACTCCCGCAATTGCGAGAACCAAGACAAGTAGTCTAAAAAAGATCTTCATCCCACCCACGTGCTCCCTCTGCTCGTTGTGGGTCGTGAGAGCTTGCCACCGAAGTCACTCAACCTCATTCGATTTTTTCGGAGTCCAGCTTAAGCGTTCAACTGGCTTGGGTGCAACATGTGCTTTTCACCGAGCTTGTCTCACCGTCACCGCTGGCGGAGTCAGCGTACCCGCTCAAGGACTTCCACGCCTTATAACCACTACACGAAACTCACCCGACCCAGCACTCATTTTATCCCTTCAAACTTAGCCGAGATCAAGAATCGTAAGCCGCGCAAAAAATTTTCCTCTTGCAAGTAGCCAGGGAAAAGATGACCTTTAGATCATCATTTTTGCCTTGCGCCACAGCGTGATACCTGTGATATGGCACTGCAACGCTTCGAGCTGGAGTGAAGAATGATTGGTTTCTCGCAGACTGTGGGGTATGCAATTCGAGCACTTGCTTGTATTCCCTTGGTTGGGACGAACGAACCTGCTCGAATTGAGGAAATTGCCGAGTGCACTGGCATCCCACGCCCCTACTTAGCGCGCGTTCTCCACAGTTTGGCTCTCAAAGGGCTGGTAATAACAAAGCGCGGACGAACTGGGGGATTGTACCTTCCACGTCCATCAGAGGAGATCTCTGTGAAAGAGATCATTTTTGCGGTGGAAGGCCCGGAGGTTTTTCGCCGCTGTATTTGGGGAGTGGAGGAGTGTTCGGATACGCGAGGTTGCCCTGCCCATGAAATGTGGGTCCGCTTCCGCGAGAATCTCGAACGCCAGCTTGAGAGGATGACTCTCGCGCAAGTGGCGCAGTTCGAGAGAGTTCGCAGCTGTTTGGTGTGCCACAAGACCTCAGCGTGTGAAATTCCACCGACGAAAGGAGTCCAACATGGCCGAACGCAACTCAAACGACGCGGAAAGCACCGCGAACGTTGTGCGTGAGCCTGAGGCTGAGCATAGGCCGGTTCTCGATCGCCGCGAGTTCGTGCGCTTAGGAGCGATTACAACCGTTGGGGCTGCCGTCGTCGGATCTGCATTGATCTATGACCGATTGAACCCCCCAGCGAACGACGTGGAAGGCGAAGCTTCTATCCGCAAGCTGGATGGGCTCTCGGGCATTCCGTCGTCCGAGTCGGAAGACCTACTGGTGCGAATGCAGCGGGAGCTAGCCAGGGCTATGGCAAAGCCCATGGAGCAGCGCCAATGGGTCATGGTGATTGATACGCGCAAATGCGTCGGCTGCCATGCGTGCACGATCGGCTGTGTGGCGGAGAACAAGCTTCCGCCGGGGGTAGTGTACCGCCCTGTTGTCACCGAAGAAGCCGGGAAATTTCCGAACGTCCAGTTGCGCTTTACCCCGCGCCCCTGCATGCAGTGCGATGCCCCGCCTTGTGTCCCGGTGTGCCCCGTCAAGGCGACTTGGAAACGCAAAGATGGCATTGTCGCGATTGATTATGACAAGTGCATTGGGTGTCGTTATTGCCTGACAGCGTGCCCCTATGGCGCCCGAACCAGCGATTTCGGAGAATACTACACGGCAGGTGTGGCCGAGGGAGTACAGCGCAACGATCCTGATCGCCCGCTCGATGGCGCCCGAGCCCGGTACGAAGAGCTCCCGAATCACGAGTACCACAAAAAGTTTTCTCGTGCCAAACATGGCTCGCCCATGGGGAACGCCCGGAAATGCCATTATTGCTTGCATCGTTTGGAAGAAGGCATGTTGCCCATGTGCACCACCACGTGCATTGGACGAGCCACGTACTTTGGCGATGCTGCGGACCCGGATAGTCTGGTCAGCGAACTGATTGCAAAGCACCGATGCCAGACCCTTCTGCCCGAAAAAGGCACACGCCCGCGCGTTTACTACATCCTATGAGCCGTTGATAGCAGAAAGGAGCGACAAGACAATGAACAGCCTCGCCGATACAGTGTCAAAACGATTCGAGCCGGTCCCGCCTTCACTGCCTCTCAAACCTCTTCTCTGGCTGGTCTGGTTCGTTTCCGTCCTTGTCGGTGGCTACGGTGTTTACTTGCGACTGACGCAAGGTCATCTGCCTGCGGGGTACGGTTCGTACGTCCCGTGGGGACTTTGGATTGCCCTCTATTTTCATGGCGTGGGGATGGCAGGCGGTGTGTTTGTGATTTCCGCACTTGGCTATTTACTTCGCTGGCGTGGTTTTGCCCACGAACGTTCCCTTCGCTTAGCAATTGTGCTGAGTGTTGCCTCCATTATCCCAGCCTTTCTGGGGGTTTTCTTGGATCTTGGCCGCATGGACCGTGCCGTTCGCATTGCAGCACATCCCAATTTTACAAGCATGATGGCCTTCAACGCTTGGATGTATGGCCTGTATATGTGTGTTGCCGCGGTGATCTTCTTCCTGAGTTATCGTCCGCAGACGCCGTGGCTGCGCCCGCTTCTGTGCGTGGGTATGTTGTTATCCACAATGTTCCCCAGTCAGAGCGGAGCATTTTTCGGCGTCGTAGATGCCCGCAGTTATTGGCACAATCCGTTGCTACCTGTCTTATTCTTTACCTCGGCCGTCACAGCCGGAAGTGCACTCCTCCTCGTCGTCCGCTACATTGTGGGCGGAACGAGCTGTGCACAGAACGTCGCGGCCTTGCGGTCGCTCCGCAATATCACGATCGGAGGCCTTGTCCTTTACCTCTTCTTTGAGTTCGCAGAGATCTCGATTTCGTTGTGGAATCCAATGTCACATGCACCAGCCGTGGAGCTTGTGCTCTTTGGGTCTTACTGGTGGGTATTCTGGCTGATCCACCTCTTAGCAGGAGGGGTCGTCGCCTTTGTTTTACTGGTGCGGCGGCATCAGATTCTGTCGTGGGCAGTGGGGGCTCTGCTCGTTGCTGTAACGTTTGTCAGCGCTCGGTTGAATGTATTAATTCCCGGCCAAGTGGTTTCCGAGCTCCACGGACTTCAGGAGGCTTTTTACCATCCCCGGCTTCAGTATCTATATCATCCCACCGCGATGGAGTATTACGTCGGCTTATTTATGGTTGCCGTTGGTCTGACGATCTTCTTTGTGGGCTGGCGGATAAGCCAGCTTCTCGAAGCGACATCCCAGCCATCCCAGTCTAACACGAGGTGAGAACTATGTCGCAAGCAGGTGGATCAAAACGTCTGTCGCGTCGCGAATTCTTAGCGGGCGGTGCACTTCTTGGGTTTGCTTTGCAAGCGAAGGCAATGGCGGCAGGCCAAGGCGACGACTCGGTGGGGGTCGTCAAGAGCTCAAGGCCAGATGCCCCGTACGAGCTCGCAAAACCCGAAAACATAATCTATTCGGTGTGCCTCCAGTGCAACACCGGCTGTGGCATCAAGTGTAAGATTCAGGACGGCATCGTGGCGAAAATAGATGGCAATCCCTATAGTCCATGGTGCCTGCTGCCCCATCTCGATGAATCCGTCTCCGCGATAGAAGCCGCGAAGGTTGATGGTTCGATTTGTCCCAAAGGTCAGGCTGGACTGCAAACCGCCTACGATCCGTACCGCCTTCGCAAGGTGCTCAAGCGCGCCGGTCGGAGGGGCGAAAATAAGTGGATTACCATCAGCTTTGAGCAAGCGATTCGTGAGATTTGCGAGGGAGGGCGCTTGTTTGCCTACGTACCCGGCGAGGAAGATCGAGAGGTAGAAGGGCTAAATTCCCTTGTGGCTTTGCGTGACCCAAAAGTCGCGGAAGCCATGGCCAAAAAGATCACCGAGATTTGGAATGAAAAGGACAGAACGAAGAAAGCAGAGCTCGTGGCAGCATTCCAAAAAGAGTTTGCCTCGGAATTGGGCAAACTCATTGACCCCGATCATCCTGATCTCGGTCCGCGCAACAATCAGGTTGTCGTGGCGTGGGGGCGTGCGAAGGGTGGGCGTGGCGAATGGTTGAAGCGTTTTGCCACAGCGCTGGGCAGTACAAATGCCCATGGCCACACCACTGTGTGCCAAGGGTCATTATATTTCACCTGCAAGGCGATCAGCGAGCAATATGAGGGGGGCAAGTTCACAAATGGTCAGAAGTTTTATTGGCAAGCGGACACGGAGAATGCCGAGTTCATTCTATTCGTAGGCGCCAACCTCTTCGAAGCAAATTATGGCCCGCCAAACCGAACTGTGCGTCTGACCGAAAACCTTGCCTCCGGCCGGACGCGAATCGCGGTGGCCGATCCTCGCTTCTCCAAGTTGGCCAGCAAGGCTTGGAAATGGCTTCCCCTTCAGCCCGGGACCGACGCCGCCTTGGCTCTGGCAATGATTCGATGGATTCTCGACCACGAAAAGTACGATGCCCGCTTTTTGTCCGCTGCGAACAAAGTTGCTGCCAAGGCTGCGGGCGAGACGAGCTGGACCAACGCCTCTTGGCTTGTTGAGGTTAAGGACGGTAAGCCCGGCAAATTCGTACGTGCCGCCGATCATGGTCTTGCGACGGCCGAGAAACGTCAAACCAAGGATGGCAAGGAGTACGAGGAGAAATTCCTTGTCGTCATGGAAAATGGCGTACCGAAGGCCTTCGAGCCCAACGACGAGCAAAATCCGGTGGTAGGCGACCTTTTTGTCGATACCTCACTGCCTGACGGAACACATGTGAAGAGCGGGCTTCAGATTCTCGCTGAAAGCGCCCGCCAACATAGCATTGAGCAATGGGCAGAGATAGCTGGGGTACGCCCGCAAGACGTTATTGCTGTCGCCCGCGAGTTGACGAGTCACGGAAAGCGAGCCGTTGTGGATATCCATCGGGGCCCAGCGCAGCACACCAACGGCTTCTATAACGTGTTGGCGTGGATGACGCTCAATATGCTTATTGGCAATTACGACGCCAAAGGCGGGCTTATCAAAGCCTCCACCTACAACTACTTGGGCAAGGGTGGGCCGTACAATCTGGAAGCACAGCCCGGCGCCATAAAGCCTTTCGGCATTAGCTCCATTCGCCACGGCATTGACTACGAAAAGACGACACTCTTCGCCGGTTACCCCGCAAAGCGCAACTGGTATCCGTTGAGCAGCGATGTTTACGAGGAAATCATCCCGTCCATCGGTGATGCATACCCTTATCCGGTCAAGGCACTATTCTTCTACATGGGGGCACCGAATTACGCGCTCCCTGCGGGTCACACGAACACGGAAATTCTCTGCGACGTGAAGAAGCTCCCTCTCTTTGTCGCCTCGGATATCATCGTCGGTAGCACAAGCATGTATGCCGACTACATCTTCCCGGATTTGTCCTTCCTTGAGCGCTGGGAGTTTCAAGGGAGCCACCCCAATGTTCCGCAGAAAGTGCAACCCGTGCGCCAGCCTGTGATGGCGCCGATCCCTGAGGAGTGCACGGTCTTTGGCAAACGTATGCCTATCTGTTTCGAAGCAATGGTCCTTGGCATCGCCGAATACCTCAACCTTCCGGGGTTCGGGCCCAACGGTTTTGGCGAGGGTCTCGCTTTGGAACACCCGGATGATTTCTATCTGCGTGCCGTCGCGAATCTCGCATTTGGTGAAGCGAAAGATGGCAGTCAGGCTGTCCCAGAAGCGAGCGATGCCGAAGTGGAAGTATTCCTAAGAGCTCGCAGACATCTGCCCTCATACGTCTTTGAGGAAGCGCGCTGGAAGGCGGTCGCGGGCGAGCAATATTGGCGCCGGGTCATCACGGTTCTCAATCGAGGCGGACGGTGGGAGAGCTATTCCAAGGCGTGGAAAGGTGACAAGGTCGCACATCCCTATGCGGCCCTTCTTAACCTCTATCAGGAGAAAACCGCAGTTACGATTCACAGCGGCACTGGCCAATCTCATTTTCCGGTAGCCACATATGTTCCCATCCGGAGCTATACGGGCAAAGACTTGTCTGAATATCGTCAGATAGCTGGCAGGCTCCAATTGATCACACATCGCACGATCGTACAGACAAAGTCGCGCACGATCGTCGACCCGTGGCTGACCCCACTCATGCCAGAGAATGGAATACTCATTCACCCCAGTGATGCCGAAGCGTTGGGACTTAAGAGGGGAGACTTGGTGCGGGTCAAGAGCGCAACCAACCGCGAGGGAGTTTACCTGCTCGGTAATGGAAAGGGCAAACCCATGGTTGGAAAGCTGATTCCCACGGAAACCATTCGGCCCGGTGTCGTGAGCTTTGCCTTGGGGTTTGGTCACTGGGCCACAGGTGCAAGCGACCTCACCATTGACGAGCACACCATCCGCGGAGAAGCACGACGTGCGGCCGGCATCCACGCCAATGCTGCCATGTGGGTGGATCCAGACGTGAAGAATACTTGTTTGTTTGATCCTGTTGGCGGCAGCGTGAGTTTCTACGATACATGGGTTACGCTTGAGCGAGCGTGATGGAGGTCCAACAATGAAAATTCGCGTTCAAGATAGCTCTGTTCGATATCGCGTCACGCTGCGGGAACTCGAGGAACTCCAGAAGCAAGGAAGAATCGCGGCAGAGTGCCTAACGCCGGACGGTGGGACGTGGCGTTATGCGATTCGACTCGCTCCGGACTGTGAAGCAAGTCGGTTGGCGATCGAGCCGTTTGCGATCACTCTCGAACTCACGCCGAGTGATTTTCAGGAACTCAGTCGCCCAGACCGCGAGGGGGTGTACGTGCGCCGCGAGTGGAGCGACTCTGGTGGAGAGGTGCGCCGCATGATCGCATTTGTGGAGAAGGATCGTCCCGCAGCCACATGCGAGAAACCCGAAATGTGGATCTACGAGGGCCATGGTAAAGGGCCCCAGATTACAGTACCGATCTCATCCTCGTCAGAATGATGAGTACGAGGAACACTGAGTGCACTCGAGCACCTTCCCCGCTGGTGGGTGCCATCTTGGCAGGAGGGTTTTCGCGCCGCATGGGACAGAATAAAGCTGCCATGCGGCTTGTCGACGGCTGCCCCATGATCGAATGGGTTGCGCGGGCGCTTGAGCGAGTCACGCCGACGATTGTGGTCATCGGGTCTTCATCAGAGGAACGTTGCTTTCGTCCCCATGTACAAATGCTCAGCGATCTGCGACCCGGCCTTGGGCCTCTGGCTGGCATCGAGGCACTTCTGGTGAGCAATCTCGCTGATGCTTATTTAGTGGCCGGGTGCGATCAGCCCTTATTGTCACCCTTTTTGCTCGAAGTGTTGGCCCATGCGGCTGGCCATGCTTACTATGCGGAGGTATGCGTGATTCATTGTGGGAACAGTTGGCAACCCCTGCCGTCCGTGTGGCGTCCGGATGCACTTCGTTATGTTCGGAAAGCGCTCGATGCCGGCGAGTACCGACTCCAGCGTGTGATTGCTGATCTTCGACCGCACGAAATAGCCATTTCCCCAGAGATGTTTGCCACAGCGATCAGCATGAATTGTCCCGACGACCTTATCGCAGCCGGCCTATTGGAGTGCTAACCGAAAAGTGTTCGGTAAAGCGGGAGGCTGGCCCCGAAATGCTCCCGGCAGACGTTTTGTGGGGCGTTACGCTCGAGAAATGGCATTTTCTTCATCGAGGCCACCAAACGAAAGGCGCGACCCCGATCGCGAATAGATTTTGCTTCAGTCTTGCGTAACGCGACTGCCCAT